>NC_012034.1:1122500-1457500 GCF_000022325.1 Caldicellulosiruptor bescii DSM 6725 | reverse complement strand
TCATCTCTGTAAAATGTAATATCCAAAATGCCTAAAGGAAGCTTTACACCTTCTATCTTTTCTATGTTTTCTTGTATCCTTTTTGCCAGATTTACACCTCTTCGCTGAATCCCAACAAGGCAAAGATTTTCAACACCCTTGTTCTTTTCAAGTATCTCGTGAGAAATCCTGACTAAAGCCCTTCGCATTTGATTTGCATCCATAATTTCTTTAAATTTTTCCAAAATACAGCACCTCCATTGGCACAAAAAAAGCTTCCTGCCTGCGAATTGGCAAGAAGCCTTTTTTCCATACTGACACTCTCAAAATTTTTCCAACCTTGCCGCCTCACAGGGCCAGCTTAAAGGTCTTAAATTCTCTTAAACCCACTATTCGATTTTTTATTTTCTTAGCTATTATAACACCAAAATATACAGTTTGTCTATGGTTATCAATAGCATATATGCTATTTATTGTTTCTGTTCCTCAGCATATTTAGAATCTCGACAAAGTACTCTGGTAGATCAGCTGAAAAGTGCAGCACTTTTGAAGTTATAGGGTGGACAAACTCAATTTCACCTGCATGAAGAACCTGCCCTTCAACTCCAAATTCATTTTTTGCTCTTCCGTAAATTCCGTCTCCAAGCAAAGGATAACCTATATACGACATATGAACTCTTATCTGGTGAGTCCTTCCTGTCTTCAATCTGAGTTTCACAAAAGTGTATTTGTCAAACCTTTCTAAAACCTCAAAGTAAGTAACTGCTTCTTTCCCATTGGGAACAATAGCCATTTTTAGCCTGTTTACAGGATGCCTTCCAATCGGTGCATCAACTACACCACTGTCTTCTTTTAACACACCTTCACATATAGCATAGTATATCCTCTTTATTTGATGAGATTTTAAAGCTTCAGAAAGTTTAATATGTGCTTCATCTGTTTTAGCAACAACTAAAAGTCCCGATGTGTCTTTGTCAAGCCTGTGGACAATTCCGGGTCTTATAACTCCGTTTATACTGCTAAGTCTTCCTTTAAACTTGTGCAAAAGTGCATTTACAAGAGTATTTTCAAAATTACCTGCACCGGGATGTACAACCATCCCCCGCGGTTTGTTTATTACCGATAAGTGTTCATCTTCATACACAACTTCAATATCTATATCTTGAGCAACAAGGGATAGCTGTTTGGGCTCTGGAATGACAACTTTGATTATATCTCCACTCTTAACTTTATATGCAGGTTTTAAAACTTGTCTTTGATTTACCCATACATTTCCTTCTTCTATTATCTTTTGAACAAAACTGCGGGTTTTAGAAAGAGCCTCAGAAAGATACCTATCCAGTCGTCCGTCAAAACCTTCTACTGTCAAGGTTTTTTCTTCAGAAATAACTCTTCGCCTCCTTCTTTTAGTATCAGAAATGTCAAGAGAAGTACCCCACCGGTTATAAAGAAATCAGCAAGATTAAAAACAGGTATGACTTTTATGTCTATAAAATCCACCACATAACCTTTAACAATCCTATCAAAAAGATTTCCTATCGCTCCTCCCACTATCAGCGAAAAAGAAAACTTGTAAAGATTGCTTGTGGACTTGAAAATCATATAACATAAAAACAAAATGAGGATGATTGAAACAATTATAAAAAATCTTCTTTTCCCCTCTAAGATGGAAAAAGCCCCACCCCTGTTTTGCACATAGGTGAGCGACAAAATTCCACCAAGTAAATTGACAGGGCTATCTACAAAAAATTTTTCTGCTCTTGCCTTTGTTAGCTGGTCTAACACAAAAGTTGACATAATTATAATCCAGTAAACCATTGAATCACCTTGAATCATGTACAACTATGTTATGATATTATAATATTAGCCAAACAAATCATTGTCATCATCATATAAAAACAAATCTTCGCCGTCATTATCTTCAGATCCAGGATCATAGTATTCTATATTAAATGGCTCATCTTCAAATCTAACATCAAATTCAAAAATTTCAAAGAATTTATTTAGTCTTCTAACAAAATCTTTACACTCTTCAGCAAATTTTTTCTTTCCCCTTTTTGATAGAGTAAAATCATGAGCAAAAGCTAACTTTACACGATAAACAGTATCCTCAAGCTTTTCTATTTCTGACCAATCATAATAAATATTTGGCCAATAAGTGTTATCAATTGCATTGTTGGGAAAATAATCTCGCATATTTGCCAACAATATTTCACAAAAATTTTGAATAAACTCTAAAAATTTATCTTCAAATTCTTGAACATCTCTCTTTGGTAAACTTAAGAGTTTTAATTTATATTCTAAAAACATAAAAGAAGGTGTGCTCATAATATCTACCTCCAAATAATTTGTTTTCGTTCCGCTTCTATAATAAATTATAATAGCTTATCAATAAAAACTTAATCAGTTATTTAATCTGGATTACCAAATAGGCAACAGAGGTAGAGAAAGATCAAACAAGCTAAAAATACCAGGTAGACCAGCAATCTTCTTTGCTTCTTCATACCAGTGCCATGGGTCATATACATTCGTATCATAATTTGGAGCACATTTAAATTCTATTATACCTTCAACAAGAATTTTTATTTGATTTTTTAGTGCCTGCGCATCGTTTTTCAATATATACTCTGCAAGACCAGAAGAAACAATACCAAATGTATTCTTTGCATAGATTTTTTCAACATCCACAGCCATTTGATAGTTACCAAGATAATATTCAGCTGCTGACCATGCAACATAAAAGTCACGGCTGCTATCAGGATATAACACTAAGACGCTATCAGTTTTTTTCTCTTCTTCATATATTTTTCTGAAAATGTTAGCAGCCTCAAGACATTCCTGCTTGAGCTTATCCATTTCACCAACCCACCTGTACATCTTGGCTAATCTGACTTTGTTTATCGCTACTGCTTCACTTTCATAGCCACATTCTTTGATAGTAGTATCAATATCTTTTTTCTTAGCTTCAATAGCTTTCAAAATATACTTTTTCCCCTCTTCAAAATCTCCAAGATACATGTAATACCTTCCTGCTGCGAGAACTTTGAAAGCATGTACATAACCATACTTTGCATCATCCTCTATTCTTACTAATTCATCATTCAACAATTTCTTAAGCTTTTTAGGATTGAGCTTAATTTCCCACCACTCAGCCATTATTTTTCACCTCAAAAACATTTAAAATTTCCCGGTCCCTTCCCACCCTAAAGTTTAGCTTAAAATCTATAAAATCATTTTTACCATCTCAAATGATGTTATGTTTTTGTCTCTAACCAAAATCTCTTTTAAAAACTTATTAAATCCGCCATCCCATCTAATCTTTTGATTCTGCGAAGCATAAAACAGTGCTGCTCTATAGGTTCCTTTATCTTCTATGAATTTTTTAAACTCCTCAAATTCTATTTTAGCAGCATCTTTATCAAGCAGTTCTTTCATGCCTTCTTTTACCTTATTTAAATACCTTTCAGAATTTGTCGAAAGCCAATCAAAAGATAGCTGGGCTAATCTTTCTTTTGTTCTTGTTTTGGGATTATAAACATTGCTAAATAAATTTTATTTTTTAGTCTTCTTGTATTGGCAGAGTAGGAGGAGAAGGGTCGAATAAGCTAAAGATGCCAGGTAGACCAGCTATCTTCTTTGCTTCTTCATACCAGTGCCATGGGTCATATACATTCGTATCATAATTTGGAGCACATTTAAATTCTATTATACCTTCAACAAGAATTTTTATCTGATTTTTTAGTGCCTGCGCATCGTTTTTCAATATATACTCTGCAAGACCAGAAGAAACAATCCCAAATGTATTCTTTGCATAGATTTTTTCAACATCCACAGCCATTTGATAGTTACCAAGATAATATTCAGCTGCTGACCATGCAACATAAAAGTCATGGCTGCTATCAGGATATAACACTAAACTTCTATTAATTTTTTTCCCTTCTTCATATATTTTTCTGAAAATGTTAACAACCTCAAGACATTCCTGCTTGAGCTTATCCATTTCACCAACCCACCTGTACATCTTGGCTAATCTGACTTTGTTTATCGCTACTGCTTCACTTTCATAGCCACGTTCTTTGATAGTAGTATCAATATCTTTTTTCTTAGCTTCAATAGCTTTCAAAATATACTTTTTCCCCTCTTCAAAATCTCCAAGATACATGTAATACCTTCCTGCTGCAAGAACTTTGAAAGCATGTACATAACCATACTTTGCATCATCCTCTATTCTTACTAATTCATCATTCAACAATTTCTTAAGTTTTTTAGGATTGAGCTTAATTTCCCACCACTCAGCCATTATTTTTCACCTCAAAAACATTTAAAATTTCCCGGTCCCTTCCCACCCTAAAGTTTAGCTTAAAATCTATAAAATCATTTTTACCATCTCAAATGATGTTATGTTTTTGTCTCTAACCAAAATCTCTTTTAAAAACTTATTAAATCCGCCATCCCATCTAATCTTTTGATTCTGCGAAGCATAAAACAGTGCTGCTCTATAGGTTCCTTTATCTTCTATGAATTTTTTAAACTCCTCAAATTCTATTTTAGCAGCATCTTTATCAAGCAGTTCTTTCATGCCTTCTTTTACCTTATTTAAATACCTTTCAGAATTTGTCGAAAGCCAATCAAAAGATAGCTGGGCTAATCTTTCTTTTGTTCTTGTTTCGGGATTATAAACATTGCTAAATAAATTTTATCTTTTAGTCTTCTTGTATTGGCAGAATAGGAGGAGAAGGGTCGAATAAGCTAAAGATGCCAGGTAGACCAGCTATCTTCTTTGCTTCTTCATACCAGTGCCATGGGTCATATACGTTCTCATCATAATCAGGTTCACATCTAAATTCTATTATACCTTCAACAAGAATTTTTATTTGATTTTTTAGTGCCTGCGCATCGTTTTTCAATATATACTCTGCAAGACCAGAAGAAACAATCCCAAATGTATTCTTTGCATAGATTTTTTTAACATCCACAGCCATTTGATAGTTACCAAGATAATATTCAGCTGCTGACCATGCAACATAAAAGTCACGGCTGCTATCAGGATATAACACTAAACTTCTATTAATTTTTTTCCCTTCTTCATATATTTTTCTGAAAATGTTAGCAGCCTCAAGACATTCCTGCTTTAGTTTCTCAATCTCTCCTATCCACCTGTATGCTTTGGCTAATTTCACCTTTTGTCTTGCTACTGCTTCACTCTCATAGCCACGTTCTTTGATAGCAGTATCAATATCTTTTTTCTTAGCTTCAATAGCTTTCAAAATATACTTTTTCCCCTCTTCAAAATCTCCAAGATACATGTAATACCTTCCTGCTGCTAAAACTCTGAAATAAAATACATAACCATACTTTGCATCATCCTCTATTCTTACTAATTCATCATTCAACAATTTCTTAAGTTTTTTAGGATTGAGCTTAATTTCCCACCACTCAGCCATTATTTTTCACCTCTAAAACATTTAAAATTTTCCCACCCTTCCCGCCCTTGATAACAATTCTACTTTATTTCAATATCATCTTTACCATTTCGAACGATGCTATGTTTTCATCATTCTTTAAAATTTCTGTTAAGTATTTACCAAATCCGCCATCCCATCTAATCTTTTGATTCTGCGAAGCATAAAACAGTGCTGCTCTATAGGTTCCTTTATCTTCTATGAATTTTTTAAACTCCTCAAATTCTATTTTAGCAGCATCTTTATCAAGCAGTTCTTTCATGCCTTCTTCTACTTTATATAAGTATCTTTTAGAATTTGTCGAAAGCCAATCAAAAGATAGCTGGGCTAATCTTTCTTTTGTTCTTGTTTCGGGATTATAAACATTGCTAAACAGCCTGCTTTCTCCTACTGTCGGATATTTTGAGTTTTCCAAAGCACCTTTCGCTTCTACTATTAGATATTCTCTTGGCTGTGTATTTGTAACAAAAATTAAATCTGGTCCTTTAACACCGTGTTTTGCTTTGTATATACATTTATAGCCTAACTTAGTATAATATTCATATGCAGCTTCAACAGCAATTCTTTCAGCTAAAGCATTTGCACTTTTTAGTCCTGCTTTACTTACATATTCTTTTGCTCTTGCTATGATACTATTAGCATTTTCCAATTTTATATCTTGAGTTATAGAAAATTTGACTTTGCTATTTTTTATAATTGATGCAATTTCATCAAAATTATTGTGCTGAGCAAATTCAGAGACAGCCTTCAAAGGTTTATCATAATCTCCATTTACGACTTTTTTTGCAACATCAAAATTGTCTTGTCCTTTGCATAAAAGAGCAAACACAGGAGATAACAGGAAATTTCTAAAGACATTTTGCCATTCATCAAACTTATGAACAATAAACCTTGCTACGATGCTTATGCATTCATCACCAAAACTAATAAATTTTGTAAGTGTTCTTGCAATATCAGCACAGTCTCCTACACCAGGGATAAAGCCAATTAAATTCGTTAATACTCCAGCAAAATCTAATTTTGCCAAACTTGCTACAGCATCTCTTATATCTGAAAATGGTATAAATCCAGAAGCTATTTGACCAATTAAATATCCGAATGATTTTAGAGTTCTTTCTGCTAAAAGTCCATGTCGAACTAAAATCTCACCTGCATCGCCGCAAGTTGCACCAGCTAAGATGTCTTTGATATGTTCATACCAAGTTTTATCATAAAGATAAGGATCAAGTCCTTTTTCGAATTCTTGTTTGTCAGGATATGAATCGCCATCATAATTTTTATGAAGGGGTGAATACCCCATGCTAATTTCATTTCCATCAGTCAAACCATCTTTATCGGTATCTGCAAGATTTATCTTTGTTCCCAGTTCATCTTCTTCCGCATCAGAAAGTCCGTCATTGTCGCTGTCACATTTTTTCGGATCACTTGTTGCTTTGTAATAATACCCGTTTGCTGCACAAACCAATGGTCCAATTTCTAAGCCATCTAAAATTCCATCTCCATCTGTATCAGGATTTGATGGATCAGAATATACAATTGTTCCAAGACCTGTTCGTGCACCTGAAATTTCAACAGAATCTGGAATACCATCTTCGTCTGTATCAATTGGTTCTGTAACTATTTCAGTTATTCGCTTGAACACTTGTGGTAGTTGAGAAGCAGAAGATACAGGAAAATACATGCCTCCTGTTTGGGTTGCTATATCTCTCAAAAGATTTTCGTCAACGCTGGTTCCTAAACCTATAGTATATATTGTTATACCATTGTTTTTTGCTTCAGTTGTGAGATTATTGTCGTAATATCCTTCACCATCTGTTAAAAGTATAATTACTTTTATTCTATCCTCAGAACTACGAGAAATTAATTGCTGGTTTGCAATTCTAATACCTTCTGCAATGTTTGTTCCGCCCCAGCTATCAATCCTGTCAATTGCATTTTTTACGGCTTGAAAATCAGTCGTTAAAGGCTGTAGTAAATAACCAAAATTATCGAAATCGACAACAGCTGCTCTATCCCCTTGTATCAAGGCATCAACAAATGATTTTGCGGCAATTTTTCTATAACCGTTTGGATCATTCCAGCTCATGCTGCCAGATGAATCTAACACAAATACAAGGTCTATATAATTGACTTGTTGATTTATTTCTCTTTCGCCTTTATTTATTGGAACCTCCCAAATTGCTTTCCATGTTGGGATATAAAATAATACAAACGTTGTAAAATGGTTTGTTTTTGCCCATACCACTTTGTTTACAGGATCAACACCTTGTTCGTCAAGTGGAACAAAAGTCATCAAATCTTCATCAAGATAAAACATTTTTACATTTTGAAAATCTTGATTTGGGATTTTGCTTGTATCAATTGGTATAAATACTGTCGCTTCTTTAAAAGGTGCATATACTTCAATATCAACTGGTGTTGAAACTATTCCGTAAATTTCAGAAAATACTTCTTCGTCTTTTAGATTGTTTATTTCAACAAAGGATGAAATGTCCCCTTCTGCAACAATTTCTACTTTTGTTCCAGTCTGATCGTCTTTAAAGGTTTGCTTATATTCCTCAAGTCCGTCAAGTAAACCATCAGCATCACAATCAGGATTATTAGGATCAATTCCTAATAAGTATTCACTTTTGTCGCTCAGTCCATCTTCATCTGTGTCAAATTTCAAAGGAGAACTTTTAAATGTAAATATTTCAAAATAGTCATCTAAACCATCGTTATCTGTGTCTGGCAAAAGCGGGTCAGTATTGTATTTTTGTTCATCTATATTAGTTAACTTGTCTTCATCAGGATCTTCTTGCCAGTCTGGTATACCATCTTTATCAGTATCAATTGATTTTCCATCTGTAAGGTTAAAAAGTTTTAATATTTCAAAAAAGTCAGAAAGATTGTCTCCATCGGTGTCTAATTTATTTGTTTTAAGACCAAACTTTTCTTCTAAAAAATCTGGACATTTATCATTATCTTTATCCTGAAGCTTTAAAATAGCAATATTAAGTTCATTTAACTGTCCCCATGCTTTTCGATAAAAATGAATAGCTTGTTCATTGTTCTTTTTGCCTTCAAATTCAACACCTTTATTAAACTCTTCAATTGCTTTTAAAAGTTCTTTCTTTTGTTTTTGGGTAAATATACCTTGATTATTTTCACAAACTATTTTTAGATTTTCTGTAACTATTCTTGTTACTGCAATTAGATTTAGTTTAATTTCTTCTAAAGTTGAATCATAATGTTTTTTAAAGTTACTGTGCTTTTGATAAAATTCAAGCTGCCTTACAGCCTTCTCAATGCAATCAAAAAAGTCTGAATTAGTAATCGTCGTGTCGCTATCAAAGTAATTTATGGCTTTTGTTAAATAAATTGATATCTTTTTGACTTTTTCCCCATGAGATGGTTTTAAGTCATAAAATAATTCAGGGAGAGTAGAAATTTTTTTAATTTGAATTTGTAAAAGTTCACGGGGATTTTGGATTTGAGAAAAGTTTTGCGAGGTTTGAAATACTGATGCATCACTCGATGATAAATTATCTGATTTGACAAAGTAAGGAAAAAAAAGGTTGATAGTAAATAAGAATACAACCAACAAAGAAATAAATTTCTTTAAATACCTCATATAAAACCCTCCATACTCTAAAAATTTGAATAATCTTGTGAATATTCTATAATAATTATAAAAGTCTTGTCAATAACTATATAGTTTTTTTGGTAATTCATTAGTGTTAACTAAAAGTTAGTTAGTTTTAGTCTCTTTTAAAAATTATCTTTAGAAATTTTATCTATTTCTTCAACACTATCATCAATATCGTTTATATTCTTGTAGTAATTTTTTCCATCAGATACTACTTCATCTTGAGGACCGTTGCTTGTTGAATGCATCTCAAGTATGCTCCACATATCTGTACCATCATGCTCTTCTTCACCTTGACTTGGAAACATGTCATTGAATGGTTTGCCCAGCACCTTTTCTTCGATTGGTCTTTGGTCTGTTTGATAATTTTCTTGATTTTCTATATCTTTCTGGCACTCTATACAAAATTCTGTATAAGGGATTGCCAAAAGCCTTTCTATAGGAATTTCTTTTTTGCAGGACATACAGTAGCCAAAGTTTCCCTTTTCAATTTTGGAGAGTGCTTTTTCAATCAGCTCAAGTTTTCTTTTCATGTCAGCTTTAAAGCTCATGTTCTTTTCCGCTTCAAATAGGTCTGATGCAATGTCAGCTGGATGATTGTCATAGTTTGACACCTCATTTGAATAGAGTGAGCTAAAGTTTGCAACCTGATTTTCTTTAGTATTTTTTAAATACTCTTCTACTTCAGATTTTTTCTCTAAAAGCAATTTTTTCAGCATTTCAATTTCAGCTGGCTGCAATATTAATCTCTCCTTTTACTGAAGTTTTTTTAATGCATATAAAACTTTACAAATTTCAATATTTCAGCAATATATCGGCCAATTACAGGAAGGTTATACTTTACGATAGCGTTAAGTATATATAAAAGAAGAGCACCCAAAATAGAAAAGCCAAAAGCTGTTCCAAATCCCCGTGCAGCACCCGATAAAAAGTTTGTAAAAATTATCTTCTTTGGGTTTTTCAAATATTCTATATAGTAACTAAAATTCATCCTTTCAAGTTTTAAGATAAAATCATTTAACTTTTCTTCAAATTCGTCTCTTGACATCATCTCACCTTCTCAATAAATTATTTTGTTGATTTTTGCACATTTTATTTATATAATTTTTTTGAAATGCAAAAGTTTTTAATTCTTGGAGGTAAGAAAAGATGGAATACAGAGCTGATATAGGGGTCTTTGGCGGTTCGGGTTTTTATTCTTTAGAAGACAATGTTGAAGAGATAGAACTTGAAACACCATATGGAAAACCAAGCGACAAAATCTCTTTGGTTGAGATTGCAGGCAAAAAAGTAGCTTTTCTACCCCGTCATGGCAAAAAACATCAATATCCTCCTCACTTAATTCCATACAGAGCAAATATTTGGGCAATGAAGATGCTTGGAGTCAAAAAGATAATTGGACCAACAGCGTCAGGAAGCTTAAAGCCTGAGATAAAACCTGGTGACTTTGTTGTGTGTGACCAGTTTGTTGATAGGACATGGGGAAGGAAAGACACATTCTTTGAAGGACCTGAAGTAAGGCACATATCTGCCGCAAAGCCGTACTGTGAATATTTGAGAAAAATTGCAATTGAGTCTGCAAAAGAGCTTGGAATTACTGTGCATGAAAAGGGGACAGTTGTTGTAATACAAGGTCCGAGATTTTCCACAACTGCTGAGAGCAGATGGTTTTCGACTATGGGCTGGGATGTTATCAATATGACACAGTATCCAGAAATAATTCTTGCAAAAGAGCTTGGTATCTGTTATGTGAATATATCCCTTATTACAGACTATGACGCAGGACTTGAAGGAAGAGATGATATAAAGCCTGTAACTGAAGAAGAAGTTTACAGAGTCTTTAGAGAAAACAATGACAAAGTAAAAAAACTCATTTACAAGATGATTGAAAAGATTGATGTAGACTATATTTGTGAGGAGTAAGAAGAAAATGAAACACTTTGAGTTTGAAAATGATAAGCTCATTGTACTCGACCAGAGAAAGCTGCCATTTGAAAGAGAGTATTTTGTTTGTAGCACATATCATGATGTATATGTAGCAATAAAAGATATGATTATAAGAGGAGCACCGCTTATTGGAATTGTTGCTGCATATGGAGTTGTATTGGGCTTTAAGGAAATAATTGAAAAGAACATGGAGTCCACTAAAATTTATGAGATTATAAACTATCTTGCGAGCTCAAGACCCACTGCTGTGAACCTTTTCTGGGCACTTGAGAGGATGAAAAAGATTTTTGAAGAGGCAAAAAATCTTTCTCAAAGCCAAATTTATAGTTTGCTGCTGGATGAGGCAAGGAAAATAGAAGATGAAGACAAAAGTATCAATAAAAAGATTGGTGAGCATGGAAATACACTTATAAAAGAGGGTGCAAATATCCTTACTCACTGCAATGCAGGAGCTTTAGCAACAGGCGGGTATGGAACTGCACTTGGCGTCATCCGTGAAGCTCACTTTACCGGCAAGAATATTCATGTTTATGTAGATGAGACCAGGCCGTATCTTCAGGGGGCAAGGCTCACAGCTTTTGAGCTTTCTGAAGATGGTATTCCCAACACAGTTATTTGTGACAACATGGCAGGTTATCTTATGAAACTTGGAAAAATTGATTGTGTTATAGTAGGGGCTGACAGAATCGCTTTAAACGGAGATACAGCAAACAAGATTGGAACTTACTCTCTTTCTGTTTTGGCAAAGCATCATGGCATTCCTTTTTACATTGCAGCACCAGTATCAACCATTGATTTTAATATAAAATCAGGCTCAGAAATTCCTATTGAAGAGAGAAGCGAAGATGAGATAAGATTTTTCAATGGTAAAAAGATTGTTCCGGATGAATCGAAGGTTTTTAATCCTGCATTTGATGTAACACCGGCTGAGAACATTACTGCTATAATTACAGAAAAAGGTGTTATTTTCCCACCATTTGAGGAGAATATTTCAAAACTCAAAGAAAAGTAGTCTGTCAAAAAACGGGGTATTGTAAGAATTGAGTACCCCGTTTATTTTTTGTAGTTATAAAGAATTAGCACTTAAAATGTCCTTGCTTTTTTTCTGCTTAGAATTGCATTTCATCTACATATGTGGTACAATGTTTATAAACTAAGTTTTCTAAAAATTAATACAAAGTAAAATTAAGGGGGATTAAACAAATGCAAAAAATATTTCGCAGTTCAATTGTAATATTTTCTTTAATTCTCATTGGATCATTGGTATTATTAAGTATTAGTTTAAAAATCTCTCACATTAAGGCTGACACAATCTTAAATAAGCATAAGCTAGAAGACAATAGCTCCGAGAGAATTCATATTATAAAAAACAAAAAGAAATTTATAGCAGATATCATCTCAGTTTTACCCGTTGTTGAAGAAAAGAATATAAACAACTCAACTGTGGACAGCAACATAAGTAAAGTAAAAGCAGAAAGACAAGTACATTATAAAATTATTAAAGCTGTGCTAAATGAAGCCAATCGCAAAAGCATCCTTGGCCTTGCTTCAAACAAAGATATATATTCATTTGTATCTGAGAAAGTCCTAAAAATACTCTTTCCCAAACCTACACAGGATACTTATACCTGTTACTATAAGGTAGAACCTGCTGACCCCAAGCAAACCGTTATTTGGTACAAAAAAGGATATTTTTATTTTGTGTACTGCTTCACAGACTCTTACACCATAAATCCAGCTGACCCTTATGGTGATATTAAAAAAATGGTTCTCTTGGTTGAGAAAATTAAAAACAAATGGATCATAAGCGATTTTTCAAGCAACAATTAATAATAGTAGCGACTAATAATAGTTGTTTGTCAGTTCTAATATATTCGAATAGTATCATAACTCACCAAATTTCCTCTAACTTTAAGTAACTGAATTACTCTTTTGCTTATTAGCTTGTATATTGAACACCCTTCTTGACTTGAAAAGTATCCGCCTTTATCAGTAAAGTATATTCCATCTAAACCAATAACAGGCCAGTAGGCATTTATATTTTAAAGTATATATTTTGTTTTTTGGAACATACTCTGATTTCAAAAGATACAACCTTTTTTCAGTGGCAATAACAAACTTACCTGTTTGTTTATTAGCACTGATATATTTTATCATCTCTGGCATTCGGTTTCGATAAACTTCTTTTTTAGTTTTGTAATCAACTAAAATTAACTCTTTCAAATCCTCACCACAATAAGCTACCTGATTTTTTCCCCATGCAAATAAGCGTACAGGAAAATAATCTAAACCTTTTATTTTATTGCGGCTCATTTTGACTTTGAAAAGCAAATCTTCTTTGCCACTACTGTGCCTGATTTTGCCATAAAATAAAGCAAAAAAGTCACCATTTTCGGTTTTATCAAAACGCTCTACATAGCCTACTTTTTCTGAAATACCTCCTATTAGATGACTTATAATAACAAAACAAATTATTCCTGCTATTATTAAACTTATAGAAACGCATAAAAATGTTTTTATTTTTACATTACCTTTTTTCCAAATAGTTAAATTCATAATTTTTCATCCCCTCGAGATATTACTCTTTGAGGTTAACATGTTTAAACCCAACTACCTTACACTCATAACAGTCATAACCTATATCTTCGTATCTATTTACTATTTCTCCTTTTGCGTTATATAAGATTAAGTCTTTTAGCTTTTTATAACCGTCTACAATAACAATATATCCTTTATCACCTTTTACATTTTCTATTAGTTCTGTCCCATTTTCAAATTCAAATACCATTTTAGTGTAATTAGTAGGCTTTCGTGCGCCTGTTGATGGTATCCATGTAGAGGTATTTAAGTTACAAAAATAAATGCTTTTTCCTTTATATTTAACTCGATTTACTCCAAATCCCATACTCATTGCTGGATACCCAGCAGATGCATACCATAACGCTTTATTGTTTTCAACCAAACATAACAAATATTGGGGTGAATTATCGGTAGTCATATAAAATAAAAATAGATACCAATTATCATGTTTTTTATATTTAAGTACATTAAAATTCTTATTTTTAACCATATAAAAAGCATCTGACAATGCTGAAACAGCTATTTTTTGAGCTTTAGTGTATTCATCTTCTTTTTTTGTAAAATCCTTTCTTGTGCACCCGCTTATATTTAGCATCATTATTGTGAATAATAAAATATATGGAATAACTTTTTTTATCTTCAATGTATTCGCCTCCCATTTTATAATTTCTTAATAAAAGCACACCTTCAGAAAAACATTAATAAACAGTGGAAAATATTCATAATCAAATTTCTAATTCTGAAGGTGTGCAATCTTTGAAGATAGTGGGAAATAAGATTGTATTTGTTGTATTCTTATTCTATTTCTCTAAAATAATATGGATTAAAAAATCTTTTATTACCTTCATAATCAGAATAATAGCGATAACAATTTTCAGTATGTTGTGCAAATTTCCGTGTAATTTTGTCTACAAGAATTGCAGTATGATCAAATCTTCCATCGTTATAATAATCAATTTGCATTATTCCACCATTATCTAATGAATTTATACTGTCTACTACAACAACGCGTGGACCAGGTGTGTCAATAGATTTATAGCTTGTCATATAACTCCAGAAAGCTTCAACATTCTCCCAATTTCGTGAGCCTCCACCAGGACCTGCATACCATCCTTCTTCATATGAACCAGGAACCATCATCACTTTGTTTAATATATCGTTCATAGTATCATTTGCTCCAAATCCATACCATAAAACTTGAGATGCAAAGTTTGTGCAATCTCCTCCTCCAGCGGTTGCATCATAAAACTTGGTATTACGGTTATATACGTATTTGTTTGCATATTCAACAGCCCTTGATGTACTATAATAATGATTTACTGCTGGCAAACTAAGAATACCAACATTACTTTTCAATTCAACATCATTGAAGTTTTTATATACTTTCTTCGAATCTGGAGAAAATTCCTGATCAATCATTTCAGCTAATTCTTTCGGTTGAAATTCTCTTATTAATTTTTCTTTTGAAATTTCATAGAAACTTAGATCTTCATAATCATGTTCTGTAATTTTCCAGCTATCTTCCATTTTTATTAACTTAAATATATTTTCGCCACCACAAATAAAAGGTGGATATGCATTCTGTCCATCTAATTTTATTTCTAATATGACACTTGCTTGATTACCGTTTATATCAATAGCTTTGTAATTGAACTCTAATGGAAATCGTCTCTCTTCGATGTAACAATACCCTTTTTGATAAATATACTTTCTTCTTGCTGTTAAATTTTTCAGAACTATTACTTTGTTTTGATTTTGTATTTTAGTCATATCAAGGTAAGGAGTTATATCTTTATATTCCATTTGTAAATATGCATCGTACTGAGTGTTGTAAAAAGATTCAATAATGTTTTTAATGCTTTCTTCTTCAGTGTTTTTATAAAAATATGAATTTGCATAAGCAATGGAATTTGGTATTATTAGAATTAAACATAACAAAAACAATACAATTTTTCTCATTTGAGATATCCCCTTTCTTTTAGTTTTCATATGGTTTTCAGATTAAATTAAATAATAAATTTTTTGAAACTATTATCTTCTGTTTAATCAAGAACTATTGAAAATAAGAATGTACAACATAACTTTTCGCCTCCATTTTTAAATATCATCATGTAAGTTATTACTTAATTCTAAACTCCCTATCTATTTGCTTTTTTATTTGCTCATAATCAGGTTCTGGTAACTTTTGGTCAGTAGAGAATTCATAATGCATTAGGGCCCATTTATCATAGATATGCTTTGTAATTTTCCATGTCCCATCCTGCTTTTCTAATTCAAAAATATTTTCTCCATATGAAATAAACGGCGGATATGCTTCTTTTAGTTTTATCTCTAAGTCAATAACTATTTTGGCTTTATTGCCATCAAGCACTATGTTCTTATAATGAAGTTCATATGGAAAATGTCTCTTCTCAACATAACAGTACTTTTTTTCGTCTATATATTTTCTTCTGAATACTAACATTTTTAATGCAACAACTTTATTATGATTCTGTATCTTTGACATATCCAAGTACGGTGTTATATCTATATACTCCATTTGAAGATAAGATTTGTACTGTGTTTCATAAAATCCTTCTATAGTTGATTTGATTGCTTCTATTTCATCGCTATCAAAACTCAAAGTATCTTTTGCCCAAATTTGAACAAATGCACTTAAGAATATTGTTGTTGATACTAACACCACAACAAACACCTTTGCACCTTTGCTCATTTTCCTTATCTCCAAACTCATAATAAACCTAAATCTCTCAACAATGCTTTCTTTCTTACCTACCAGACCAAATGCCGCACCTGCTCCACTGCCTATACTCACCAAAAGTGTGTTATAAAGTACCTCT
Organism: Caldicellulosiruptor bescii DSM 6725; assembly: GCF_000022325.1. Lineage (NCBI taxonomy): Bacteria > Bacillati > Bacillota > Caldicellulosiruptorales > Caldicellulosiruptoraceae > Caldicellulosiruptor > Caldicellulosiruptor bescii. The sequence goes on along the minus strand of NC_012034.1, from coordinate 1,441,064 downwards.
GCATACCTTCTTTTGCCATCCTTCTTAAGCTTTCTTATTACTTCTTCATCACATGAATATTCACATTCTCTATTTAGCTTTAAAACTGCAAAGTATACCAAGGGGTTAAACCAATGAAGTGCATTTATTAATTTGCTTAGCCATTTAACAAGTACATCTTTTCTCTTGAAGTGTACAAGTTCATGTCTTATGATTAATCTTAAATCTTCTCTTACTATGTCCTTTGTTGGTATTATTAAGATCGGAGTAATTATTCCGATTAGCATAGGTGTTTGTATAATATCACTTTCTAATATCTTTATCTTTTTTGGAATTTTTCTTAGATTGCAATACCTTTCAATCATTCTCCTGCAATATTCATTTGAACATTTTCGTGAACTTCTTATAAGTATCACTTTAAACCAAATATACCTTATCAAAAACCATGCAAAAAATACTATGGCACCTACAAGCCAGACATAACCAATAAATTCTACAAATTTTTCAGGGTTAAAATAACTAATATTTTTATAAGGCAGGGCAATTAAAGCCCCACCTTGTGCTGTATTTTCTGTTAGTTGTAAGTTCAATGCATTGTTGTTATTTAATTTTGAGGTCATATAACTGCTGTTGCCTAATATAATACTCTGATTTAGTACTCTACTATCTTTCTTACAAAATTTAATCAATACATTCCATGGAATGGTAAAACAAAAAAGCCCTATCATCCAAATATAATACCTTGCCCTTGCGCTCAAATGCTCTTTAAAGATTTTGCTCAAAATAGCAAATATCAAAACAGCTATGCTACCACCTACTGTCATTACTGAAATCCATTTGAATATAACTTCTATATTCATCTCATCTCTACTCCTCTTTTCCTAATAACTTCTTAATCTCCTCAAGCTCTTCTTTTTTTAAGTTTCCACTTTCAACTAATGCTGCTATTAAATCTTTTACAGAGCCATTAAATAGCTTATTCAATACCCTTGCTGTTTCTATCTTTGCGTATTCCTCTTTGCTAATAGAAGGACTGTAGTAGTAAAGTTTATTTTTTTTCTCTTGCTTTATTGCTTTCTTTTTTACAAGCCTGTCAATCAAGGTGTATATGGTTGATTTTTCCCATTTGATGTGTTTTTCTTTTAACTTTTGCACTATCTCTGGTGCGCTGAGCGCCTTTCCTTCTTCCCACAAAACTTTCATGACCTCTAACTCAGCTTCTGATGGCTTTAACAAATCTTTGTTCATTTTTACACCACTCTCCTTTTACAATTGTGATTACATAATATATTTTACAATAGTAAAAAGTATTTTGTAAAGAAGGTTTTTTGAAATGATTTTTATTTCCTTTTTTATAACTGAAAAGTAAAAATAATGAGATTGCCCTTTTGGACAGCCCTTGCTATCTTAATCAATTGCCATTATTAATTTACAATTGTTGGTTATTCACTTTAAAAATAAATACTCACTATATTTTCCGTTAGTATTATCTTTAAAATAACTTCTTATAAATAAATTAGTAGAAGGAGTTTTAGAATAAAGCATAATATAATTGGAATATCCTTTTTGCAGTTTTAAATATGGAATCTTGTAATATTTTAAATCTTTTAATGAAAATATATAAGTACCGTCTTTTAAGTAATTGCCGTACCAAGACAAATATCCTCCTGAAACATATGGGTCTGCAAATGTAATCATATTTGAATTTTTCATAGAATACAATTCAGGGTATACTATTATTTTCCATCTAATTGGTGCTTTTGATATATCACATAAAACTATTTGATCTTGAGAACTTATGCCATTTATATGGCGAAGAGCAATAACATAATTTTTATAAATCCTTGGTATTACAAGTTCATTATTTGGAGAGATTTTTGTTTTTTTCTTTTTTTCGATATTATATAAGTATATTTCTCCACTTTCTATCCTCATTGTATGAGTTTCTATAATATTTGATATACACCAAACTATATTATCACCATAAATAGATGGAGGATATATTAATCTATTTTCTTTTTCAGGTATTTTTTCAATTATAGAATATTTTTTTGTTTTCATATCAAATAATTTTATAACTAAATAGATAATTCCTTTTTTATCCTTTTCGTAGTTTAAGTAAACAACTTTGCCATTGTGAGCAAATATATCTCTCCACATAATACATGCTTTGGCTTTCATATCATCATTAGCTGAAATGCTTGTTTCATTACATTTATCAATCAAGCAGATAGTATTGGTATTAATATCATATCCATATAACTTCCAATTGCAACTTAGATATAAATATCCCTTTTTTCTTTCTCCTTCTATCCAATAGAAATATCTTCCATCAAAGTTTTCAGAAATGCTCAGAAAGTTTTTTTCAGTAATTTTGTATATCAACTTTGTATAGTTTTTCTTAATGTCTTTAATAAAATATGCATCTTCATTGTTAGAAAGTCCAATAAATCTGTTTGAGTCAATAGCAATAATCAAATTTTCATCTTTATTCTTTTTAAATGTTTTCAAAAGGATATTATCAAAATTTCCTTCCTTTTTGGGAAAATATTCAAAAAGATCTTTACAATATACTATTCGCAGTAATGGTTGACTATTAATGAATTTAAGAAAAGAAAATAAAATAAAAACAGTTATTAAAATAAATATTTTTTTTGTCATTTTTGATATATTACACATTTTTACTTCTCCTCGTTTCTGTGATTTATATGATCTAATTTTAAATTACCAAACGATACCTCTGTCTTTGCATAATTTGACGAATTCGCTATAATTATCAGTCAATTTACATCCGTTATTGTATTTAGATGAATCTGAATAATAAATTTGATGATTTACTGGATCATAACCAATTAATGCAATATAATGCCAATATTCTTTTTGTCTATCATAACCAGGTAGATGATAGCCACCTGCAACCATATGAATATCTGCGATAACACCATATCCAAATTGAACATCACTTGTTACGTAATTCCATAATTCTATTTCTGAAGGAGCCCATTTTATTACATGCACAATACCTGACCAATCTCTCATAACTCTTTCCCAGCGGGAGTCAAATGGTGTACCTTCAGTAGTTGTTCCCAAATCTTGAACTAAATTATCTTGAGATACAGCAATCGACGGATTACTTCTTTTATAGTATATGTTAGAAGCTTTAAGACAATTGTTGGCTGCAGCTGGCCCACAATAATAATCATTCTTTTGCAACTCTGAAACAGGATTTAGCGATATAATTGTCGAATTTATTAATATTTGAGACATTGGCTTAAATTCTGAAAAACTACGGTTGTTTTGAATATATCTTATTCTTTCCAAGAGAGAGGTTTCCATAAGTTTATCTCCTTCCATTCATTAACAAAATCTTTTATTATGTTTTCTATCTTTGATTGTGAATTAGCTGTTTCCTCATTTGTTTAACATTATTTAGCTTAATGAGGAGCAAATTAATGTATCTATATTTTATTTCAGATTTTTTATTAGACATAATTAATTGTTCTTTATCGGGTAGCTCAGACTGTGAGTTGATAGTTGAAAAATTGCTAGTGTCTTTTGTGGAATTCGATATTTCAGAAAAGCTTTTACCTGATGAAAGATTGATGCTAAAAATTAACAGTAGAGATAATATAAAAATTTCCCATTTTATTTCTTATTTTCATGAGAAAACACTCCTTTTTTATTTTTTTAATTCAAATTTTTAAACTCAAAATAGAATCTTTCAGTGTTTTTTTTAGATGTTCAAGAAGTATCAAAGCTACAACAAAACATAACTATCACCCCTGTTTTATACATATATTTTCAAAACATAGTTATTTATGCTAAACATATTTACTATTCTTTTAATTTTAATTTCTTTTCCTTATTAAAAACAATTTTTATTGATAAAACCTTTCTTCAAACCCATTTGATGTCTTTTTTTAACCTCACCTCTAACTCTGCTTCTGATGGCTTTAATAAATCCTTTTTCATTTTTACTTCGCTCCCCTTTTACAATTGTAATTACACATATATTTTACAATAGTAAAAACCAATTTGTAAAGAAGTTTTTGAAAAGTTTTTTAAAACTTTTGACGCAGAGTCATAAGAGAAATATGATTAATATTTGACAATCTATAACGATGCAGAAATTAGAATTAACACGTAAAAAGCTCCCTTTTCTTGGCATTTGTTTTTATAATTCTTGAGCTATATAACCAAGACAAGGGAGCTTCTTCTTGACTTTGTCAGACCGAGGCATTTTAAGATAAAACAATTTTTTCGAACCTACCAAGTGCCTCATATAAAATATCTTCATTAATTTCGTAACCTAAAACATAATCACATACATCCTTCAATAAAACAATTCTTATAGAAGAACTTATATTTTTCTTGTCATACTTCATAATTGAGATAATTTGGCTCTTCTCAAATCTTTGAGGAAGTTTTATACTATTCTTTTCCAAAATTCTTATTAAAAGATCTACATTTGACAAATCAAAATTAAATATCATATTCGAAAGTATCATCTCAGCAATCATTCCCAAAATAACAAATATCCCATGAGAAAAATAGTAATTGTAATACGTCTCTAATGCATGACCTACTGTGTGGCTAAAATTCAGAACTTCTCTCAAAAGTGATTCTTTTTCGTCCTTTTCAACAACTTTAACTTTACAATTAATAGATTTCTTTATCAACTGCATAGCAAGTATTTTATCTTGAAAAATCTCAAAAACATCATTTTCAAATCTATCTTTCATATCCAATATACTTTTGTCTAAGGTAAAACCATATTTTATTATCTCACCAAAACCAGATAAAATCTCGCTTTTTGGTAATGTTTCTAAAAACTTAGGACATATTATTATCATTTCTGGCTGATAAAATGTCCCAATCTGGTTCTTGTAGGATTTATAATTAATACCAGTTTTTCCACCAATACTACTGTCAACCATTGAAAGAAGAGTTGTTGGAATGTGAATGAGTTTCACACCACGCTTATATGTAGATGCTATAAATCCGACTACATCACCAATAACTCCACCACCAATTGCAACAAACAATGCTCTTCTGTCCACATTTCTATCTAAAAGATAATCAATTGCCTTTAGGTAAGATTCTATTGACTTTGATTCCTCACCTTCATCAAAAAGGTAAAGGTAAGAGTAGGAAAGACTATCAATAAAATCTTTGTAGAGCCTGTAGACCATCTTGTCAGTAAATATTACAAGATTTGAGCAATTAAAAGATGCAAGATATTCTCCGATTTTTTCTATACTCTCAATAAAGATAATGGGAATATTTTTTTCTTCCCTTTTTAAACTTAAGTAAATCCTATCTTCCATCCTACCCATCCTTTTTGTAAATTTTATAAAATAAAAGACAAGCCGGCGCTTCTTATAATACCGGCTTTATCTTTTTTATGTTATTTACTTTTTACAACCTCATAGCACCTTGGACATACATTTAAACTCTCTTCATTCTTTCCAACCATTGTATCGAATTTCCAACATCGTTCACACTTTGAACCATCAGCCTTATAAACTTCCACTTTTATCTGATCACTATCACTTTCTTCAACATCAAGCTGAGAAACAATTAATACTTCCTGAATAATGTCTTTGTTTTCTTCTATAAATCTTTTTATATCACATTTTGCAAAAATTTTCACTTTGCTATCCAATGAACTTCCAATAAGCTTTTCATTTCTTGCAATTTCAAGCTGTTTTGAAACAATGTCTTTTATTTCAATTATTTTATCCCACTTTTCTCTTAATGCTTCATCTCTTAATATATCTTCATTGATACTTGGCCACCTTGTCAAAAACACTGATTCAGCGTCTTCCTCTTTAAAAATAATATTTTGCCAAATTTCTTCTGCTGTAAAAGACAAAATTGGTGCAATGAGTATTGTGAGCGCAATTAGTATTTCGTACATGACAGTTTGTGCAGATCTTCTGTCAAGGCTTTCACTTTTTGATGCATAAAGTCTATCTTTGTTTATGTCAAGATACAAATTACTCATGTCAATTACACAGAAGTTATGAACAAGATGATATACCTGATTATAATCATACTCTTCGTAAGCTTTTGTAACCTTTTCAATCAACTTATACAGCCTTTGTAATGCCCACTTGTCAATTTCTTTAAGGTTTTCATATCCTACCTTATCTGTTTTCGGATTAAAATCATAAAGATTTCCAAGCAAGAATCTTGCTGTGTTTCTTATCTTTCTATAAATTTCTGTTAGCTGTTTTATAATATCCTTTGAAATTCTCATATCTGTTGTGTAGTCGGCCGATACACACCAAAGCCTTAAGATATCTGCACCAAACTCATTGATGATATCAAACGGCGATATTACATTTCCTTCTGACTTTGACATTTTCTTCCCTTCGCCGTCAACAACAAACCCATGAGTCAGAACAATTCTATACGGTGCTCTTCCTTTTGTCGCAACAGCCGTCAAAAGCGACGACTGGAACCATCCTCTGTACTGGTCGTTTCCTTCTAAGTACATATCACATGGCCACTCTAAATCTTCTCTGCTCTCTAAAACATAGGCATGAGAAGAACCTGAGTCAAACCACACATCCATAATGTCAGTCTCTTTTTCAAACTCGCTACATCCACAAACAGGGCACTTTACTCCCTCTGGCAAAAGTTCTTTGACATCCTTAGAAAACCAAGCATCAGAACCTTCTTTTTCAAATATTTTTGCTATATAATCAATTGTCTCATCAGTTATTAACTCTTTCCTGCAATTTTTGCAATAGAATATTGGAATTGGCACACCCCAGATTCTCTGCCTTGAGATACACCAGTCTTGCCTGTCTACAATCATATTGTAAATTCTATCTCTTCCCCACTCTGGCACCCACTTGACATCATCTACAGCCTTGAGAGCCTGATCTCTAAAACCTTTGACTGAAGCAAACCACTGCTCGGTCGCTCTGAATATAACAGGATTTTTACATCTCCAGCAGTGAGGATACTGGTGAGTTATCTTTTCAACACCAAGAAGATGTCCTGAAGCTTCTAACTCCTTTGCAATCTCTTTATTTGAATCTTCATAAAAGAGCCCTGCAAACTTGCCAGCTTCTTTTGTTAAATATCCTTTATTGTCAACTGGAACAATTACATGAATATTATATCTTTGACAAACCTCAAAGTCTTCTTCACCATGACCCGGTGCTGTGTGAACACAACCTGTTCCTGCTTCCAAAGTTACATGTTCACCCAAAATTACTAAAGAAGTTCTATCCAAAAATGGATGTTTACATTTTACATATTCTAAATCCTTGCCTTTAAACCTTGCAATTTCTTTGTACTGCTCAATTTTATTTGTCTTCATTACTCTTTCTACAAGCTCAGATGCCACAACTAATATCTCATTTCCGATATCAATCAAACTATAATCAAAATCAGCATTTAAGGCAATTGCTAAGTTGCCTGGAAGTGTCCATGTTGTGGTTGTCCAAATTACAATGTATACCTTTTTATCTCCTATAGGCAAATTTGAAAACAACCCTTTGTCGTCGATCACTTCAAACTTAACATAAATAGAGTATGTCCTGTCCTCTTGATACTCAATCTCTGCTTCTGCCAGTGCAGTTTCGCAAGACGGACACCAGTAAACAGGTTTTAGACCTTTATAGATATAACCTTTTTTAGCCATTTCTCCAAATACGCGAATTTGTCTTGCCTCAAATTTTGGGTCTAAAGTCATATAAGGATTTTCCCATTCACCAAACACGCCAAGTCTTTTGAACTGTTGTCTTTGGATGTCAATATAGCTGAGGGCAAACTCTTTACACTTTTTCCTAAACTCTACTGGGTCGACTTCATGCCTGTTTACTTCAAGCTTTTTGATAACCTGCTGCTCGATCGGAAGACCGTGTGTATCCCAGCCAGGAATATAAGGTGTGTAATAGCCCTGCAATGATTTGTACTTGTTTACAATGTCTTTTAAAACTTTGTTCAGGGCATGACCTAAATGAATATCGCCATTTGCATAAGGTGGTCCGTCATGAAGAATAAACTTTTTATTATTTTTATTTTTTTCGAGCATCTTTTTGAAAATATCATTTTCTTGCCAGAACTTCAGAAATTGAGGTTCTCTTTGTGCTAAGTTTGCTCTCATTGGAAAATCAGTTTTTGGTAAGTTCAATGTTTGACTCCAGTCCATCTCGTGTTTCATCCCCCTGCCAAAAATATTAGTCGTTTTGTAGTTCTTTATCTACCATTTCAAGTGCACTAAGTTCAGTTTGTAGTAAATTCCTGAACTTGTTAAGAAAAAGTTGATACCTTTTTTTAAGCTCACCATATTCATATGTTATTTGCAAAACTTTGCTATTTGCTTCTTCTATCATCTTTGAAGCCTTCATCTCGGCTTCTTTGATTATTGTCTCAGCTTTTTGATATGCCACCTTTTTAATCTCCTCTGCAGTTGACTGTGCAACAATCAACGTGTTTTGAAGGGTCTCTTCAATTGTCTTATAGTTTTGAATGTTCTCATTCAAAAGTGCAATCTTGTCTTTGAGCTCTAAGTTTTCCTTGTACAAAGCCTCATAATCTTTTAAAACTTGGTCCAAAAACTCTTCTACCTCTTCAACACTGTACCCGCCTATATACACCCTTTTAAAGGTCTTAGATTCAATATCTTGAGGGGTTAACATCAATATTTTACCTCCGCATAAAAATTATGAAAATCTCAAAACTTCTATACTAATTCTTCCCTTTTTCGTAGTGGACAATACCTTTTCGATTTTGAGTCGCCCATGATGACGTACCGAAACCAAATCACCTTCCTTAACAGCATACGAAGGTTTATCAATGTATACCCAGTTGACTGCTACTTTCATCTGTCTGATTAAATCTGCTGCTTCTTCTCTTGAAATTCCAAAACCGTGGCTTATTACACTGTCAACTCTGAGCGATGCAACTGTATAAACAACTCTTTTACTATTATTGTTGATAAACCATTTTATATCGATTTGACCATTTCCAACAATACTGCATTTTACTTTCTCATTGCCCATTTTGTCTATATTTGTTACAACATATGTTGCAATTTCATCTTTTACAAACACAAGCGCGCCATTTTCTTTGACCAGAATGTCACCTATTTTGTCTCTTTTGAGTCCGTTTCCAATAAAACTACCCAAAATTTGTCTGTGAGAAAGGTTATTCTTAGCTTCAATTAAAATTATTTGTATTGGATATGTGAGATTTTCTGTATATTCTTCAAAATCTCTGTTAAAAAGAGCCAATATATTTCTTTCGCTGCCTTCATACCCGCCCCAACTTCTGTGTAGAATATGATTTTGATTCTTTAGTAGGACCTCGACTGCATACTTTATTGCAAATGGTGAAAGAAAGTCAGAATATTCAATTCCCCAGCTAAGCTTTTCTATCAAGTTTTTGAGTTTCAGCACTTCATGCTTGTTCTCTTCGGGAATATAAGTCATAGCCTGGTGCCCCATTTTTCATATTAATATTATGAGAAGTAGTCGCAAAAGCCATCTTAAAACTTCTAAAAGAATTATAGCAATCATAGGAGAAAAGTCAATAAAACCTATCCAAATGTACCGTGAAGCTACCCTTCTCACAGGGTCAAGAATGGGATTCACAATAGTACCTAATATCCTTCTGTATTTATTGTATGGGTCGACTATTACCCATGACAAAATTGCATCAACTATTATACAAAATTCAACAAATGAAATTGCCTTGTCTGCAAGTCCAAATAAAAATCTTATCATAAAACTCCCCCAAAAATTTTGTCTTGATTACTTCAACCAGGCAAATACACCTTTCGACCTGAACTCTTCTTTGAGCTGTTCATCAACCTCTAAATCAATACTTCTTGGAACAACAACAAATATCTTTTTGCTCACCTTATGAATCTTGGCATCCAGAACATAAACAGCCCCGCTTACAAAATCAATTATTCTTTGTATATGCTCCTCTGCTACTTGTTCTAAATTGAAAACAACTATTTTGTTTTCTCTAAGAGCATCGCAAACCTTAACAACCTCATCAAAGAGTTTGAGATTGTATACTGTAACTTCTGTCTGGTTTGCTTTTCCGATTGTCACTACCTTTGGCGTTTCATGTTTTGGTTTTGCATTTTCATCTTTTGTTTTTGAAACCTCCTGAGGCTTGTCCTCCTCTTCAATCTCAATGCCAATAAGGTTTAAAAATTTTCTTTGAAGGTTATCAAACATGACCAAAAAACCTCCCTTATTATTTTTTTGGTCTTTCCCCAAAGATTTTAGTTCCTATTCTAACCAAGGTGGCACCCTCTTCTATTGCCACCTCAAAATCGCCACTCATACCCATTGACAGCACTTCAATGTTAACATTATTATAATTTAATTTCTTATATTTTTCAAAGATTTCTTTCATCTTTCTAAAGTACACTCTTAATTTCATTTCGTCATCTTCGATTGGAGGTATTGTCATAAAACCCTTGAGAATGACATGGGAACAATTACTGATCTTTTCAATCAAATCATCTACTTTCTCTATACTAACTCCACCCTTTGACTCTTCACCACCTATGTTTATTTCTATCAGCACATTACATGCTTTTCCTGCTTTTGCACATCTTTTTTCAAGTTCATCAATTTGTTGAGGACTGTCAACTGAATGAATGAGACTTACTTTATCATAAATGTATTTAATCTTGTTTGTTTGAAGCCTTCCTATAAAATGCCATTCAAGATAAGGAAGTTCTTGAAACTTTGGCAAGAATTCTTGTACCCTGTTCTCACCAAAAATCCTTAGACCAAACTGGTTTGCAAGCTTTATAGTCTCAACATCTACCCCTTTGGTTGCACCAAGCAGGCTTACCTCATCTGGCTTTCTACCAGCTCTTAAACAAGCCATTTCAATTCTTTCCATTACATCCTCAATATTTTTTTTAAGCGTCTCTTTGTCAACCATAAGTCATCACCCAGTTTATTCAAATATAATTCTTCCAAAATGCCCTCCAGCACCAAATTTAACGGTGTAGTCTTGATTCATAAATCTTACAAGTTTTTGAGCCACATTTTCATCAATGTTATAATTCTTAAAAGTACCATTATTTAGAGATTTGATAAAGTTTATCTCATTTCCAAAAACATCAATTATTTTTTGGAATGTCTTTTGCCCAAATCCCTTTACAAGTTCAAAAGGGAATGTGTAAAAATAAGGTGGTTTTTCAATAGGATTTTCTGTCCTGCAAAGCCAAGAAATTCTGTCCTCAACACCAATTACAATGTCTCTACTTTTGCAAAATGGACATAATATTGCATTTTGGATTTTTAAATTAAATGAACTGTTACATCTATTGCAATACGATTTATGATATTTTCCAAGTTTTGGGTTTATGCCATAGTTTGCCTTTATTCTGTTTTCCTTTAAACTTTTTATAACATCTTTTGCAGAAACATTTTCAACCTCAATTTCGTTAAACTCTCTTGCAATATTTTTTAAAGAATGAGCGTCTGAGTTAGAAAGAAGACTCCTTTTTTGGACATCGCAAAGATAACTTACCATTTTTGAGTCTGCAGAAAGACCAAGCTCTATTGAAAAAACCTCTATCTTCTTAAAAACCTCCTCAACTCTTTGTGCGACTGAATAAAAACCTTTATATGGTGTAAATGCATGTGCAGGCACAGTTAAAAGTCCAAAAGATGATACAATCTTTTCAAATTCACTAATTTGGCCTCTGAAGACCGGGCAGCTAAAATCAATTTGATTAAAGTAGGTCTTAATTATTTTTCTAAAGTCTTTTAACTTTTCATAATCTTCGAAAAAGACAAGACAGTGAAAATCATTTGAACAAAACCTCAATTCAATCTCGGCTGCAGGTATTATCAAAAGCCTTTCAGAATACAAGCTTCCATCTTTCAATTCAAGCTTTCCTTTATCTAATAGCTTATCAGTTTCTTCAATTACATCCTTGCAAAAAAAATCGACAATACCAATCACATTAAGTCCTTTTTCATCTTTTGCTGTTTTTATAATATTCTCCAGTGTAAGGGTTTTTGAAGAAGGTACCTTTATATACCTTCCATTAGAAAATCCAATGTGGACGTGCAAATCGGCATATACCCTCATTTTATCAAACCTTGCTCCTGCAAATACATATTTGCAAGAAGAAGTCCTATTATTGTCTTTGCATCCCTAATCTCACCTTTTTTGACCATCAAAATAGCATCATTCATCTTAATTTTTAGTACTTCCACAAATTCATCAGCATCTGTATGAACCTCTCCTTTGAAAAGGCCTGTTGCAAGGTATACATGTATTACTTCGTTTGAAAATCCAGGCGTTGTATAAATCTCGGTAAGTTTTATTAATTCGCTTGCTTTATAACCTGTTTCTTCTTCAAGCTCTCTTTTGGCACATTCGAGTGGATTTTCGTCTTTGTCAAGCTTGCCTGCAGGAAGTTCTATTATTACCTTTTCAATTGGTTTTCGAAACTGTTTTACAAAGATGACATTGTTCTCATCATCGACAGGAACAACTACAGCTGCACCCGAGTGAAGTACAATAGCACGCTGAGAGATATTGCCGTTTGGAAGTAAAACCTTGTCCACTTTTAATGATATAAATGAACCGTCATATATCAATGTAGAGTCTATGGTCTTTTCATAAAAATCCATCTTTATTCTTCATCTCCTTTTAAGTTTTGTCGAAACAAATTCAGCTGTAGCAAAAAGTTCTAAAAAGTATTCACAATCTTGCTCATAACTTCTCCCCATTGTGCTCATGATTGACTTATATTTTTCAACTATCATTTTATCTATTTCGTTTACCACAGCTACAGTATGCTTTGCACGATAATTGTTTAATGTCTTATATATTTTTGCGAAAAATATTTTATCCTCGAAATCAAAAATTGGAATTTCTACGGAACAATTGACATAATTTAATATTGTAAGAGAATGATGACTTATAAATCTGTGCCGCTGTCTTTTTTCATTTTTCGATACTCTCACAGGAAACACTACTCTACCGCCAAATCTAACTACATCCTCAATAACATGGACAGCCTTGTAACTACTGAAACCAAACTTTGTTCCTGTTCCCACAATTCCGGGCAGGGGAGAAATTATAGCAACATCACATCCCAAGCTTTGAGAAAAAATGAGAGAATTTATTTCGTTTATACATTCAAATTCACCATTGAATGCTTCCTGGCATGTTATTATGTAGTCTACAAATTTGTTTTCTTTTAAAAATTCTAAGTTATGTGAAAGCTTTGCATTTAACATTCCCCAGTCATTTAATATAACAGAAATCTTTATTCCTTTTACTTTTTCTTTAAGGTAAATACATAGAGGCAAAAGCATGCTGTGAAGCTCACATACAATAACAATTATATCATTAAAATTTGGAACTTTATCAAAAAGGTCAGGATTTTTTTCTTCTTCTGTCAACACAGAAAATTGCAGCGGCGTGTATCTGAGCTTCATTATATGACCTTTTGACAGGTTTTTAAAAGCATCAAAAGGTAAAATATAATCATACCCACCCGTTCCAAGCTGAAGCACTCTTGCTGTTGTATTCACTAAAACCTCTTGTCCCTCTTCTACTTCGTGATTTATATCCAAAAAGTTTACAGCAATGGACACATCGCCGTCGTGATATTTTACTTCAACATACTGGCAAAATCCTGTGGTATTTATCTTTCTTGTCACAATCCCTTTTTTTATTTCAAACACTTTATCTTATTGCTCCCCTTTTATCATACTTCTTGCAATTCTATCACAAAGATTATTAAGTTCATTGTCAGCATGGCCCTTTACTTTCTCAAAAGTTACTTTGTGAATTTTCATAAGCTCTACAAGTTCATTCCACAAATCAATGTTTTTGACCTCTTCCTTTTCAGATGTCTTCCATCCATTTTTTTGCCATTTTTCTATCCAATTTTGATTGACAGCATTTACAATATAAGCAGAGTCTGAATAGATTACTACTTTGCATGGTTCCTTCAACGCCTTTAGAGCTTCCACAACCGCTTTGAGCTCCATTCTGTTATTGGTTGTATACCTTTCAAAGCCTTTTAACACCTTCTTGATTCCTTTGTATATGAGTATAGCACACCATCCGCCTGGTCCAGGATTTCCGCTGCAAGCACCGTCGGTGTAAATTGTCACTTCTTTCATCACTTTAACACCTACAATATATTTTTGGCTCTTTCATATGCTTTGAGTATCCCATCTATTATTGCTCCTTTTACTGCTCTTCTTTCAAACTCCACAAGCCCTTCAATTGTTGTACCTCCAGGAGATGTTACCATATCCTTTATCTGTTGTGTAGTTAACATATTATTTTTCATGTTAACAACAGTACCTTCAAACAATGCCAAGACCAAGTTTAAACTTTCTTGTCTTGAAAATCCGAGTTTGACTGCTGCATCTACGCAGCTTTCAATAAAGTGTGCAACAAATGCTGGACCACTTCCAAATAAAGCTGTTATTGCATCCATATGTTTTTCATCGGTAGCTATAACCTCACCCATATTTTTAAATAGGTAGAATAATTTTTCTTTTTCGTCATCTGATACCTTTTCAGAAAAACATATTCCCATAACGCCTTTCTGTACGCTTATATTTACATTCGGCATTACTCGCACTATCTTTTTGTCCCCTACAACCTCTTTTATTTTTGAAATTGAAATTCCTGCTGCAATAGAAACTATTATTTTTTCAGAAATACAATCTTTTATTTTCTCAAGCACATCAAAGATGTCTTTTGGCTTTACAGCAATTATGATTATGCTGCTGCTTTCTACAGTCTCAATTTCACTATTCATCTTGGTGGCAGCATAAACTTGGGAAAACCTATTAGCCTTGTCAAGGTCTATGTCATAGCAAAAAAGATGAGCTTCAATAGATTGTTTTATTGAATGTGCGATTGAACTTGCCATGTTTCCGCAGCCAATTATTCCTATCTTCATTTTCTTTTCACCTCAAGTATAAATTCCTTTATTGTTGAAACCTTCAAAATACCGAATACAAATGTACACATAAAATATACACATACACAACAAGTTATCATAACTACACCTTCGATAAAGACAGAGGATTTGAGAATGTTAAGTATTGCTCTGCCTACAATAACCATTATAACACTTGAAAGGACAATATAAAACATCTTTAGCATATTAAAATGGGCAAAACTAAAGGATTTTAACTTATCTAAGTTTATCACAAACACCACAAAGTAACACATGATATTAGCTAAGACAAGCCCTGATATGTTTAGATTGTATATTACAATAAACACAAACATGCATATAATCTTTATAATCAAACCCGTCAGGATACTTTTTACAGGTGCTACAAAATGTCCAGTTGCTTGCAGCACCGACGTTGTAAACTGAACAAGAGAGATTAAGATGGTAAGAAAAGCAGAGATTTTTAGCACGCTATCCCCTGTTGCAGCGTTGAAAAATACAATTTTGAATATGGTATCAGAGAAAAAATAAAACGCTGCACAACAAGGTAGTGTCACAAGAATGATGTACTCAAAAGCAGTGCAAATGAGCTCTGTTTTTTCTTTTTGCTGTTTTGCAGCCACAACATATGAAACTATGCTCACAGCCATTGACACACTGAATGTAAGTGGCACATGTATGAGAGTCATTGCCTTTCCTGAAAATATTCCAAACAGCTGTGAGATTATTCTATCCTGATACCCTCTTATATGCATGAAATATGGAAAAAGCAAAGAGTCAACAATTGATATTACTGACATCAAAAATGACGACAGTGAAAAATAAATAGTAAGCAAAAGAATATTTTTAGATTCTAAGATTATATCACGGTATACTTCTTTATTTTCGGTATTGTTTTTGGTATTATTTATAATCTCATCTTTTTGCAAAGCAAAAACAAGATAGATTAAAGAAAATAAAGCTCCCATACTGCTTCCTGCAAGTGCCCCTGCAACCGAAAAGTGCACCCCTTTTTTTAAGAGAAAAATGCATATCAAAAGGCCAAAGCAAACTCGTCCTATCGACTCTATTATTTGCGAGATTGAAACAATAGTCATCTTTTTGACACCGTTAAAATACCCTCTGTATGATGATTGTACAGAGACAAGAAAAAGTGCAGGTGCTAACGACAAGTATGGAATATAAGCCTCTTGTGGCCACTTGAAGATTTCTATAATCTTTTTGGATAAAAACACATATGCAAGTGAAAATATAAAAGAAATAGCTGTTATAACAATCAAACTTGTGTAAAATGTGAGTTTACAAGCCCTGTAATCTTTTTCTGCATGAGAGGAGGAAATCTGTTTTGATACTGCGAGTGAAAAACCTGTCATTGTAAAAGTCAAAACTGTAGTATAAATGGGATAAGGCAGCTGATACAACCCTATCCCATAATCGCCAACAATATTTATAAGAGGAAGTTTTAAAAATACACCAACAAACTTTGCAAAAAGTGACCCCACTGTTAAGATGATTGCTGAATATATTAATCCTTTTTTCATAAACTTAAGCTTTCACATCAAATTGTTGTTCCATATTAAAAGTGTATGTAAATTATCCTGTTTTAAATCCTCGTTTATTTTGCTTGGGAAGACTTCTTTATCTTGAGTCTTAACTTGTCGCTTATCATGGCTATAAATTCAGCGTTAGTAGGCTTTCCTTTATCCTGTGACGTGGAATACCCGAAATATTTATAAAGTGTTTCTGCCTTGCCCCTTGTTGCTGAAATCTCTATTGCATGTCTTATTGCTCTTTCCACTCTGGTTGGTGTGGTGTTGTATTTCTCTGCAATCATAGGGTACAAAACCTTTGTGATACCATTTAAAAGGTCTGCATCCATAGTGGCTAAAACAATTGCATCTCTCAAAAATTGATACCCTCTCACATGTGCAGGAATTCCAACCTCTTTTAGAATTTCTGTGACCTCGGCTTCTATGTCTAATTCGCTTACAGGTTTTTTCTCGGCAGGTTTTGAAAAATTTATCTCTGCAGTCTCTGACTTTGAAGATGTACTGATTAAAAGTTGTCTCACTCTTTCTATCATAATATTCAAATCAAAAGGTTTAACAAAGTAGTATAGAGCTCCCATATTAATTGCTTTTTGCGAAATATTTTCCTGACCAACTGCAGATATGACAATTATGTTTGGGCGTTTTTCCACACTTGAAAGATTTTCTATTACACCAATTCCATCAAGGTACGGCATTATGATATCCAGCATCAAAAGGTCCGGTTTCTTTTCTTCAACAACTTTTAAGGTTTCAATACCATCGTAAGAATTACCAACCACCAAAAAATCTGGCTGGGAATTGAAAACTTCTGTTAAAAGCATGTTAAATTGTCTGTTATCATCTGCAATCACTACTTTTAACTTTTCCATATATCTCCCTCATTTTGATGTGTTATATACATAAAAATTCAACAGCTAACCGAAACTTCCTTTTAGTATTTTTAAATAAATTTATTTGATATATTTTGTGATATTTAGCATATTATCAATAAAAACACCGTATCCTCTTTCTGGTTCTTGCAAAAAAACATGAGTAATAGCTCCGACAAGTTTATTATCCTGAATAATTGGAGAGCCACTCATTCCTTGAACAATTCCAGATGTGAGCTGAAGAAGTCTTTTATCAGTAATCCTTATAACAAATGCTTTTGTCGAATTTCTATAAAGAGGCAAAATTCTTTCTATTTTTATTTCAAACTTTTCAATATTCCCTGAAACTTCACTTAAAATATATGCACTACCTACGTGAATATCCTGAAGTCGGGCAATCTCGATACTTTGAAGGCTATCCCAAAAACCATTTTGAATTATTTTACCATAAATCCCGTATGGAGTATTAATAATCACATCGCCAACTACACAGTTTTCATTGATTTTGCCAACAACTTCGCCAATCTCACTTTTATCGTTTTTTCTTATATCAACTATTTCGGCTGAATAAATTTGTCCCTCTTTCACATCCAGAAGAATACCTGTGTCTATGTCTGATATACCATGGCCAAGAGCACCAAAAACCTTTCTTTTGGTATCTACAAATGTAACTGTTCCAATGCCACTTGTACCATCCCTGACCCACAGTCCTATTTTGTATACACCTTCGTTACTTAGAAGTGGTTTTACTTTGAACTGTTTATAGGTTTGTCCTCTTTTGATTACAAAAACTAAGGACTTGCCACCTGATGAGTTTATGATTTTAAAAAGCTGATTGCAGTCTTTTACCTTCAGCCCATTTACATATACAATCTTATCACCTATTTGGATACCTGCTTCTTTTGCAGGAACTCGTGAAGTTGAATTACTACCATTACTTACGTAAGAATATCCTATAACAAGTATTCCATCTGTCATAAGCTTGATTCCTATAAATTTCCCAGAAACCCAGACCTTGTTTGATTCAAGAATAGAGATTCTTACCTTTTTGAGCGGTATTGTACCAATTTTTAGCTCGCATAAAACTGAAGAATGCTTCTTTGGAATATAAATCTTATTTGTTCTGTAAAGAAATTTTATTTGTGTTCTGGTTTGAACATTTGAAGGACTTAGATTAACATTAACAAAAATAGGAGTTTTAATAGTAATAGCTTTGTCTGAGCTGTAACAAGTAAGACAATCAGGAGTAATGTAAAGATAGATGACTAAAAAGGTGGTAATTAGAATATAGAAAAGAAAAAGTCCACCCGCCAGTTTTTTCAATTGTTTAACACCTGTCAATTTAAAATTTCTAATAAATTATCCTCTCCACTACCCTCTTAAAATATTCTTGAATACTTCAAATAAACTGAGATTTTAACTGCTTTGCATGAAGAAGAGAACTTTCTGTAACATTTTCTCCAGAAAACATTCTGGCAATCTCTCTTAACTGTTCATTCCCTTCAAGCTTTTTGATATTTGAGATTGTAAAATTATCTTTAACTTCTTTATATACGTAATAATGTGTATCTGCGGCAGCAGCAACCTGGGGCAAATGCGTAATACATATAATTTGGTGTTTCTTTGATAGTTCTTTTAAAAGTTTTGCAAGTCTGTTGGCAACAACTCCACTCAGTCCGCTATCTATCTCATCAAAGATAATCAGCTCTATATCGTCTTTTTCTGCCACAATAGATTTTATTGCAAGCATTATTCTTGAAAGTTCCCCGCCTGAAGCAATTGTAGAAAGTGGCTTTAGCTGCTGACCAACGTTTGTTGATATCAAAAATTCTACTTCGTCAATTCCTTCTTCGTAAAGCTCTCTTTCAAGAAAATTAATATAAAAACTTACATTCTTCATTTCAAGTTGGGAAAGTATCTCTAATACCTTTTTTTCAAACTCCTCAGATTTTCTCCGCCTGATATTCGACATCTTCTTAGAAATTTCCTCAAGTCTTTCTTTAGTTTTGCTCAAATACTCTTTTAGTTCAAAAGCTTGTTCGCTACTACTCCTAATTTTTTCCCTCTCTTCTAATAAATTTTTTCTGTACTCCAGTATCTTTTCGATTGTGCTTCCATATTTCTTCTTTAATCTGTTTATTTTATCAAGTCTGTCCACTATTTGTTCTATTTCATCTTTATTCAATTCGTAGCTCTGGCTTTTTTTGGATATAGAAAATGAGATGTCTTCTATTTCATAATACACGTTGTTCAGTCTTTCAGATATTGCCTCAAATTCCTTGTCAAACCTTGAATTTTCGTTAGCAAGTCTGATACACATCTCAAGAGAGTCTATAATTGTATTATTGATAGTATCAAGCATTTTTTCACTGTTGTGCTTGAGTTTCCAGCTGTTTTGGATAATCTCTTTTCTTTTTTCAAGCTCTGTATCCTCACCTATTTGGGGTTTTACGCTTTCAATCTCATTTATTTGGTAGTTTAGTAAATCAAGTTGTCTTTCCCGCTCTTCTTCTTTTGTTATTATCTGTTCATAAAGCCTTTTTTTCTCTTGGTAATCATGGTACAAATCCTTATATTCAGCTTTTAACTCTTCAAGTTCTCTCCCACAGAACCTATCTATGTACAAAAGTTGAATCCTTTTATCGTTTAAAAGATGAGTCTCATTCTGGCCATGAATTTCAAATATATGCTTAGTTATTTCTCTTAATGTTGAGAGTAATACAAACTGATTGTTAACCCTGCAGATGTTTTTGCCACTGCTGTACACTTCACGACTAACAATCAAATAATTGTCTTCAAGAGAAATTCCCATCTGAGTCAATCTCTCAATAGTACTCTTTTTTTCGATTTCAAAAACTGCAGATACGCAGGCCTTTGTACATCCTGTTCTTATAATTTCTTTTTTGAATTTTGTTCCAAAAAGCAAAGATAAAGAATCAATGATAATAGATTTACCTGCACCAGTTTCACCTGTTAGTATAGTCAGACCTTTGTCAAATTCAATGTCAAGTCTATCAATTATAGCAATATTTTCGATTAATAAT
Organism: Caldicellulosiruptor bescii DSM 6725; assembly: GCF_000022325.1. NCBI lineage: Bacteria > Bacillati > Bacillota > Caldicellulosiruptorales > Caldicellulosiruptoraceae > Caldicellulosiruptor > Caldicellulosiruptor bescii. The sequence continues at coordinate 1,420,681 of NC_012034.1, read as the reverse complement.
CTTTTTAACATGATATCTACTCACCTTGGCTTATTATAGCTTTTATCCTCTCAACTATCTTATCAGCTGCTGCACTGCCTTTAGTTGCTATGAAAATGGTATCATCACCTGCAATTGTTCCCACAACCTCAGGCCAACTCAACGAATCAATGGCAGCAGCAGCACCCTGTGCAGCACCTGTAATTGTCTTTATAATAACCAAGTTATCAGCAGTGTCATATTTGACTATTGACTCAGAAAAGACCTTGATAAGTTTTTCGGTAATATTTGCTTCTGGACCTGATAAAACTGCATATTTGTACTTTCCTGTTTCAGTCAAAACTTTGGTAAGTCTTAGCTCTTTTATATCTCTTGAGACCGTAGCCTGTGTCACATCATATCCAAGTGCCTTGAGTCTTTCAACAAGCTCTTCCTGTGTTTCTATATCTTCATTTTGAATTATTTCTAAAATCTTCTGTTGTCTCTCAGATTTCATAGCAAAATTTCACCTCTATCCTTTTATATTACTCTTTTATTTTTTCTCTAAGAATTTCATAAAAGTTCCTTTGCTTAAGCCTTATAAGTTTTAAATTGTGTTGAGAAATCTTACATTCAACAAATTCTTCTGGCGCAAGCTCATCTACAAATCTGCCATCTACTACTACCTGAACATTTTCAGAAGATGAATTTTCCACTTTTATAGTTCTTGCGCTGCCAAGTACAAGACTTCTTGAACTCAAAGAATGAGGACAAATAGGGGTGACTAAAATCACCCCCAGCTGTGGCTCAACTATAGGTCCACCTGCCGAAAGTGAATATGCAGTCGACCCAGTAGCTGTTGCAACTATAATACCGTCACTTCTATACTCCTGGGCAAACACACCGTCAATGTAAAGACACAGGTCCACTATGTTAAAAGTATTTCTGACAATACAAACATCGTTCAGAGCAAAGAAAACCTTCTCTTTTACCTTTGCTTCAACAATGTGTCTCTCTTCAATAAAATACTCTTTTTTTAACAGATTGAAAATTGCCTTTTCAATATCATCTCCTACCTCTTCAGTAAGATACCCCAGCCTTCCACAGTTAATGGCAAGAACTGGTGTTGCTTCTTTCGAGGCCTTTTCAACCACATTCAGAAGTGTGCCATCTCCTCCTATTGTGATAAGGAGGTCAAAATTTTTGGTTTTTTTGTTCTCTTCATTTACCAGTAGCCAATTAACGCCGTTCTGGTTAAAAATGGATACAATATTTTCTAAGATCTCACTGCTACGTTCTTTTTGAAAATTTACAAAAATTCCAACTTCCATTTGCAAAACCATACTCCTTTATTATTGCCCAAACAAATTGTTTATTTAACCAGCTGGCCAGGAAAATTTTCTGCCGCCAAGTAAGTGAAAATGCAAATGGTCAATAGTCTGGCCACCATCAGCTCCACAGTTTACCACAATTCTATATCCTTTTTCATCAATTTCAAACTTTTTTGCCAATTCTTTTGCTACAACAAATACATGACCTATAAGTTCTTTGTGGTGCTGCTGTACATCATTTAAATTTTCTATATGTGTCTTAGGAACAATAAGGATGTGCACGGGTGCAGTGGGATTTATGTCTTTAAAAGCACAAACAAGCTCGTCTTCATACACAATCTCAGATTGAATTTCTTTATTTAAGATTTTACAAAAGATACATTCACTCATTTTTGAGCACTCCCCTTTAATATATCTTTCAAAATATTCTCAGCTGTCTGCACTGCCATATCTATCTTCGATATATCATTTCCACCGCCTTGGGCAAAATCTGGTCTTCCACCGCCTTTTCCACCAAGCACTGAGCATATTTCTTTTACCACTTTTCCACAATCAACTCCCTTTTTAACTGCCTCTTTTGAACATGACATGAGTACAGTAACCTTACTACTCTGCTCTAAGATATTGAGCACAATTGCTTTTGAATCTTTTTCTTTAATCTTGTCAGTAAGAAGTTTTACATAATCCATATCGTCAGTCTTTTTTCTGTTTACAATCAACTTGAACTCACCATAATCAACCGCTTTACCAAAAAGCGATGAAAGTTCATTTTCAACAACCAAAAGTTTATATTTCTCTATCTCGACTTCAAGGTTCTTTATTTTGTTCTCAAGCTGTTCTATCTTCGATATTATCTCAGAATCAGTGCTGGCTTTCACTTTGCTTCTTAACTGTTTTAACGTCTGCTGAGTATTTAGAATAAACTCATAGACCTTGTTTCCAGTAATTGCCTCAATTCTTCTAACACCTGCAGCTACACTCGACTCAGATATTATCTTAAACATTCCTATCTGACCCGTGTTATCCACATGTGTTCCACCGCACAGTTCCATACTAAAATCGCCTATTTTTATAACCCTTACCACATTTGAATACTTCTCGTCAAACAGAGCAGTTGCACCCATCCTCAAAGCACTGTCCAAATCTGTTACAATCTTTTCAACAGGGATAGCCTGTTGAATAATGTTATTGACCATCTCTTCAATTTCAATTAGCTGCTCCTCGGACAGTGGCTCATAATGAGCAAAGTCAAATCTGAGTCTGTCAGGGGTAACCTGTGAACCACTTTGTTGTGCGTGTTGTCCCAATATTTTCCTTAGTGCACTGTGCAAAAGATGTGTTGCTGTATGGTTCTTCATCGCAGCAAGTCTTAGCTCTTCGTCCACTTTAGCAACCACACTTGACAAAACAGTTATCTCACCTTTTAAAACTTTTACCTTATGAAGAATTGTTCCCCTTGGTCCTTTCTTGACATCTAAAACCTCTGCTAAAACTCCTTCACCTTCTAAAATGCCCTTATCTGCAACTTGTCCACCACTTTCTGCATAAAAAGGAGTTTTGTCTAAGATAACAAAACACACATCTTCCTCTTTTGCATATGCTGGTTCTTCATTGTCCAGAAAAATCTTTAGTATCTTCGCCTCTTGTTTTAAAGTATCATAACCAACAAAAATTGTTTCAATATCCTCATCAATGACAATGTTTATATCCTTCCACCCAGCATTTTCAAGTTCTTTTTGAGCAGCTCTTGCCCTTTCCTTTTGCTGCTGCATAAGCTCATCAAATCTCTCTTGGTCAATAATAATCCCCTTTTCTGCAGCTATCTCTTTTGTGAGGTCAAGAGGAAATCCGTAAGTGTCGTACATCTTAAATGCAATTTCACCATTTAAAACTGTTTCCTTGTTCTTTTTAAGCTTCTCAATCTCACTCTCAAGTATCTCAAGCCCAACATCAATTGTCTGATTGAACCTGCTCTCCTCGTTATAGAGCACTTTCTTTATATACTCAGCTTTTTGAACAAGTTCCGGATACGGATTTTTGTAAGACTCTACAACCGTGTCTACAATGAGGTGCAGGAACGCTTCTTTTTTACCAAGCATCCTACCGTGTCGTGCAGCACGCCTTATAAGCCTTCTCAAGACATACCCTCTTCCTTCGTTTGAAGGCAAAATACCATCACCAATCATGAACACTGTGCCGCGAATATGGTCTGTGATGACACGAACCGATACATCTTTTTCTGCATCTTTTCCGTAGTCATAGCCTGTGACTTCACATACCTTGTCACGAATAGCCTTCACTATATCAATGTCAAAAAGAGAGTCAACCTCTTGCATAATTGCTGCAATTCTCTCAAGCCCCATACCTGTGTCAATATTTGGATTTTTTAACCTGTGGTATACACCATTTTCATCCTTATCAAACTGAGTAAAAACAAGATTCCAGAACTCAACAAATCTGTCACAATCACATCCGATACCGCAAGTGGGCCTGCCACAACCCTTTTCCTCGCCTCTATCAAAGTATATCTCAGAACATGGTCCGCAAGGTCCTGTTCCTATTTCCCAGAAGTTATCCTCTTTACCCATTCTTTTGATTCTATCTGGCTCTAAGCCTACCTCTTTGTGCCAAATTTCAAATGCCTCGTCGTCTTCCTCATATATTGTAACCCATAACCTCTCTCTTGGAAGTTTTAAAACCTCTGTAACAAACTCCCACGCCCAGATAATAGCTTCTCTCTTGAAATAATCACCAAACGAAAAATTACCCAGCATTTCAAAGAAAGTAGCATGTCTTGCTGTTTTACCTACTCTATCGATATCTGGTGTTCTTATGCATTTTTGGCATGTGGTAATCCTTCGGCGAGGAGGTTCTTCAATTCCCAAAAAATATGGTTTTAATGGTGCCATTCCAGCGTTTATCAGAAGAAGACTCTTATCATTTTTAGGAATAAGCGAAAAACTTGGCAGTCTCAAATGACCTTTTGATTCGAAAAATTGGAGAAATTTTTCTCTTATCTCGTCTGTAGACATGTACATCTTTCAATCAGCCTTTCCTTTTGATATTTTTTAGAAGGTAGTTTTTATAATTTTTCAATACAATCAAAATTTTATTAAAGCCAAATTACAAAGTCAACAATATTCACTCAATCTTCTCAGATTTTATCCTTTTCATGATATTAATAAATATAATTTTTATTACTGCAGCAATAGGAATAGCAAAGAACATTGCAATAAACCCAAATATTTTGTTTGCTAAGATTATAACTATAATTATGGTAAGAGGATGAAGCCCGACTTTTGAACCAATAACTCGTGGGGATATGATAAAACTGTCAACTTGCTGAAGTAGGACTAAAAAAATCACAACCAATATAGCCTTTATGTAAGAGTCAGAAAGTGCTATTATCACTGCTGGAATACTGCTAAATATTGGTCCAAAATAGGGAATCAAATTGCCAATACCAGTTATTACACCCAAAAGAGCTGCATATCTTACAGAAAGCAGAGAAAATCCTACAAAGCTGAGCAGTCCAACTATAAAGGCATCAAGAAGCTGCCCTCGAATATACTGATGAAGAACCCTATTTATATCAACAAAGATATAAAGTCCTTCTTTTCTGTATTTCTCGGGTAATAACCATTTTATCCACATGACTAACCTTTTCCAATCCCTCAGGATATAAAAAGATATAATAGGAATAAGAAGATAATACAAAATGTTAGAGGAAATACTCTTTACAATGTTTAAAAATATTGATAATGTTTGTTTGGAAATTCCTTCGATATTGATTGAATTAGCGTTTAGTATTTCTTTAATATCAATGTTTAGTTTATTCAAAAGTTTAGAATCAATCTCAAAAAACCATTTTTGAATTAGTATTATATAATCAGGAATGTTTTGGATAAGCTGCTTAGTTTCGCTAACAAATAAAGGAATAAAATATACAAATACCATAATGGTGATACCAAAGATTATTGCAAACGAAATCAGGATTGAGATATCTCTTGACCGAATCTTTGTTTCTAAAAAATCTACGCAAGGTTTTAAGAGATATGACAAAAATAGTGCAATCAAAAATGGAATCAGAATCGGCCAAAATGCCTTCATATTAGTAAAAAAATAGATAACAATTGCAATTAGAGCTATGAACAATATATCTGTAAAATATCTTTTGACCAATTTTATTATGTGCACTTTTTAACACCTCAAATAGAATTATTCTTATCCCTTAAAATATTAAAAAAGTAGGGAAGAAAACCTTCCCTATCACAAAAGCTTATTTAGCATAGCCATCAGCTTTTTAGTAATCATTCTTTTTAAAAGTTTATTTTTCATTCTCCTTGGAGATGCCTGGGACAGCATGGCAGATATAATCCCGCCTACTATGCTTCCTATCAATACATGTTTTGCAGAAATTCTTTTCAAGATTTCACACCTCAGCTTAATATTTTATTTTCTCTTAATATTATTTCCTCAGGGCTCAATATTATTTTTTTATTTTTTATATAACTCCAAATACTCTCTGAAACCTGATATTCTACAATTTTAAAGTTCTCTGCGTTAAATATAATGTCAATTACAATCCCTATCAAAAACCCATTTTCGTCTATTACTTCTTTCAAAAAAATTTCTTGTGCTCTTAAAAATGGAAAGCTGTCAATGGAAGTATGAATGCTGCGGACAATCATAAGTTGATTGTTTATAGACTCAATGTCCTCTGTCGGCACATATGCGCACGATGGTATTTTAAATGAATTTTTGACTCGTACTTTAAACCCAATCACCTTGTCATCTCTGAGTAACATGTCTTCTACTTTTCCTGTTATCTTGTTATCTAAATTAAGGACGGGTTTGTTTTTCAAGATAGAAAATGAAATCTTCATAGGCTCTTAAAAGATCAAATTTTATTGTTCTAACTTTATATTCTTCACAAAATCAGCGAGTGTTATCACAAAGTCTTCATTATGCTCAGTATCTATGTTTTCTTCTTCGTGCAAATCTTTTAAAGACAACGCAATCCTTCGCTTTTCTTCATCAATCTCTATAACCTTTGCTCTCAAGCTATCTCCAACTTTATACAGGTTATGTGGTCTTTGGTTGTATCCAAGGGGAATATTTGAAACGTGAACAAAACCATCAACATCATGTTCTGTAATCCATACAACAAGTCCAAAAGGTAACACCTTTGTCACTTCACAGTCAACAAGCATTCCCAAATACAAGTTTTTAATCTTTTTTATCCACTCATCATCTTGAGTCTTTTTTACGCTAAGATAAATCTGTTTTTTATTCTTGTCTATATCAAGAATCTTCACCTTGACTTTTTCGCCAAGTTCAAATAATTTTTTAATTCCTGCACCTTTTTTCAAATATCCAATTTCACTTGCAGGTACAAAACCTCGTAGGTTCTCAAAATTTACCACAATGCCTTTTTCTCTTATCTCAACTACAGTGCCCTCGTATTCTCTGGAAAAATCTAAAGAATTAATCTGTTTAATAAATCTCTCCTCTTCTCTTTGTTTTAACAAAGATTTTCGACTTCCAAAAGCGATCTTTTTTTCTTTGCTGACATCTGTGATTTCTATTTCAAATATCTTTCCTATATCAGAAGTTTGAACATCTTCACCCCACTGAGAAATTGGCACATAAACATTTGTACCTCTAAAATCACAAACAATGCTTTTTTCTTTAATTGACTTAACAATTACTCTTACAGTTTCTTTATTTTCATATTTTGAAAGCAGCTCTTCAAACCCGTGAAGTATATCTGCCCGATACTTTGATAAAACCACATTTCCTTCTTCATCTGACTCTTTTATCACTACTGCTTCAATTACCTCACCTATCTTAAACAGGTCCTTCAAATTTACATTTCCATTCTTGATAACCTCGTCTTTGTAAATTATACCCTCTGCCTTGTAACCAATATCAACAAGTAGATAATCTTCCTCAACTTTTATTATCCTGCCATTTACAACTTCACCTCTTTGCACTGTCAAAAAGCTTCTATCAATAAGTCTCTCAAAATCTTTCAGATTCATCTCATTAAACTTTTCTTCCAGATGTTTTACCACCTCTTCAATCTGTTCAGGAGAAGTGGAAGCACCTGCTGTCACCCCAATGCTTTTTATATAGCTATCTAATTTTATTGAATCTAAATCTTCAACTTTTTCAATAAAAAATGTGGGTTTTATCTCCTTCAGAAGCTTATACAATTTGTTGGTATTAGAACTTTTCTTATCACCGACCACCAACATTATGTCTACATGCTGGGCAAGCTCTTGTGCTTCCTTTTGCCTGTTTATTGTTGCTTTGCATATGGTATCGAACACTTTATAATTTGTATGAGACTCTAAAAATTCTCTTATTTCACTCCATTTTTTTCCGTCAAACGTGGTCTGACAGACAACTGCAGCTTTGCCTTCAATTTGATTAATCGCTTCTTTTACTTTTTCAATGCTATCTACAACAAAACATTTTCTATTATTTCCAACATGCCCAACAATTCCTTTTACTTCAGGATGGTTCATATCTCCAACAACAATTATATCATACCCGTTCACTGAATGTTCCATTACAATCTCGTGAATCTTTTTAACATATGGGCATGTAAAGTCATAAACTTTATCTGCCCTTTTTTCAATCTCGGCATACTCCTCCATTGAAACACCGTGAGAACGAATAAAAATTATATCTTCTTTCCCAATTTGCTCAATATCCTCTACAACTTTTACACCTAAATCTTTCAATTTATCTATAACATAACTATTATGTATTAACATTCCATACACCTTTATAGATTTTCCCTTATTTGCTTTCGCCCATGCCAAAACGCCTTCTACTGCCCTTTGAACACCAAAACAAAATCCAGCGCTTTGCGCAACCTTAATAATCATTCTTTTTACTTCCCCTCTTCCTTTATTTTAGGATAAGTTCTTTAATTTCATTCATAATTGTATCAACAATCTCTTGATTATCCATACTATTATCTCTAAATTCCATTGGCCTTCCGATTCTCACTTTTATCCTACCAAATGGAACTACCTTTCCAGAAATACCAACTGGTAAGACCTTTGCACCTGTTGCTTTAATTACAGTTGCAACGCCTTTTTCACCTTTTAAAATAATTTCTTTTGTCCTGTTTCTTTTTCCTTCTGGGAAAATACCCAGAATATTGCCAGACCTTATAACCTCTATAGCTTTTTTTATTGCTCCAATATCGCTTTTGCCACGCTTGACAGGGAAAGCTCCAAAAGCTTTGATGATTGGTGCAAGCCACCATATTTTAAAAAGTTCACTTTTGGCCATAAAATATACTCGCCTGTCGAATATAAGTATAATCAAAACTGGATCAAGATAACTTCTGTGATTTGCGCAGATAATAAAAGGACCTTCTGGTATATTTTCTTTCCCTTCAACTCTTATGAAAAAGATACACTTTAAAATGATAAAAGCAACCTTCCGAATAAGGTTGAGAAAAAAATTATACTTCATTTTTGACCACCTTGTAAAAAAGCTCTAAAACCTTTTGCAAGACCTCTTCAATTGAAAGAGAAGTCGAATCTATGACAATGGCATCCTCAGCTACTCTCAAAGGGGCAAACTCTCTTGTCATATCATTTTGATCCCTTTTCTTTATTTCATCTAAAAGTTGATAGTAATCTACATCATAGCCTTTTTGCTTCAGTTCCAAAAACCTTCTCTTTGCTCTTTCCTCTGCCGTGGCTGTTAAAAAGATTTTTAGCTCAGCATTTGGTAGAACATGAGTTCCTATATCTCTTCCGTCCATTATAACCCCTTTTTGTTTTGCTAATTCTTGTTGCATCTTTACAAGTCTTTCTCGTACTTCTCTTATTTTTGACACGTCAGATGCATACATTGAAACCTCGGGCTGGCGAATTTTTTCTGTGACATCTTCACCATCTAAAAAGACAAGCTGCCTGCCATCCACAAGTTTTATTTGTATATCAGTTGAGTTTAAAATCTCAACAATTTTTTTTCTGTCATGCGGAGAGATATTGTTCTTTAATACTTTGAGCCCCACAGCTCTGTACATTGCCCCTGTATCAATATGAATATATCCAAGCTGGCTTGCTAAAAGCTTTGAAATTGTACTTTTTCCTGCTCCTGCAGGACCATCAATTGCAATGTTAATCTTCTTCATAAATCTTCACCTTTCTCGCAAGTTAAGTCTTCCCTGAGTTTTGTTGCTTCTTTCAAATAAACATGTTTAGGAGTAAAGCTATTATCTCTTTGGACAAGCATAAGAAGCCTAATACATCTACTTAGCGCTCCTTCAATGTCAAGCTCTTGAGCACATATAAGAGGAATATCCACAAATCCCATGAGTCTTGCTGCATATGCTGGAAAAGCCGATTTTAGGTCTTTGGTCATTGTAAACAAAATAAAAACAATCTCTTCTTTTTTAAGATTGTTTCTAAGTATAATTTCATTCAAAAGTTCTTGAGTACATTTGACAATCTCCTCTTTGCAATCATTCTCAACAGTTGTAGCACCTCTTATTGCAAAAACCAAGATTATTCCCCCTACTAATTCTTTCATCTTTTGCACAAAAACTTTTATATAACTCTATGACCAAGTCCTATTGCCACCTCATTTAAATGTAAAAGTCCTATCCCAAAAAATATGGCAACTGCAACATGCTCTTCAAACCTTGCAATGCCAATCTTCCCACCCACATTAAGGCCAATTGCTTTTTGCATAATTTGAGATATTGCTTCTCTTGTTGCTCCTGCAACAGCTCCTTCCTCTTGATGTACCTCGTTTATAACACCTTCTCTCTTGGCAGCAACAACTGCTTTTTCAACAATTTTCATAACAGAGGTTATAAATTCTCCACCAAAATCTACTGCTGCACATCTTATTCCTATTTTAGAAAAATCTTCTTGAATCTTCTTTTCTTCTTGTCTATTCTGGCTCAAGGCCATCAAAATAGCTGCTCTTGAAACATCCTTGCTACCAAACTCTTTTTTTTCCACCACTTTATATACCCCACTTTTTATTTAAATTATTGGACGAACGTGTTCTGATGTTAAATGAGACATATCATTAAGAAGACTTAACATTGTCCTTTCTCCTTTTATATCAACAATACTCAAACTTGCATTCCCAATCCAGCACTTTTTGTAAAAATCAAGAGGAAGGTTCAAAAGATGTATGATTGAAAGTTTTACTATCCCACCGTGAGTAACAACTACAATATTACTATAATCTTTCTGCAAAACCTCATCATAAAAACTTTTAACTCTTTTCATAACAACATTGAGATTGCCTTCACCTGGGAATATGGCCTTATCGGGATTGTCTTTCCACATCAAGTATGTCTGAGAGTATTTCTTTTCAAGCTCCTCAAAGCTCAAACCTTCCCACTCGCCAAAATTTATCTCATTGAGTTTTTCAGAAGTTTCAAATAAAGTTTGGGGATGATAAGATTTTATATAACTTGCCGTAGTATAAGCCCTTTTTAATGTACTTGAAAATATTATATCAATCTTCTTATTTTTAAGCCTCTCAGCAATCTTTTTTGCCTGTTCAATACCAGTTGAATTAAGCTCTGTGTCAATTGAACCTTGAACAAGGTTGAGCTTATTCCAGTCAGTCTCACCATGTCTTACCAAATAAATTCTTTTCAAGCTGCATCACCTGTTTTCCTTTTCATATACCTGAAACTCGTCCCATATTTCTTCAAGTTTTTCAAGTGTCTTTGCAACCTCTTCTTTTTTCCTAAGACCTGTCGCAACAATTAATGCGTTTATTACACTCAGCGGTGCTACCAGCGAATCAGCAAACGACACCATATCACTTCTGCAAATAAGAACATAGTCACTGTACTTACATAGAGGTGATATTTTGCTATCTGTAAGTGAAACTATCTTAGCACCCTGTTTTTTTGCATACTGCAAAACCTTTAAAGTGCGCTTTGAATACCTCGGGAAACTAATACCAATTATTAAATCATCACTTGTAATTCTAAATACCTGTTCGAAAATATCACTGATGCCACTTGTTGTGATAACCTTGACATTGTCCAAAATCATATTTAAATAAAAACCTAAAAAATCAGCCAATGCTGCTGAACTTCTAATTCCAATAATGTATATCCTTTTTGCATTTACTATCTCATCCACAACATGGTTGAAAACATTTTCGTCTATCTGTTCTAATGTCTGCTTTATCTTGTCCATGTCAGAAAGGAGAACACTTTTTAAAACCTCTTTTTCGTTTATTCTACTTGCAGAAAGTTCTACCCTTTGCACTGACGTAAGCTTGCTTTTCATAAGCTCTTGTAAAGCTCGCTGGAACTCAGGGTAACCTTCAAAACCAAGCCTCTCAGCAAATCTTACAACAGTGGATTCACTTACACCAACTGAATTGCCAAGCGCAAGTGCTGTCATATATGCTGCTTTTTCTCCATGTTCTAAAATAAACTGAGCAATTTTTTTCTGCCCTTTACTAAACTCTGGCATAAGCTCAATTATCCTTGCTTCTAAATCATAAGTCATTTTGCATTTCTCCTTATGTTTGGTATATACTTATAACAATCTTATTGTGGTTTCTTGAAAGCCCCACAATAATATTTTTGTCTTTCAAACTTTTATTAAGAAAATCTATTATTTTATAGATTGGAACATTTTCTTCAAATTCCATTGAAGAGATAAGTTCAAGCTTTTCGTTTTCCATTTTTAAATCCCACATCCTATTCGTTTTTTGTTATCTTTTTAATTAATTATATCACAATGCTTATATTCTTATAAGAGCATTTTATAAAGAAAAAAAGGAAGAACACTATTTTATGTCCTTCCTTATTTTACACAGGATACACTTTGTTACCCTGAACAAGATCAGCGTCAACCTTGTATTTTTTTGCGAACCTTAATTTGAAAAAATTTTCTGCAAGTTGAGGGAATAAACAGTAAGTTACCACATCAGTATCATTTTCAATATACTCCTTAATCTTTTCTTTTGCATTTTCAAGCTCTGGCAAAATCAAATCTGCAGGTCTGCAGGTTATCTCTTTTTCGTCTTTCAAGATTTTTCTTTTTACCTCTTCATTCACAGGAGCTGGAGGTTTCCCATACTCACCTTTAAAATATGCTTTTGTTTCTTTTGTGACAAGTTTGTATCTCTCACCTGCTATAACATTCAAAACAGCTTGTGTTCCCACAATTTGACTCGTAGGAGTTACAAGTGGCGGATATCCAAAATCTTTTCGAACCTCAGGTACCTCTTTTAAAACCTCATCTAACTTGTCTTCCTGCCCTTGTTCTTTTAGCTGAGAAATAAGATTTGATAGCATTCCACCAGGTATTTGATAATGAAGAGCGTTTATATCAACACTTAATACTTTCGGGTCAAGAAGCCCTTTTCTTATATATTCTTCTCTGAGTACTTTAAAATATTCGCTTGCCTCGTTGATCTTTTCTAAATCAAGTTTTGGAGCATATTCTGTATTTTCAAGTGCATATACAATTGTTTCGGTTGGAGGCTGGGATGTGCCCAGTGCAAGCGGAGATAAAGCCGTGTCAATACCATCCACACCTGCTTCGACAGCTTTCAAATATGTCATTGATCCAAATCCTGTGGTGTAGTGTGTATGAAGATGAATAGGAAGTTTTACCTGCTCTTTTAACGCTTTTACAAGTTTATAAGCATCAAATGGAGAGAGAAGCCCAGCCATGTCTTTTATACAAATTGAGTCTGCCCCAAGTTCTTCTATTTGTTTTGCCAAATTTACATAGTTTTCAATAGTATGATAAGGTGAGACAGTGTATGATATGGCAACCTGGGCATGTCCTTTTTCTTTTTTTGTTATTTTTAGAGCCATTTCAATATTCCGGATGTCATTAAGTGCATCAAATATTCTTATAATATCAATGCCATAGTATATGGCCTTTTTTACAAACTCTTCAACAACATCATCAGAATAATGTCTATACCCAACAAGATTTTGTCCTCGAAGAAGCATCTGGAGCTTTGTCTTTTTAAAAGCAGTTCTCAGTCTTTTTAATCTTTCCCATGGGTCTTCATTGAAAAACCTCAGACACGCATCAAATGTAGCACCGCCCCAGCACTCAACCGAATAATAACCAACTTGGTCAAGCACAGGAGCAATCTCAAGCATCTGTTCAGTTGTCATGCGGGTTGCAATGAGTGACTGATGAGCATCTCTGAGTATTGTTTCTGTTATTTTTACCCCCATTATTTTTAAAACCTCCAGAAAATTTTTCTTACTCTATTTCAAATAGCAAATCTCCTTTTGCTACCTTCTGCCCTTCCTTTACATGTATTCTTTTAATTTTTCCTTTGACAGGTGCAGTTATTTCATTTTCCATTTTCATGGCTTCAAGAATTAAAACAGGTTCATTTGCATCAACAACATCACCTTCACTTTTTAGCAGCCTTACAATAGTACCCGGAAGCTGGGCAACAACCGAATTTTTATCAGAAGAAAGTACAGGGCTTTGTTTTGTTTTATCCTCATGTTTTTCCTGTTTTGGCTCAAAATGGCCAATCTTAGGCCTTGGCACGACAGAAGTAGCATTTTCAACTCCTATTTCTTCCACTTCTACAACAAATTCTTGGCTATTGATCTTCACCTTGAACTTTCTCATCACAAGCTTTACCTCCATCTATAAAACATCTGTGACTGATTGAGCATCATTTCTCTTGCACCTTTGACCCACTTGTTTTGCTGTTTAGTTATGTTGGTAATTTTATATTGACCTTCACCCATCACAATGTGCAGACATGCACAAATACAAGCAAGTTCTTCTTTTGTAATGGTTGAAATAGTACTGACCTGAGCATACATTTTTAAAACACTCTCCTTTTTTTACAAAAATACATTTTATAATGGAATATTGCCATGCTTTTTTGGGGGCCTTTGCTCTCTTTTTGTAATGGAAATTTTGAGCGCCTCAATGATTTTGTTACGGGTAAGCTGTGGCTCAATCACATCGTCAACATACCCACGGGCAGCTGCAATGTATGGATTTGCAAACTTTTGAGTATACTCTTCTATCCTTCTTTTTCTTTCCTCTTCGGGATTTTGAGCGCTTTGTATCTCTTTTCTAAATATAATATTTGCTGCGCCATCTGGTCCCATAACAGCTATCTCGGCAGTTGGCCATGCAAACACAAAGTCTGCACCAATGTGTTTGCTGCTCATTGCAATGTAAGCCCCACCATATGCTTTTCTCAAAATTACATTTATCTTTGGAACTGTTGCCTCTGAGTATGCATACAAAACCTTAGCCCCATGACGAATTATTCCATTGTGCTCTTGGTTAACACCTGGCAAAAATCCAGGCACGTCTGTAAATGTTATTATGGGAATATTAAAAGCATCACAAAATCTTACAAATCGTGCTATCTTGTCAGACGAATCATAATCAAGCACTCCAGCGTTCACTTTGGGCTGATTTGCTACAATTCCTACGCTAAAGCCCCCTATTCTACCAAATCCTACAACAGCATTTTGAGCAAAATAAGGTTGTACTTCTAAAAATTCTTGGTTGTCTACTACTTTATAAATTATTTCTTTTACATCATAAGCTTTGTTTGGCTCTTGCGGAATTATATTTTCGAGCTCGGGAACAAATCTTTTTTCTGAATCAGATGACATTATAAAAGGTGGGTCTTCCATGTTATTTGAAGGTATAAACGACAATAAATACTTTATCATATCAAGTAGGTGATACTCATCCTCTGCAATAAAATGAGCAACTCCACTCTTTGAGCTGTGAGTGTAAGCGCCACCAAGCTCTTCAAAGGATATCTCCTCTCCAGTCACAGCTTTTATAACCTGAGGTCCTGTAACAAACATTTGGCTGGTTTTGTCCACCATAAAAATAAAATCCATAATAGCAGGAGAGTATACAGCTCCACCTGCACAAGGTCCCATTATAGCTGCAATTTGTGGAATTACACCTGATGCCATGGTATTTCTATAGAAGATTTCACCATATCCTGCTAATGCATCAACACCTTCTTGAATTCTTGCACCACCAGAATCATTTATACCTATCACTGGACAACCATATTTTAATGCTAAGTCCAAAACTTTACAAATCTTTTTTGCATGCATCTCGCCAAGAGAACCGCCTATCGAAGTAAAATCTTGAGCATAAACAAAAACTTTTCTGCCATTGATTGTTCCATAACCCGTTACAACACCATCACAGGGGACAAATGTATCTTTCATATCAAATTCTTGACATCTGTGTTCAACAAACATATCTATTTCATTGAAGCTTCCAGGGTCAAGTAAATATTCTATTCTCTCTCTACAAGTAAGTTTTTTGCTATCATGCTGTTTTTTTATTTTATCTTCTCCACCAAGCTTTAGTATTCTTTCTCTCTTTTGCTTGAGCTCTCTGAGCTTGTTTGTCATTAAAAATCCTCCTCAAAGGTGATTTATCATGTAGTATTAATATCTGGTATTAATATATTATGCTAATTTCTATTTTATAACATCCAAATATTTTTAGCAAGAAAAAAATTGAAAAAACAAAATGAGGGTGTGGACTTTGAAAAAGTACTATTTTATAAGTGGTCCACACCCTGTTATTTTTTAATGCATAATTTATACTTTTTATTCAATCATCAATATCAGCTCTCTTACTATCTTTGCAGCAAGTAGTGCTGTTCTATCAGAAATATCATAATATGGAGCAACCTCTACTATGTCTGCTCCTATTATGTTAAGGTCTTTTAATTTAAGTAAAATCTCAAAAAAGTCTGAAGATAAAATTCCGCCTGGTTCTGGTGTTCCTGTACCAGGGGCAAAAGCCGGATCAAACACGTCTATATCTATCGAGAGATATACCTTCTTACCATTCAAATCTTTAATAACATTATTAATATCATTCCACTTGTTGATAAAATAAAGATTGCTATCTCTTCTTGCAAATTCAATCTCTTCTTTAGACCCCGACCTTATACCAAACTGGTATATATTCTTAAAACCTATTACCTCACCCACTCTTCTCATAACAGTTGCATGCGAAAACTTTTCGCCAAGATACTCCTCTCTCATATCAGCATGAGCATCAAAGTGAAGAACATAAAACTCTTTACCATTTGAATTTGCCGCCGCTTTTATGAGAGGAAAGCTGATTAGATGTTCACCGCCTAAGAAAATAGGAACTTTATTATCTTCAAACAACTTACAAGCAAACTGGTATATTGTCTCAATACTTTTTTCGATATTTCCAAAAGGAAGCTCTAAATCTCCCATATCACAAAAGGTCTTATCATACAGGCTTTTGTCTTGATAGATAGAATACTCTTCCAGCTCTATTGACACTTCTCTTATTTTTGCAGGAGCAAAACGCGAGCCAGGTTTAAAGCTTACTGTGAAATCCATAGGAATTCCTGCTAAAACTATGAGACTATCTTCGTACTTCTCTGAAGCACATAGGAAAAAGGGTTTGTAGAGATTAAAACTCATTCATTTTAACCCCTTTTTTACTTTATAATTTCTTGAACAAAAGTTGGCAGTGCAAATAGAGCTTTATGCAACTCTGGATTGTAATACTTTGTATCAATCCTTTTTATCCTTGAAACATCTACCTCAAGTGGGTCATACTTTTTAGAACCAAGAGTAAAACTCCAAAGTCCGCTCGGATACGTTGGAATAAATCCAAGATAAAGTCTTGTTATTGGGAAAATGGACTTCACAGCGTGAAATACATTTTTTATCAGGTCCTGATCATAAAAAGGCGACTCGGTCTGTGCAACAAAAAGCCCATCTTCTTTTAAGCATTCAAACACTGCCTTATAAAAACTATCTTGAAAAAGTCCCACTGCAGGACCAACAGGGTCTGTTGAATCCACAATTATAACATCAAACATATTTTTGTTCTCGGATACAAATTTTATTCCATCGGTTATAATGACCTCTGCCCTTTCATCATCAAGCGCACAACTTATCTCAGGAAGGTATTTCTTGCTTGCTTCTATAACTTCTCTATCAATCTCTATTAAATATGCCTTTTCAACCTCGTCATGTTTGAGAATTTCTCTAATAACTCCTCCGTCTCCCCCACCTATGACAGCAACCTTTTTGGGATTTGGATGGGTGAATAAAGGAACATGAGAAATTAACTCATGGTAACAAAATTCATCTGCAATTGTTGTCTGAACAGCACCGTCCAGTACAAGCATCCTGCCAAACTGTTTTGTTTCAAGTATTGCTAAGTCTTGGTATTGAGTCTTTGCTGTGTAGATGGTTTTTGTTATCTTGCATGTAAATCCCAAGTCAGGAGTCTGTTGCTCGGTAAACCAAAGTTCCATCTCAGCCAATTTCTATTTACCTCCTTGCCGAAAACTTTAAACAACAGTGAATATATTACAATATCCGAAAAATAAATTCAAGTTATTAATTTTTTCGCCCTAACATATCTATTAAATTTAAAAGTGTATTTTTTTCAATAACCTTTGAAAACGAGATGTGTTCAGATAAAACATTGAGTCCGAAAACAACTACAAACGCAACCCATATCAAAGGCGAATTGTAAGTTTTTGAATAGCTATTTGTCAAAAACAGAAAGAACAGATACCCTATCGCATTAGAGCCGGCATCTCCAAGCATATAAAATTCTCTTAAATCACCTATGAAAAACGGAATGGTTAAAGCAAAAAGCACAACTGCCGTACTGTCAAAATGCATAAAAAAACTCAACAACATAACAAATATCCATAGCACTTTTATGCATCTGCCAGGTCGAAGGTCAAACAGGTTAAAGAGATTAACACACAGTGAACCGAAAATAGCATAAAACACTGATTCGACTATTTCTTTTTGCAAAATGACGCTTGACATAAAAATTACAACTGGCACTGACACCATTTTTAATAGTCCAGTTGAAAATTCACCATCTTTTATAAATCTTATAACATGTCCTTTAAAACCTTTGCTTTTATTGTCACCAAAAATGTCGTCCAACAAACCTATAAAGGATATGAACCACATCGAAATAGCTAAAACTAACCATTTTGCATTTGAATTATGAAAAAATATCTGTAATAAATATATAACCCAACTCAGCGACAAAATAATCCCCATACAACACGGGATTTTCTTACCTCTAAAATTTTCTTTCAACAAAAGATTGTATTTTTTAAGATAAAAAGTGGAAAGAATTAGCATCGCTATTTCGAAACCACAAAAAATTAAATAATCCTTTACCAGATTTTTCACGCCCTCCATTTAGTAATAAAAACCCAAAATATATCCTTCATCTGTCGAATTTTATGTAATAAATCTTTCAAACTTTTTCCCTTTTCGTCGTGTGAAAAATCAAACTCAACCTCTTTTATCTCATAACCCATCTTAATAAAATCAATTAACATTGAAATATCTACTCCATATCTGTTAGGAATATATTTAATATCTTTTAAAGCAGAAAATGGAATTATCCTCTGACCACTGAGACAATGATCAACCTCTTTTCTGGTATAAATTCTCACTACAAACTTAGCAAACTTTTTGACAACTCCAAATCCCTTTTTTCTCACTTTTACAGGATAACCAATTACCACTTGTTTATCATTTAGAATAAATACGTTCTCGCAAAATGCTTGCAGATCTTCTTTATTTACTTTTATATCTCCATCTAAAAGTATTATTTTATCAAAATTCTTGTTTTTGAGATATTCAAATGCTGTTTTAAGAGCCGCACCTTTGCCTTTGTTTTTATCATGTTTTAGTATAGTACACTTATCACACTTTAGTAAATTTTTTTTCTCAGAACCATCATCAATAACAAGTATATTTTTTATAAACTTTATGTTAGATAAGTCCAGAAGAAGCTTTTCAAGAGATTGTGGAGGATTATATACAGGAATTACCACAACTATATTCAATTGTTTTCTTCCTCTCGTAAGAAGTTTGCAAACACTAACTCTATTGAATAATATTTGCAGACTGTAAACTTTGATATTGTTCAATCAAACTTTCTCTTCTTTTTTTCAATGAATTTTCAGAAACATCAATACTTGTAAAAGTATTAGGCATCAGAAGGTTTGCTTCTTTTTTAATACCATAATTGCCATTTCCGCCTCTTATAAGCTCAATAAGTGAAACTTTTCCAGTCAGTTCATCAACGTTATCAACTGTATCTAAGCCCATGCTTTTGTACTTTTCACAATAGTTTATCTCACTGTATGATTGCTCAACCCCAATAATGTTGAGATCATTTATATTTCTCAACTTTTCAATAAATCTTCTATCAATTGCGTTAAAAGTATCGTTCTGAATGGTATTTCCACCTGCTATTAAAATTGTATCGGCAATTTCTCCTGATAGTCTATTTATTTCTGTATATCTTTTTTCTGTAAGTTTTGATAAAAGTTCACCCTTCATATCAAATACCGCATACAATATTAGAGTATTTATTGCATCTTCCGGAAGTTTGTATTCCGGAAAATCGTTTGTCTTGTTATTCAAAACGTCCACAAACGTCCGTTTTATTTTAACAATTCTTGCTAACTTTATTTGGTTTTTTCTCAAAAAATCTATTAGGTCGTTGTATGAATAATCTGTTGATGTTAAAATGAGACTCACAACTGCATTACTTTTGCATGTTTTAAGATATGCATTTACAAGAGTGTTATTTATTTTTCCCAGTTGATTTATTTGTGTTTTGTACTCATCGATCTCTTTTAAAAGCCTGTCATTTTCTTTTTTTAACTCAACTAAATTCTTATCTATAAAGCTTAACTGCTGCTGAAACTGTTTTTGAACAAATTTTTCACTATTTACAGAAAATCCAATAAGAATCCCAACTCCAAGAGCAACAAAGATAGAAGCAATAGTAATAA
Organism: Caldicellulosiruptor bescii DSM 6725; assembly: GCF_000022325.1. Taxonomy (NCBI): domain Bacteria; kingdom Bacillati; phylum Bacillota; order Caldicellulosiruptorales; family Caldicellulosiruptoraceae; genus Caldicellulosiruptor; species Caldicellulosiruptor bescii. The sequence goes on along the minus strand of NC_012034.1, from coordinate 1,400,543 downwards.
CGAAATACTTTATACTCACACCATTCATTCTTTCCTACCTCAAGATTACTCTCAGTTTTAGTTGAATTAAATAGAAAAAGTATTGAAAAGGCGGAGTTACCATCAGGATTGCAAGTATAGGAATAAGTGCAGAAAACAACAAAACCCCAATATACTTGAAACTTACCTTTTCAGTATAAAGCTTGGATACACCTCTTGCATCCACAAGCTTTGAACCTATTTTTAGCCTGACCAGAAAAGTGCTTGACATTCCTTTTCGACCTTTCTCTAAAAAATCAAGCATACTGCTGTGAGAACCAACCGAAACTATAAGTTCTGCCCCCTTTTCATAAGCCAAAAGCAAAGCAACATCTTCACTCGTACCAGGGCATGCTATTGTTTTTGCCTTAAGTCCTAAAGCCTGTATTTTTCTTAGCCCTGGTGCATATCCATTTGGATATGAATGAACAATTATCTCGTCACATTTGTAAAGACTTTCTTCAGATACACTATCCATATCCCCAATTATAATGTTTGGTCTTATCTTTTCCTCAAGCAATGCATCAGCAGCGCCATCAACTGCAATCACAACTGGTTTTACCTCTGTAATATAACCTTTTATTGCTTTTATATCTTTTTTAAAACTGCTTCCTCTTGTCACAACAAGTACATGTCTGCCAGCAATTTTAGTTGAAATATCAGGCATTTCAAATTGTCCTAAGATAAATCCTTTTTCTTTTTTTGCATACTCCAATGTATTTTCTATAAAATCTTCCAAAAGATTTTCCATTTCTTTGAAACTCTTTTGATAAAATGATTCAAATTCTTCTTTAGTAAGATATTTTGCAATGCATAGATAATTACCATTTAAAAATATCTTATCATCTTCGATTTCTACAACGTCCCCTTCTCTTATTCGATTAAATACATCTTCCCCTAAATTATCAATTATGATCACATCATGTGCAAGAAGAATCTTTGCACCAACTGCTGGAAATTTCCCTGTAAAAGATTTAGCACAATTGATTACAACCCTCACTTTTTTCTCCAAAAGAGAATATGCAGCTACCTCATCAATATCCTCGTGCATTATAACAGGTATTTCACCTGGTCTTAGTCTTCTTACCAAGTTTTTAGTTCTTCTATCAACTCTAACCTTCCCTTTTATCATCACTTATCACTCTTGTTTTTTTGCAATTTTGGATTTACAATTTCACGCCATGATAAGTCTCCTCTATCAAGAGCTTTTATCAAAAGTTCGGCTGTTGCAATGTTTGTTGCAAGAGGAATATTATGGACATCACAAAGACGCAAAAGTGCATTTACATCTGGCTCATGAGGCTGAGCTGTAAGTGGGTCTCTTAAAAATATCACCATGTCAATCTGATTGTATGCAATCAACGACCCTATCTGTTGGTCCCCTCCGAGCGGACCTGGAAGAAATCTATGAACCTCAAGTCCTGTTGCTTCCTGAATTAATCTTCCAGTGGTTCCTGTTGCATATAATGTATGTTTTGACAGTATAAACTTATAAGCTATTGCAAACTGAACCATGAGTTCTTTTTTCTTGTCGTGGGCTATAAGTGCTATATTCATTCTCTTCACCTCAAAACATAGTTTTTATATTTTCCTTATAAATGCTTTGCACTATTCCAAGTGATGCCATGGAAGTAAGCATCGAACTTCCACCATAGCTTACAAAGGGCAAAGGAATTCCAGTCACTGGCATTATCCCAAGAGTCATTGCAATATTGACAAACATCTGAAAACCAAACATTCCTGCAACTCCAGCAACAATATAAGAACCAAGTTTATCTTTACAAGTGGATGCTATTTTAATAAGACTCAATATAAGCAGTGCATATATCACTATTATAATTATACATCCTACAAATCCAAGTTCTTCACCTGCTACGCCAAATATAAAATCAGATTCTTTAACTGGAAGATAATCAAGTCTGTTGATTGTTCCCATAAACAAACCTTTCCCAAATACTCTTCCTGACCCTATAGCTATCTGAGAGTATATTACCTGCCATCCTTTTCCCATCGGGTCAAGCTGGGGATTCAAAAATATTCTTATTCTATCTTTTTGATATTCATGAAGAACAAATTCCCATGCAATAGGAATAAAAATCAATAGTGCACCAATTGCTGCATAGAAATATCTCAAGTCCAGCCCTGCAACAAATAAAATTGTAGCAATTATGGCGATGAACACAGAAGCTGTTCCCAAGTCAGGTTGTTTTAAAACAAGAACTATAGGAATTGCAGTGAAAATTAATGCTTTTACCAATGTTTTGAATTTATTAATATTTTCCTGCATTGTAACAACTTTTGCAAAAAATATTACCATGAGCAATTTAGAAATCTCAGACGGTTGAAACGAAAATGGTCCAATTTTTATCCATCTCTGACCACCAAGCACATTTATACCTTTTATGTCTACATACAAAAGCAGACTAACCATTATCATATAAATAATAACATAAAAGTTTGCAAATATTCTATAGTCAATTAACGAAAAAATGAAGTACAAGCTCAGTCCCAAACAAAACCAGATGACTTGCGAAATGACCAATTTATATTTTCCTGTCTCCAGAACATTAGTTGCACTTGCAATTAGAATAAAACCAGTAAGACAAAGAATTATCACTAAAATGGTTAAAAAAGCATTGAACCTTTTTTTTATCGTTTGTTCGTTTTTGACTATCATTTTAGTCGTCAGCCTCGTTGTTTAAAATCTCAGTTTTCTTTACAGATTTTATAGGAATGTTGGCAATAAGTGCAGGAACAAATTCGCCTTTCTGCTCAGACGGTGTTCTGGTTATTTGAATTTCCAAGAGCTTGTCGTCAATCACTATGTATTTTTGTATAGCTTTTAAGATTTCATTTTTTATCAACTCTAAAAGTTCTGGAGACACGTTTGCCCTGTCGTGAATAATAACAAGTTTTAGCCTCTCCTTTGCAATGTCTTTTGAAGCCTGTTTGTTAAAAAACTTGTTAAAAAATTCAAACATTCTTATTCCTCCTAAGAATTATTTAACCCAAAAAGCTTTTTTAGCCTGCTCAAAAATCCTAAATTTTCTTCTTCATTCACAATAGGAATATTCTCTCCCAAGATTCTTCTTGCTATATTTCTATACTCTTGTCCTGCTCTTGATTTTTCATCCATTACAACAGGTTCTCCTTTGTTAGTAGATATTATAATCTTTTCATCGTCAGGTATTATTCCAAGAAGTTCTATCGAAAGAATTTCAAGAATATCATCAATATCCATCATATCTCCACGTTTGACCATATCAAATCTTATCCTGTTTATAATAAGCTTAGGATTGTGCAGTTCATATGCTTCTAAAAGACCAATAATCCTGTCGGCGTCACGTACAGCAGATACCTCCGGGGTTGTTACCACAATTGCTTTTTGTGCACCTGCAATTGCATTTCTAAAGCCTTGCTCAATTCCTGCAGGACAGTCAATCAAGATAAAATCAAAATCGTCCTTCAACTGTTCGCACAAAGCTTTCATTTGCTCAGGCGAAACAGCAGTTTTGTCCTTTGACTGGGCAGCAGGAAGTAAGTAAAGTCCATCAAACCTTTTATCCTTAATTAAAGCCTGTTTTGGTTTGCATCTTCCTTCTACAACATCTACAATGTCAAATACAATTCTGTTCTCAAGTCCCATAACAACATCTAAATTCCTAAGACCTATGTCAGCATCAATCAAAAGAACCCTTTTCCCCAAAACGCTTAAATATGTTCCTACATTTGCAGTAGTTGTTGTCTTCCCAACTCCACCTTTGCCAGATGTAATTACATAAACCTCTCCCATCTTCTAAAACTCTCCTTTTTTGGTTATTTTAAAATTGTGTAACAGGCTTAACGACTATCACATCATTTTCTATATAAGCTATCTCAGCAATTGATTTTTCACGTTTATTTTCTTCATCAGGTGATCTTGCAATTATATTGGCAATCCTAATTTGAACAGGGTCCATCTCAAGCGCAAAAACAACAGCATTTTTGTTCCCTGAAATGCCTGCATGTGCAATTCCTCTGAGAGCTCCCAGGACAATAATGTTATTTTTAGATATAACCTCAGCTCCTGGATTAACATCCCCTATAATTATTAGATCAGACTCTGAGGTTATAACTTGTCCTGAACGCAGAGTACCTTTATGCACCTTTGCATTGAGCTTTTCTTCTTTTATATCTTCAACTCGTTCCTCTGAAGTTGAAATAAGATTATGAAAACTAATCTCATCCCATGGGAATATTATATCATGCACCCCTCCAAATGTCTTCATTATTTCTATTAGTTTTTGTAACTCATAACTATTAAGTCTTCTCCCAATAAACTGAATAGGAATTTCATATCCCGAAAAGAAATTTTTTCCGTTTATAACTTTTTGCTTAAAATAGTCACAGATTATATCAAAATCACAACTGCTGTCTAAAATCACAGCTATTCCTTTCCCAAACCCTTTCAAAACAACAGGTTCGTTCAAAATAAATCCTCCCCCTTTATTGCAACTTTTTCTCTTGTTGCTGAGGTAAATCAAAATAGGCATCTATTATATCCCTTGCAACATATGCTGCATATGAACCATGTCCACCGTTTTCCAAAATTATAGCAAAAGCAATCTGGGGGTCATCATAAGGTGCAAAACCAACAAACCAAGCATGTGCAGCCGATGAGTTTGAATACTGTGATGTTCCTGTTTTCCCTGCCACTGTAAACGGCAAATCCTTGAATGCTTGTCTTGCAGTTCCACCCTCTTCACTTGTAACACTTTTCATTCCTTCAAAAACAGCCTTTTTTGTTGATTCATACATCTTCACCTTGCTTAGTACTTTTGGTACAGACTTATAGATGATTTTCCCATTGGCATCCACAATCTTGTCTATGAGGTTCACCTGATATCTTGTCCCTCCATTTGCAACAGTTGCAATAAAACTTGCCATCTGAATTGGTGTAAATGCATTTATAGACTGACCAATAGCTGCTAAAACGGTATCACCTGGATACCAAGGTTGATTAAATATTTTCTTTTTATTTTCTTCATTTGCAAGTATACCGTTCGACTCACCATCAAGCTGGATGCCAGTTTTGCCACCAAGTCCAAACAGTGTAGCGTATTTATCAATTCTTTCTATTCCAAGTCTTCTACCTGTCTCGTAAAAAAACACATTACAAGAGACCTTTAATGCATCTTCGACGTTCACCCATCCATGGGTCGTGTGGTATCTATTCCATATCCAGCAGGCAGGTGTAAATCCTGATTTTGCATAGTACAAATACCTACCTGTATCCAATATTTTTTCATCCGGCTTGATGACACCTTCCTGAAGACCTGCAATTGCTGTCAGTATCTTAAAAGTTGAACCAGGAGGATATACCCCGGCAATTGCTCTGTTAAACATTGGCCTTGTAGGATCATTAATCAGCTTATACCATTCGCTTGCAGTGATGCCTTTTATAAATACATTAGGATTATATGAAGGATAACTTGTGAGAGCAAGAACATTGCCTGTTTTGATATCAATTACTACCGCTGCACCACTGTTTGCTTTTGGAAATTTTTCACCATAATCACCGTTTCTTATCTTTTGTAAAACTTTTCTGAGCGATTCATAAGCAACTTTTTGAAGTTTAGAATCTACGGTCAGATAGACATTTGCACCCTTTGTTGGCTGTTTTTCTATCTTGACATCATTTATCCTTCCAAACTTGTCAACCTCGATGAGCTGAAGTCCATCTTTACCACGTAAATAATCTTCGCACCTTTTTTCTATTCCCTCAACACCAATTAAACTATCCTGGGAGTATCCTTTGTCTTTTAGCTTTTCGTATTGTTCTTGAGTTATTTTACCTATCCTTCCTACCACAAACGCATTGTATATTGCATCCTTATAAACTCTCACTGCCTTTGCTTCTATGTTTACAAATGAAAACTCTCTACGTCTTTCTTCAATCTCAGCAATTGTCTTCATGGAAATATCAACTGCAATTGTAACAGGTTGATACATTTGATAATAGTTATAAAATAGCATATCCTCAATAGCCATGACCTGAAGAGTTGTTTGTAAGTCAAGATTTTCTGGAATATAAAATTTCTTTCTCAAAAATTCAAAAGCTTGCTGTGCAGAAAAATTCAAGGGAATGTCTCTGTCTTTTTTCCATTGTATTTCTACTTTTTTTGCAAGTTTCTTGTCTGTAATACCAAAGTTAAATCTGATTGGATTTATGTCAATTTTAAATTGATTTATAATTTTGTCTCCATTTTTATCTAAAATGTTCACAATTTCTATTATCTTTTTTGTGAAGTCTCTTTTTTGATTTTTTGTTCGAAGCTGCTGAGTTTTCATAATCTGGAGAACATAAGCAGGTCTGTTATCAGCAAGTGGTCTGCCATTTCTATCATAGATAATACCCCTTGGCGCTTCCAAGCTTGCTTTTTGCATTAATTTCTTTTCTGAAAGCTCATAGTAATAATCTCCCTTTATAATCTGCAAATAACTCAATCGCACAACCAAAATAAACACAAGACATATAAAAAGTATGTATAAAAAAGTCCACCTGTTAAATACATTTTTATCTCTTAACTTTTCTATAAATAACATCTTCATTCTTCTTTCAAATTTCTCCCCTTTTTGAGTTTCAGTAAGTATTTACTCTCTCTCGACACAGTAAAGTAAATGAATATTCCAAATATTGAATTTAGTATAAATTGAATTATAGAATTACTCAATAATACTGAAAGAACTGGTATTTCATTGAAAGCAATACCTATTGCAGTATATTGTGATAAATTTAGGAAAAAGATGTAGATTAAAAGAAATAAGAGAAATATCTCAACTCTTTGCAGATAAATCTTCTCCTTTAGTCTATTTGAGATAATTACAAGTAAAACCATTAAAAAGAGGTTTAAGAAAAAGTTGTTTGTAAATAAAAAACAAAAAACAAAAATGATAAACAGATTAGCTATTATTGCATCTAAAAAATCAAAAAATACAGCGTTACTAACAATGAGTGGTAAAAAAAGTAATACAGTGTTTCCTTTTATTTGAATAACCTCTTGCAGCACTGTTTGAAAAATAATGGCAATAACAATATTTATTCCATGTAAAATAAACTTATTCTTGAGCAATTTACTTAACACCTACCGATAAATTTATATCTTTTACCTGTTTTATTACCATCACATATTCTACGTTTTCGATGTCAGCTAAAGGTTCTATTAAAATGTTTTTAGTAAGCTCAAACTTGTCGTTTTTTATCTGCACAACCCTGCCAATTGCAATTCCTTTTGGAAATATCTCTCCCATCCCAGAGGTTATAACGATATCATTAATTTTAATCTTTGAATCTTTCGAGATATACCTCAACTCACATAATCTCTTTGATAAAAGATTGACACTACCTCTTACAACACCAATTTCCCGTGTACGAACAACCATAGCAGATGCTGAAAAGTCAGGGTCAAGCAGCGTCACTACTTTTGCCCAGTTCGTTCCTGTATCCACAATATATCCTATCAGCCCCTGATTGTTGATAACGACCATGTTTTTCTTTACACCATCTTTTTCTCCTTTATCTATGATAAAAAAACTAAGCCATGCTTCTTGAGCCCTCTGAACAACCCTGGCAATCTCAAAACTTGCAGCCACCCCAATTTGTTCTTTGAGCCCTAAAAGTTCCTTTAATTTTATATTTTCACTTTTTATCTCCTCAATAGTAATTTTATCAGTCTTTAGTTTATTCAGCTCTTCTTTTAATCGCTTGTTCTCAGCGATGATTTGGTTGAGATGAAGTATCCCGCTTATATATTCTCTTATATCTCTTATAACCTTAACTACTTGGGAATTTGCAGGAATATATCCCTCTTTCAATTTTCTCGAGACAATATTTGAATCATAGTTTTTGAGGGATATTACAGTTGCAGCTATACTAAATAAAAATGCAAACAAAACAATAATAGTTAATAAAATATTTTTTTTCAATATATTTCATCCTCCACTACCTTGAGCTCCTGTTAATCATTACCTTTTGCAAGGTTTCAATTTCTTCCAATGCTTTTCCAGCACCTAATGCAACACAATCAAGAGGTCTTTCAGCTATATGAACAGGAAGACCAGTTTCTTTGCTTATAAGTTTGTCAAGCCCTTTTAAAAGCGCACCACCACCTGTTAGCATAATCCCTCTTTCCATAATGTCTGCTGCAAGCTCTGGTGGAGTTTTTTCAAGAGTTTGTTTTATCGCATCAACAATTGCCATAACAGGTTCCTTTAAAGCATCTCTTATTTCTGTGGATGAGACCTTTATTGTCTTTGGAAGGCCTGTTATAAGGTCTCTTCCTTTTATTTCGTACCACTCTTCCTTTTCAAGAGGATATGCAGAACCAATGTTTATTTTTATCTCCTCTGCAGTTCTGTCGCCTATCATTAAGTTGTATTCCTTCTTTATATAGTTTGAAATTGCTTCATCAAACTCATCTCCAGCAATTCTGAGGGATTTACTGGTGACAATTCCACCTAAGGATATCACAGCAACCTCTGAAGTGCCACCACCAATATCTACCACCATGCTACCAGACGGCTCCTCAACAGGAAGACCCGCACCAATTGCTGCTGCCATAGGCTCTTCCATTATATAAACCTCTTTTGCTCCTGCCTTGTAAGCCGATTCTTCCACAGCCCTTCTCTCAACTTCTGTTACACCTGATGGAACACATATTACAACTCTTGGTCTTAAACCAAGAAACGATTTTTTGTATGCTTTTTCCATAAAATACTTTAACATAACCTGAGTTGTATAAAAATCAGCAATAACTCCATCTTTCAATGGTCTTATTGCTACAATGTTGCCAGGTGTTCGGCCAATCATCTCTTTTGCTTCATTTCCAACCGCTAAAATCTTTCCAGTGTCTTTTTGAACAGCCACAACAGACGGTTCATTCACAACAATGCCTTTTCCACGTAAATGTACAAGAGTGTTTGCAGTGCCCAAATCAATTCCCAAATCTCTGTAGAATGATTTTAGAAGTCCCATCACAACTCTCCTTTCATTAAGTCATATCCAAGTTTTTGTAGCATGATGTTTAGCCTGTACAAAGGAAGACCAACTACATTGTAAAAACAGCCATCTATCCTTTCAACAATTAAGCTTCCAAAACCTTGGATTGCATACGCCCCTGCTTTATCAAAAGGTTCTTTTGTTGAGATATATCTTAATATCTCCTCATCGGACATATGCTTTATATAAACATTACTTTTTTCGTATTCTACCAAAATTCTCTCCCTTGGTCCATCAATTATACATACACCGGTGTAAACACTATGCCACTTACCACTTATTTTTCTGAGCATCCAGAAAGCTTCATCTTCATTTGAGGGCTTCCCAAGAATAACTCCTTCAACAAACACCAGAGTATCAGCTGCAATAACCAAAAAATGTTTATTTTCTTCCCTAAGTTTATTAAAAACCTCTTGTGCTTTCTTTTTAGCAAGCTGCATTACATTTTCTTCAACCGAAAGACTTTGATCTATACTTTCATCAATGTTTGATGGAATTATTTCAAACTCAATACCAAACTGCTTTAAAAGCTCTATTCTTCTGGGTGATGAGGATGCAAGAATTAATCTTTTCAATTTTGCTAAATCTAACCCCTTTCCTCTATTGTAGTGAATTTTGCGCAGTCTTTCTTGGCTCTCTGATATTCTATTATATCATTAATATGTTACAAAAAAAATAACTTTTGATAAAAAAAGAAGCTGGCAAATCAGTATTACCAGCTTCCTTTTCTTAAGGTTTAAATTAAGATCAGTATAGTGGTCTTTTTTTATAGTGTGTATGCAGAATATGATGAGCTTTTTCACTATTTGGATGGTCTAAAAACTCTTCATATAATCTTTTTACAGCAGGGTTTTCATGAGACTTTCTTATTGGCAGGGACCTATCTTCGTCGTATATTGCGCTTGCTCTGAGTTTTGCAACATCTACTTTTTCTTTTACCTTTGCAGGAACAATTGGCTGTCCACCACCCATTATGCAGCCACCGGGACATGCCATAATTTCTATAAAATGATACTCTTTTTCTCCGTTTTTGACCATCTCAAGAAGTTTTTTAGCGTTTGCAAGACCATGTGCAACAGCTGCTTTAATCTTCATAGTGCCAACATCAATCTCAGCCTCTCTTATTCCTTCAAGGCCACGAACTTGAGTAATTTCGACATTTTCAAGTGTTTTTCCTGTTAGCACTTCATATACAGTTCGCAGTGCTGCTTCCATTACACCGCCTGTTGTTCCAAAGATGACACCTGCACCTGTTGCATCTCCCATTGGGTCGTCAAAGTGGCTATCTGGCAAGTTCACAAAGTCAATTCCCGCTTCTTTTATCATTCTTGCGAGCTCTCTTGTCGTCAATACTGCATCAACATCTGGATATCCACTTGCAGCAAGTTCTTCTCTTTGAGCTTCGAATTTCTTAGCGGTACATGGCATGACAGATACAACAAACATATTCGCAGGGTCAATTCCCATCTTCTGTGCAAAGTATGTCTTTAAAATAGCACCAAACATCTCATGTGGTGATTTGCAAGTTGATAAGTTGTCTAAAAATTCTGGAAAGTAGTGCTCACAGAACTTTATCCAGCCTGGTGAACATGAGGTTATTAGCGGTAACTTACCACCGTTTTTAATTCGGTTAATAAGCTCTGTACCTTCTTCCATAATGGTAAGGTCTGCGCCTGTGTCTGTATCAAATACTTTGTCAAACCCAAGCATCTTGAGAGCAGTTACCATCTTGCCGGTAACTCTTGTACCAATTGGTAGTCCAAACTCTTCACCAAGTGCAACTCTCACAGCTGGGGCCGCTTGAACAACAACATATTTGTTCTTGTCTGCTAAAGCCTTCCATACAATGTCTGTTGAGTCTTTCTCTCTTAAAGCTCCAACTGGGCAAGCCTGAATACATTGACCGCACATTGTACATGCAACATCATTCAAACTTCTGTCAAATGCGGTGGATATAACTGTTCTGAAACCTCTGTAATTTGCATTAATAACTCCAACCTCTTGAACATTCCTGCAAACATTTATACATCTTTTGCAAAGTATACATTTATTTGGATCTCTTACAACAGAAGGTGAAAAATCATCGAGAGGTCTTCTTATATTTTCACCTTCATATCTAATCTGCTTAACATTTAAATCTTCTGCGAGTTTTTGAAGTTCACAGTTTCCACTTCTGACACATGTCAAGCAGCTCCTGTCATGATTTGAAAGAATAAGTTCAAGATTAACCTTTCTTGCTCTTCTTACCCTTTCACTGTTTGTGATGACCTCCATGCCTTCTGACACAGGATAAACACAAGCAGCCTGCAAGCTTCTTGCCCCTTTTACTTCAACAACGCACATTCTGCAAGCACCAATTTCATTTATACCTTTTAGATAACAAAGGGTTGGAATCTCAACTCCTGCTTCGCGTGCTGCTTGAAGCACTGTATAATCCTTTGGCACCTGAATCTTCTTGCCATCTATTGTTATATTCACCATTTCCATTTGTCATACCCTCCTTTGATTATGCCTTCTTGGAGATTGCTTTAAACGGACACTTCTCTATGCAAACACCGCATTTAATACATTTGCTCTGATCAATCTCAAAAGGCTTTTTAATCTGTCCTGTGATAGCATTTGCAGGACAATTCTTAGCACATATGCCACAACCTTTGCAAAGGTCTTTATCTATCACAATCCTGAGCAGTGCCTTGCAAGCACCTGCTGGACATCTTTTTTCTTTTACATGCGCTTCATACTCATCTCTGAAATATCTCAGCGTGCTTAAAACAGGGTTTGGTGCAGTCTGACCAAGTCCGCAAAGAGCACTGTCTTTAATTGAGTATGCAAGTTCTTCTAACTTTTCTAAATCCTCTTCTGTGCCATTTCCGCTTGTTATCTTCTGCAAAATTTCAAGCATTCTTCTTGTCCCTATTCTACATGGTGGACATTTTCCGCATGACTCGTCAACTGTAAATTCTAAAAAGAATTTTGCTATATCAACCATACAGGTATCTTCATCCATTACAATCATACCGCCAGATCCCATCATTGTACCAAGTGCAGTCAAAGAATCAAAGTCAATTGGTGTGTCCATGAGCGATGCTGGAATACATCCACCTGATGGTCCACCTGTTTGAACTGCCTTAAATTTCTTGCCGCCAGGAATTCCACCACCAATATCCTCAACTATCTCTCTTACAGTTGTTCCCATTGGTACCTCAATGAGACCTGTATTGTTAACCTTTCCAACAAGTGCAAAAACTTTTGTCCCTTTGCTCTTCTCTGTTCCAATTGATGCAAACCACTCTGGTCCCTTTAGAATTATCACTGGAATGTTTGCGTATGTCTCAACGTTATTAAGTAAAGTAGGTTTTCCCCACAAACCTTTTACAGCTGGGAATGGTGGTCTTGGTCTTGGTTCTCCTCTGTGCCCTTCAATTGATGTCATCAGCGCTGTCTCCTCACCGCAGACAAATGCACCAGCACCAAGCCTTATCTCGATATCAAATTCAAATCCTGTGCCGAGTATATTCTTACCCAAAAGTCCGTACTGTCTTGCTTGTTCAATAGCAATTTCTAATCTCTTTACTGCCAATGGATACTCTGCTCTGACATAAACGTAACCTTGCTTTGAACCAATTGCATATCCAGCGATAGCCATTGCTTCAATTACAGAATGCGGGTCACCTTCTAAGATGCTTCTGTCCATGTACGCTCCTGGGTCACCTTCGTCTGCGTTGCAAACAACATACTTAACATCACCTGGAGCTTTTGCTGCAAACTCCCATTTGAGTCCTGTTGGAAATCCACCGCCACCTCTTCCTCTAAGACCTGACCTTTTTACCCAGTCAATCACCTGTTCAGGTGTCATTTCTGTAAGAACCTTTGCCAAAGCCTTGTATCCATCATATGCAATATATTCTTCAATATTTTCTGGATTTATAACACCGCAGTTTCTAAGAGCAATTCGCATCTGTTTTTTATAGAATTTAACCTCATTTAATGATTTTATCTGACCTTCTTCTATGGATTCTTTATACAAAAGCCTCTTTACTATTCTTCCTTTTAAAAGATGCTCTTCCACAATCTCTTTTACATCAGAGTCTGCAACTTTGCTGTAAAATGCTCCTTCAGGATAAACAATTACAATTGGACCTTCCGCACAAAGACCAAAACATCCAGTGCGAATTACCTGAACTTCATCTTTTAGGTTTTGTTCTTCTATTTCTTTAATGAAAGCATCATAAATTTTATCTGACCCACCTGATGTACAACCTGTCCCACCACATACAAGAACATGCGATCTGTACAATGGCATGTTAGCCTTCCCTCCTTTTAGTTATTTGCTTCTTTATTTTCTTCATAGCCAATTGTATACTCATAAACCGGCTTTCCATTTACCAAATGCTCTGCAACAACCCTTGTGACCTTCTCAGGCGTCATCTTGACATATGTGACCTTTTCTTTATTTGGTTCATAAACCTCTACAATTGGTTCATACTTGCAAAGTCCAATACAACCAGTTTGAACAACTGTAACGTTTTTTAAATTTCTTTTTTGAATCTCTTCAATAAATTTTAGCATAACAGGTCTTGCACCTGCTGCTATTCCACATGTTGCCATACCAACAACAACTCTTATACCTTCGCCTTGCTGTTTTCTGAACTCAAGCTCTTCTAACGCTTTTTTCCTTATTTCTTCAAGCTCTTGAATAGATTTAATCATTTATTATTTGCACCTCCGGTTAAATTTGATAAACCTCTTTCTAACTGACCACGTATAAAGTCAAGAACGCTCAGAGTATTTAAAGGAACATTATTGCCCAAAATCTCTCGAATGCTTTTCGTATCAAAAGTAAATTCACTTTGATTGTTTCTGTAACAAAATGTAAAATCTACATTTGGTGCTCCACTTATAAGTGCAAGTAGGGTCTCTGCAATATTTCTAAGAGGAGGTCTGTCTATATGAGAATGTTTCAGTTTTAGCACTATTTTAGTGCCTCTTTCGAGCCTTTCAATATCAAAGCTTCCTTCACAGTCCATTGCAAGTTGTTTTGCTAAAGAAAGACCAAGTCCTACTTTTCGCGTTTTTCTTGTAGTGTAAAAAGGGTCTGTTACTTTATCAATAACATCCTTGGGAATACCTCTTCCGTTATCCTCTATTGTAATGGTAAAAAGGTCCTCTTTCAAATCTTCGACAATTTCAATCTTAACTAAACTTGCACCTGCTTCTATCGAATTTTGAACAAGGTCAAGGATATAAAGCGAAATCTCGTTCAATTATATCACCTTATATTTTCTTACCATTGTCAATTTGTTAAGTTAATATCTTGACAAAATATCTTTAACATCATCCACACTCAATTTCCCGTAAACAGTATTGTCAATCACAACAACTGGAGCAAGTCCGCAAGCTCCTAAGCATCTTGTCGCTTCAATCGAAAATTTTCCATCTTCTGTTGTTTCACCTACATCAATCTTTAAAAGTTCTTTTAACTTATCCAAAATTTTATCTGCACCTTTAACATAACAAGCTGTACCCATGCATACACTTATCTTATGGTCACCTGTCGGCTTTAACGTAAAGCGCGTATAAAATGTTGCAACACCGTAAACCTCCGCCATGGGTATATTGAGTCCTTCTGCTATTCTTTTTTGAACTTCATAGGGCAAATATCCAAAAAGCTCCTGTGCCTCATGTAAAACTGGAATTAAAGCCCCTCTTCTTGATTTATTTTTTTCAATAATCTCATCAAGTTTTTTGAAATTCTCTTCTGTCAGATTCTTACCCTGGCAACAAGACATAAATCTGCATCCCCCTTCTATTGTTAGAAATTTAACATATGGAGTTAAAACCACTGTTAATATTGTAGCATACAACGGGTTATAAATGAAGTATAAATTTTGGAGAATTTAATTGAAAAATATTGTATACAGTATATCACTTTCAATAAAAAATTCCCTTTCATTTATCTCCCATAGATGATGGGCATCTGAGGAATGGAGAAAAATATAATCTTTGTTTTGAGGGAGAAACTTGGTAAATTCTATTTCATTGGTGCCAGATAACTCTAAAAAGGTCAAATTAGTTAGCTCTTCAGGCAAAAAACCAAGCCTTCCAATTACACCAAAAGATTGTCTGTCTATATGAGCAGGTATAAAAACCATGTTGTAGAATTTGGAAACCTCATAAACCTGTTTTAAGTTTAGAGTAAGTGGTTGGAGAAGAAGTTTTTCATAGCTTCCAATTATATTGTCCTGTGTATCAACAATGTATTGATTACCATAAATATCTTCTCTAAGCTTAACAAAAGGTAAATGTTTGTCAATAATGCCCTGAAATTCTCTGATAATTGAAACATCTTTGTGCTTAAAATACAGCAGAACATGAATCTCCTCTTCTGTTTCAATCTCAATTCCAGGTATAAACAGAATGTCAAGTAAACTTGCCACTTCTAAAAAATTTTCAAGGTTTAATGTGGAGTTATGGTCTGTAACAGATATAACATCTAATCCCTTTAACTTTGCCATATTTATTATATTATGTGGTGTCATATCATTATCTGCACACGGAGAAAGCAACGAATGAATATGAAGGTCATAATAAAGCTTCATTTTTATCTTCCTTTTCTTTAAGAATCAACAACCTTGCTGTTTCAAAATGTGAAAGTTCTGTTGTAAAAATTGGAATTTGCTGCTCTATTGATTTTTGAAGCATATCAGCGTCGGGCTTTACTCCTTCTGTCAAGATTATTGCTTTTACTTCTCTGAGAGTTGCTATAGCAACCACATTTACATTGTTTTGAATGGTAATCCATATACTATTGTCCTTAATATGCGATATTGCAAAACTTAAAACATCTCCAATGTATACATTTTCATACTGTTCATCCTTTACAGTCCCATTTGCCAATTCAAAATACCTGCATAAATCTAAAATGCTTGGCACTACTCATCATTCCTTTCAAGTGATGGTGGTAGTTTATTTGAAAGCTCAACCATCTTGTTTGCGAGCTCTTTTATGCTTTCTCTGAGAATAAAAATACAATCTGTATCATTGGCAAAACCACGCACTATATCCTCGGCAAGAGTTTTGCATGTAGGTGAACCACAAGCACCACAGTCCAAACCCGGAAGTATACTTAGGATATTATTTGCCTTTTCAAACTTTTCTATAGCTCTTTCAATATCAGAGTCAAGTTCAAGCACAGGATTTGTCTCCAACTCTTTTTCAAAAAGAACATCCTCAAGCCTGAGAGAAAAACTATTAATAATTTCCGCTGTCCACGCTGAAAGACTCTCTTCTTTGTCTTTTAATTTGGAAGACAATCTTTTAATACGATTTTTGGCAACATACGGATTTTCTACTGCAAGAGGCCCTCCAACACACCCACCAGTGCAAGCAAGACCTTCAAAATATGTGATGTCTTTGAGCCTGCCATTTTCAATCTCTTCTAAAACTTTAACTACGTTGTGAATACCATCAACGTTTATATACTCTTCAATTTCCAACGCCAAGCTTTCGCCACCTGATGCTGCCCATCCAATACCTTTGCCTGAGGTAATTGAAAGAGGCTTTATAACTTTTATTTCTCTTAGCTTACTTCTTACAAGTCCATAAATATCTTTTATCGCTATTACTCCATCCACGTATGAACGCTCAAAACCAAGAGGATTATTTATATATGTCATCTTTGCTGCACATGGAGATATAAAAAAAGCGCCTATTTTGTCTTCATCAATTCCTTTTTCTTTATGTATCTTTTTCTTAGCAATATATGCAGCAACTTCCATAGGTGAAGCAATTGGCAGAATATTCTCGATTAAGTCCGGAAATTTTGTTTGAATAAGCCTTACAACTGCTGGGCATGCAGAGGAAATTACTGGTTTTTTGTTTTTATCAGAAAGAATAAACTGCTTTGTAAAGTGGGTTACTATCTCAGCTGCTTTTGCTACCTCAAATATATCATCAAACCCAAGGTTAAGCAAAGCATACAGAAGCTTATTCACATCATCAACCTCAAACTGAGCGTAAAACGAAGGGGCTGGCAGTGCAACTTTATATTGAAATTTATTGATTTCCTCTAAACTGTCAGTAATGGCATATTTCGCATGGTACGGGCATGTCCTTATGCATTCTCCGCAGTCTATGCACCTTTGGTCAATAATCCTTGCTTTTGAGTTTCGAACTCTAATGGCTTCAGTTGGACATCTTTTAATACAGTTTGTACATCCTTTACATTTTTCTTTGTCAAGCATTATAGAATGTAAATTTTTCATTTATTATTCACTTCCCTAAATATTAAAGATAGTCATTTATTGTAAATAACCATATATACCCTTGTACCTTTTCCTTTTTGTGATTCAATCTCAAAATAATCTGAATACTTCTTCATGTTTGGAAGACCCATACCTGCTCCAAATCCCAAGTTTCTTATCTCTTCTGGAGCGGTGGAATATCCTTCTTTCATAGCAAGCTCAATATCTTCAATGCCAGGTCCATCATCTTGAGCTACTATTTCAATCTTATCTTTTGAAATTACAGCTTTTAAAATCCCACCAATAGAATGTATAACAATATTCATCTCTGCTTCATAAGAGACAATTGCAACTTTTTTAAGTATCTCTGGTTTTACACCAAGTTTCTTTAGAGTCTCCTTAATCTTAGAAGAAGCTTCCCCTGCTAATATAAAATTACCTGGCTCAATCTCAAATTCCAGCTCAAGCAGCATCTTTCTCAGCAGCACCTTTCTTTCCCAAGTCCGTTTTCATAAAGTATTCCACATGCTTGAAACATTGGATAGTCAGTTCCAAGAAGAGCTATACACTTTTCTTTTGCAAGTTTTAACATTTCTTCAGATGGTTGTTTCCCTCGAACAATTATCACAGCTTTTATATCCATCATCTCTGCAGTCCTTACCACTTGAGGATTTACAAGACCTGTCAATAAAATCACCTTTTCTTTTACAAATGCCAAAACGTCACTCATAAGGTCAGAGCCACATGCATTTAAAAATTCTTCGTTACATAGATCTTCAGGCTCGAAATAAACCCTGCAATTTAAAAGTTCCTTAATCTTTGTTAATTTCATAACAAATAACCTCCAAATTTTTACTTTTTCTGACCAAATGTTTCAAAGGCTTGGTTGACAATTTCTTCTATCGTAATGTCAACTATGTTATTTTCGGTCTCATCTTCCATTTTAATATAGAGAAGATACTCTATATTCCCCTCTGGCCCTGTGATTGGCGAATATGTCAAACCCTTGATTGAGATTCCGAGAGAAAAATAGTGATCAATTACCTTTTTGATCACACTTTTATGAGTTTCCTTAGACTTTACAACTCCTCTTTTTCCAACCTCCTTTCTTCCTGCTTCAAACTGGGGTTTTATTAGTAAAATACCTTCTGTGCTGTTCTCCATGAACTCTTTTACCTTCTCTGCAATTAGGTTCAAAGAAATAAAGGAGACATCGCATACTATAATATCAATTTTATCCTGAATACTTTTTCTGTCAAAGTACCTAAAATTAGTCTTTTCAAAATTTACTACTCTCGGGTCCTCTCTTAACTTCCATGCAAGCTGACCATATCCAACATCAACACAGTAAACCTTTTTAGCGCCATGTTGGAGCAAACAGTCTGTAAACCCTCCTGTTGAAGCACCAATGTCAAGGGCTATTTTGCCTTCAACCGAAATTTTAAAAAAATCTAAAGCCTTTTCAAGTTTAAGACCGCCTCTACTGACATATTTTAGTGGCTCTTTAATTATTATCTGGCTCCTTTCATCTATCATTTCCCCTGCTTTTTCTATTTTTTGATTATTCACATATACGTTACCACTCAAAATTAACGCTCTTGCCTTTTCACGTGATTCTACTAGACCTTTTTCAACAAGAAGTAAATCAGCCCTCTTTTTCAACTCTCTATCAGCTCCATAACAATTTTTGTTAAGTTTTCTCTATCCATCCCGAGCATAGAATAAAGCTGAAAAATTGAACCATGAGGAATAAATCTATCAGGTATAGCTATGTGCTTAATCTCTACTGATTTTTCTTCAGCTATAATACTTTTTATTTTTTCACCAAGTCCACCGATAATACTGTTGTCCTCTACAATTAAAATCTTTTTATGTGTATTTACTATTCTTTTTATAATCTTGGTATTCAAAGGTTTTATAAATCTTACATTTACCAGTGTTGCATCCAACTTGTTTTTGCTAATAATATCATACAACATTGAAACATGTCTTCCAATAGAAAATATAGCCAGATTCACTCCTTCTTTTAATATCTCTGGTTCAGAAAGTTTAATTTCATCGTAAAGACCAACTTGCTTACAGCTCCCGCGTGGATACCTTATTGCAATAGGGCCGTCCTGGTAGAAAGCTGCAAATTCCAACATCATTTCAAATTCTTTTGTATCCTTTGGCACCATCAATGTCAAGTTTGGAATTAGGCTCAAATACGATATATCAAAACTTCCATGGTGTGTTTCTCCATCCTCGCCTACAAGACCTGCTCGGTCTACACAGAAGACCACATTCAAATTTTGAAGACACACATCATGAATAATCTGGTCAAAAGCTCTTTGCAGGAAGGTTGAATATATAGCCACAAATGGTTTAAATCCCTCTTTAGCAAGAGCACCTGCAAAAGTGACCGCATGTTCCTCTGCTATTCCAACGTCAAAAAACCTTTGAGGATACATCTTTGCAAACCTGCTAAGACCAGTACCATCTGGCATTGCAGCGGTAATTGCTAATATCTTTGGATTGCGCTTGGCAAGCTCGCAAAGCTTATCACCTAAAACCTCAGAAAATGTCTTTGAAGTATTGTCAGATAAGTGATTTCCTGTTTCTATGTCAAATGGTGGAACACCATGGAATTTTTCTGGAAATCTTTCAGCATGTTCATATCCTTTACCTTTTTGTGTAACAACATGAACCAAAACAGGTCTTTCAAAATCTTTAACACTTTTGAATACCTCACAAAGTCTTTCTATATCATGACCGTCAATAGGTCCATAATATTCAAATCCAAGAGCTTCAAACAAAGTCCCAGGAAAGAAAAAATATTTTAAACTTCCTTTTACTTTTCTCACAAACTTGCTTAAGTTTTTACCAACAATCGGAATTCCTTCTACCAAACTATCAGCAGCCTTTTTCAATTTAAAATAACGTGGTTTTGTTCGTACCTTTGATAGATATTTTGCAATCGCACCAACATTTTTGGAGATTGACATGTCATTGTCATTCAAAATAACAAGAAGTTTACCATTATATCTGCCTGCATTATTGAGCCCTTCATATGCAAGTCCTCCAGTTAAAGCTCCATCTCCTATTACCGCAATCACATCGTAGTCTTCGTTTTTAAGATCACGTGCAACTGCAAATCCCAATGCAACAGAAATAGAAGTAGAACTGTGTCCAGTATCAAACGAGTCATAAATGCTTTCTTTTGATTTTGGAAAACCGCTCAAACCACCAAATTTCCTTAAAGTGTTAAATTTTTGCTTTCGTCCTGTCAAAATCTTATAAACATAACATTGATGTCCTACATCCCACACAATTTTATCTTTTGGTGGATCAAATACTTTTAACAGAGCAAGAGTTAGCTCAACAACTCCCAAATTTGCCGCCAAGTGTCCACCTGTATTGGCGATGTTATACAACAGAAATTCTCTTATTTCTTCAGCAAGTTCATAAAGTTCAGATATACTCAATCTTTTTATATCTTCAGGATAGTTTACTTTTTCTAATATACCCAATACCTCTCACTTCCCAAGTTACATTTTTAAAAATATTCCAAGTACTTTTCCACATATTTTTACAATCTCATTGCTCTTTTGGATTGCAAAATATTTTCCGATTGACTTGCCAGATATTGTTATAGCAGCAACTATTGCAGTCAGAAGTATAGAAAGAAGAATGGGATTGGCTTTGCTATTTTTTGCCATATAAAATACAATACTTGCAGAAAGTGCTCCACTCAATATTCCGCATATATCTCCTATAACATCGTTGCAAATAGAAGACACTTTGCTTGCATTTTTTATGAGCCATACACTCACTTTTGCCCCTTTTACTTTCTTTGCAGCCATCGCGTGAAAAGGAACCTCATCAGCTGCGGTTGTAGCAATCCCTATTATGTCAAAGATTATCCCTAATAAAATTATGCAAAATAAAAGTATAAATGAAATTATTACAGGTAATCTTTCTGATACATAGCTTGAAATGTAGTTTAGAGTAGCAGACAATAAAAACGATAAAATAAACAATTTTAATGTCCATTTGAAATATTCTCGTTTTCTATTCTGAATTTTTTTCTTATTTTTCATTTTTCATCTCCTAAGACATACTATTTGAAAAATACATAAATTTATTGGGATAGGGTGATTTTACGAAGGGTAAATTTTGCGGCTTAAGGTCTGGTAGGATTTCCCCCAAACTTACCTCCCGTCGCCAGGAGGCGGTTTCCCTTTAAAAGTTTGGGTGTGCGGTTGCCCAACACACAACCAGATCGCCACTTAGTCCGCACTTTAATCCCCTTCGTAAAGCCAAATACTTGGCACAGCCTAGGAGCTTTCCTCGACAGAGGGCATGCTTTCTAGCCTCTTTTGCGAAATAGATTTCAGGCCCCAAGACCTTCCTAAAAACGGGCCCTATTTTTAGGAAGGCCGGAAATTCGGCCATCCGTCTATTCCGCTCAAGGCAGGCTACACTACCCCAAGCACATCCTTTTTTAAAAGGACGCACCTGGCAGTAGGTTTTACTAACGCACAAAAAGCTTCTTTCTTTTTGTGCGTTAGCCTCCACGGGAAAAGGGTTGCATCCTGCATGCCATTGCAGGACTCCCTTAACCCTTACTCCCAGCTCCAACCCCTGACTGGGCGTCAGAAGCCGGAACCAGGAACTTCATCGGTGTGCCCTTTGGCGGATTTTTAGGCCCGCCTTCGAAAGCAGCCACTCTGACTAGGATACTGCATCACCCTATCCCATTTAACATTCTTGGATTATTCAGTTTTCAGAATATTATTATATCACAGCTTTTGTTTTGCTTCAAATCATTATTGTGGCAATTAATATTCCAACTATAGCTCCTGCAAAGACTTCTGTAGGTTTGTGACCTATGAGCTCTTTTAGTTTATATTGAGGCTTGTAATGTGGTGAAAGATACATCTCAATTATTTCATTTAAAGTCTGTGCCTGTTTCCCAGCCTCTCTTCTTACTCCTGCTGCATCGTACATTACAATTAAAGTGAATGTTAATGAAATAGCAAAATTGGTTGAACTAAATCCATCTATAAGTCCTACAGCAGTTGAAAGCCCACATGCAAACGCTGAATGAGAACTTGGCATTCCTCCAGAGCTTATAAACCATTTAAGATTAACTTTTCGTGTCATGATAAATGCTATCACAATCTTTAAAAACTGTGCAACAAACCAGCTGACAACACCAACCTCAAGCGCCTTATTCTTTAAAATCTCTAACACAACCTCTTTCATCTTTCCATCAACCAATCCTCTTGAGATTTGCATATGACAGAAGCAACCTCTTCTGACCAATCTCTTCAAACTCTACTACTACCTCTTTCATATCGTCTGAAAGCCAAATAACCTTCCCAACTCCAAACTTGCCATGCTTAACCTTGCTCCCCACATGCAGATTGCTACTTGATATATTTTCTTCCTTACCATTTTTGACGGCAAAATTCCCTTGAATTTTAGTAATAGGATTGTGAACAACCTGAATGTACTTCTGCGGAATCTCTTCAATAAAACAAGACCTTTGTCGTGAAGAAAACTTGCCAAATACTCTTCGATTGTTAGCATATGTCAGAACAAGAAGCTTTTTTGCTCTGGTAATTGCAACATAACACAGTCTTCTTTCTTCTTCAAGTTCCTTTTCAGCATCAATGGGTTCTTCTGCCCTAACAAGTGGAAACAATCCTTCTTCAAGTCCTGTGAGAAAGACAACTTCAAATTCCAATCCTTTTGCAGCATGAACTGTCATAAGTGAAACTTTCTCTTCTTTTTGAGTATCTTCATCTTCAGAACTCAAAGTAATAGAGTTCAAAAAATTTTGCAAGGTTGGCTCTTCATTTTCTTCTTCAAAAATAGCTGCAGTGCTTATAAGCTGTTCAATATTTTTAGCTCTTTGAAACTCCTCTTCACTTTTGCTACTGAGCAAACTTTCTAAATACCCTGTCTTGTCAAGCACAAGTTTAATGGTCTGAGTTACAGACAAATTTTCTGCCTCAGCTTTTAAATCTTCTATTAACAAAGTGAACCTATTCAGCTTTTCATATATCTTCTTGTCAAAATCAATCTTTGCTCGCTCGAGTAAAACTGTATACGCTGAAACGCCATACTCTTCACTCAAAACTTTTATTTTCTCTAAAGTACTGTTCCCAATTCCTCTTCTGGGAACATTGATAATCCTAAATAGACTCAAATCGTCATGCGGATTTGTGATAAGTCTCAAATAAGCAATTATATCTTTTATTTCTTTTCTTTCATAAAATCGCAAAGCACCTACAACTTTATAGGGTACAGAATAAGCTGAAAGTGCATTCTCAAAGTTTACAGATTGAGCATTTGTTCGGTAGAGCACTCCTATTTCTGAGGGGGAAATCCCGCTTTCAATAAGATTTTTCACACTCGATGCAACAAACTCCGCTTCATTTACTTCGTCAAAAGCTGAGTACAGAAAAATCTTTTCGCCATCAATGTTATCTGTCCACAATTTTTTAAATTTTCTGTAATTGTTGTTTTTTATAACCTCATTTGCAGCTGATAGTATTATCTTTGTAGACCTGTAGTTTTTTTCTAATTTTATCACCTTGGCATCGCTAAACACCTTTTCAAATTCCAAAATATTTTTTATATTTGCTCCTCTGAAACTGTATATACTTTGGTCGTCATCACCGACAACACAGACATTTCTGTGTTTCTGTGAAAGTAAATAAATAAAATAAAACTGAGCGCGATTAGTGTCCTGGTACTCATCTACCAAGATATATTTAAACTTGTTTTGATATTTCTCTAAAATATCAGGGTTTGTTTCAAAAAGAACTACAGTGTAATACAAAAGGTCATCAAAGTCAAACGCATTGTATTCTTTCAGAAGTTTATTATAAAGTTTATATACTTCAACAACACGACCATCAACATTACCGTATCTGTATACATCAGAAGGCCCAATTAACTGATTTTTGAAATTGCTAATCTGCCTTGATACATATCTGATATCAAGCCTCTCTGTGTCGATGTTTAGCTTGTCAAAACACTCTTTCAAAAGCTGGTTTCTATCCTGTGCATCAAATATTACAAAGTTGTTTGAAAACCCTATATTATGAGCTTCCATTCTCAAAATCCTTGCACACGCAGCATGAAAAGTAGACACCCACATCTCTGAAAATGATTGGGTGCTAACAAGCCTTTTTATTCTTTCTTTCATCTCATCAGCAGCTTTGTTTGTAAACGTAATTGCAAGGATATTAGCCGGATTTGCTAATCCCATATTCAATATATATGCTATTCTATATGTTATGACACGAGTTTTCCCTGAACCTGCACCAGCCAATACTAAAAGCGGCCCTTCTGTTGAAAGAACCGCCTCTTTTTGCTGATCATTTAATTCTTTTAGCCATTCCATATCTTTCTACTCCCGCAAACTTATATTGTAGTTTTTAAGCTCATCTAAAATCTTCTCTTGAATCTGGTTAATATCACTATCTGAAAGTGTTTTTAATTTTGACCTGAAAACTGCTCTATAGGCATAGCTTTTGAAACCTTGCTTTATTTGTTGTCCCTTGTAAACATCAAACAGACGAAACTCTTCTAAAATGTCAGAGCTATATTTTTTGAAAATTTCTTCAATAACCCTGCTTTCTACATCATCTGGTACAACAAATGCATAGTCTCTCTCAATAGCTGGATATTTCGGAAGTTGAACATACCTCTTTTCTTCCTTCTCAGCCTCAAGCAGCTCATCTATAAAAAGTTCTGCATATACAACTCTTACAGGTATGTCAAATCTTTCTAATATATCCGGATGGACTTCTCCAATGTAGCCTATGAGAAAACTTTCCTCGGTATAAATCTTTGCTGAACGTGTAGGATGCAAATTTGAATTTTGATGTTGCGATGAAAACTTAACATCTTTTATTCTAAGCATGTCAAAAAGATTTTCAAGTACACCCTTTAAAGAATAAAAATCCTGAGCCGAACTTCCTATTGCTAAAACAAGTTTTTCATGCGGAAGTTTTTTATTAGATTTTTTAAATACTGTAGATAGCTCAAATACTTTTACGTCTTTTATATTTCGGGATATATTGAGATAAACTGTTTTTAATACAGAAGACATAAGCTGCATTCGCATGATAGAAAAATCTTCACCGAGTGGATTTAAAATCTTGACAGCATCATCCAAGTTATACCCTTTTAAAATCTCATAAACTTTTGGCGATTCAAATGAATATGAATAAATTTCATAATAACCACTGTTGGCAAGAAAAATTTTTATATTGTTTACTATTTTTTGCTTTTGGGTGAGACCAGACGAAATAGCACTTCCCATGAAAACCCTTGAAGGTAGTTTATCATATCCATATATTCTTATAACTTCTTCAGAAATGTCAGCCATATCTTCAATGTCAGTCCTAAAAGGTGGTGCTATAAATACATCTTTTACTTCGTCATATTTTATTTCAAGTCTGCTAAGAATATTCACCACTTCATCTTTTTCAATTCTAAGACCAAGAAGTTTTTCTATATATGAAAAATCAGCTTTTACTTCTACTTGCTGCCATGGGTCAACATAGGTATCTACAGCTCCTTTTACAATCTCGCCTGCTCCAATTTGTTCAATCAAAGCGCACGCTCTTTGAATTGCGAGTTCTGCAAAGTATGGGCTCAAACCTTTTTCAAACCTGTTTGAAGCCTCTGTTCTAAGCCCTAAATATCGTGCTGTCCTTCTTACCATTGCGGGATTAAAAGTTGCAGACTCTAAAAGTACAACTTTTGTACTCTCATCAACTTCAGTATCTAATCCTCCCATCACACCTGCAACTGCTATGGCTCTGTTTTCATCTGCAATAACAATGTCAGATGACCGCAAAACCCTCTCTACACCATCAAGAGTTATAATCTTTTCACCATCACTTGCAAGTCTTACAAAAACATTTCTGCCACAAATCTTGTTGAGGTCAAACGCATGAAGAGGCTGACCCATCTCGAGCATTACATAATTTGTCACATCGACAATATTATTTATTGGTCTTATACCGCAAGCCACAAGTCTTCTTCTTAGCCACAGAGGTGACTGTTCAATCTTTATGTTTTTTATAACTCTTCCGATATACCTTCTGCAAATCTTTTTATCCTGAATTTCAATATTATCTATATAATTTTTTATCAATTCATCTGTCTCTTTGAAACTTACATTTGGAAACTTCAGAGGTTTGTTTAAAATAGCAGCTATCTCTCTTGCAATACCCACAATGCTCAAACAGTCGGGCCTGTTTGAGGTTATCTCAAAATCAATTATCACATCATCTATTCCAAGTGCAATCTTTATGTCATTCCCTATCATGCTGTCATCCATACCTTCAAGTATAAATATACCATTCTCATCAGCATATGGAAACTCTCCGCGGGTAAGTCCAAGCTCTTCCAGCGAACATAACATTCCTTCCGATAATATTCCCTTGAACTCAAGAACATCAATTGTTTTACCATTTTCTAAGACAGCACCTGGTTTTGCTACAGGAACATATAAACCTTCTTTTACATTCTTTGCTGCAGTTATTATTGTAAGTATTTTATCTTTTATATCTACTTTACAAACAAAAAGATTCTGGTTATGAGGGTGCAAAGAAATTTCTAAAATCTTACCCACTACAACATTTTTAATATTCTCAAGTCTCTTCTCATATCCCTCAACCTTTGTTCCGCTCATAGTAAGTTTATCAACAAGCTCATCTACCGAACAATCTATATCAACATAACTTTTCAACCATTCTAATGAAACCTTCAATATTCTTCACTCCTTCTGTATAAAGTTTTATCTGAATTGTTTCAAAAATCTCAAATCATTTTCGTAAAAGAGCCTAATATCCTCAATCTCATATCTCAAAAGTGCTATTCTTTCAACACCCATACCAAATGCAAAACCAGTATATATATCTGGATCAATCCCACAGTTCAAAAGAACCTTTCTGTGAACCATTCCTGCACCAAGTATTTCTATCCAACCTTCACCCTTACATGTTCTACATCCTTTCCCACCACAGAAGATACATGAAATATCAACCTCGGCCGAAGGTTCAGTAAACGGAAAATGATGTGGTCTGAACCTAACCTTGGTCTGTTCACCAAAAAATCTCTTTGCAAACACTTCAAGTGTCCCTTTTAAATCAGCCATTGTAACACCTTTGTCAACAAATAGTCCTTCTATTTGATGAAAAATAGGAGAGTGTGTGCTATCTACCTCGTCCGACCTGTACACCCTTCCAGGAGAAATTATTTTAATTGGAGGCTTTTTACTTTTCATAACCCTGATTTGAACAGGGGAGGTATGCGTTCTCAAAAGTACGTCTTCAGAAATATAAAAAGTATCTTGTGTATCTCGTGCAGGATGGTCAGCTGGGATATTAAGTGCTTCAAAGTTATAATAATCAAGCTCTACTTCTGGTCCCTCCGCAATTTCATACCCCATATTTAAAAAGATTTCTGCTATTTCATTTTGAACCTGAGAAAGAATATGAATGGCTCCTATTTCCACTCTTTTGCCAGGTATAGTAACATCAATGCGTTCACTTTGTATCCTCTTTTGCTTCTCTTCCTCTAAAAACCTTTTTCGCTGGATAGCAATGCTTTCCTCAAGGTACTCTCTCAGACTATTTAATTCTTTTCCCACTTGAGCACGAATTGCTGGTTCAAGTTTTGATAGTTCTTTTAACTTACTTTTCAAAATGCCTTTTTTACCTAAATATTTGACCTGAAAATCTTCAAGTTCCTGTAAACTTTTGATTCTTGATAGTTCTTCTATGCATTGGTTTTTTAAATTTGCTATGTCAGTGTTCAATCCTACACACCACCTTTTTGTATTTTTTATTGAATTATTTCTCCTTTAACATATTGTCTATAAGCCTGTGTAATCTTAACTTTGTAAATTTCCCCATGTACTATCATATGACTTTTCCTTATTAGAGTACGGATATAATTTCCTGAATACCCTTCATAATATCCGTCAAAATCAGAATCCTGTTCAATCAAAACTTCTAACGTCTTCCCAACAAACTTACTATGAAATTGATATGAAAGGCTTGCTGCCACTTCTTTCATTATCTTGCTTCGTCTTTCTTTTTCTTTGCTATCTACTTGGTTTGGCATCTCATATGCTTTAGTACCCTTCTTTGGAGAAAACCTGAACACGTGAATTCTTGAAAAACCTATTTTCTGAACAAAATCTAAAGTAGCGTTAAAATCTTCTTCTGTTTCGCCCGGAAAACCCACTATAATATCAGTAGTAAATGCTACATCATCCCATTTTTCTCTTATTCTATCTACTATACTTTGATACTGTGCTGTAGTGTAATGTCTGTTCATAAGTTTCAATATTTTATCACTGCCACTTTGAAGGGAAAGATGCAAATGATGGCACAGTTTGTCAAAACTAAGTAACCTCTCTATAAATTCACCATTCATTATAACCGGTTCTAATGAACTCAGTCTGATTCTTTTAACACCTTCAATCTTATTTACCCTCTCAATAACATCTATAAGTGTAACCTTCTCATCCAAATCCTTCCCATAAGATGAGATGTTAATTCCTGTAATAACAAATTCTTTGTATCCCTTCTGAACAAGCCTTATAACCTCTTCTTCTATACTTTTTAAACTTCTGCTTCTAACTGCTCCCCTTGCATACGGGATTATACAATAAGAACAAAACTGGTCACAACCTTCTTCTATCTTTATGAAAGCACGGCTACGCTCATTAAATTCTGATATCTTAAGCTCTTCAAATGCTTCTCTTTTATAATCTTCATTTATTGCTACAATTTTCTTTTTGTCCTCCAAATATTGTCTAACATAATCAACAATCTTTTGTCTATCTTTTGTTCCAATTATGATATCTACATCTTCTATCTTTTCAACCTCTTGGGGATACACTTGCGGGTAACATCCCATTACAACTACGATACTTTGCGGAGAAAGTTTTTTAGCCTTTTTTATTGCCTGTCGTGATTTTCTATCGCTTATGTTGGTAACTGTACAGGTATTTATCACGTACACGTCTGCTTTGCTGTCAAAGTCGACAATCTCAAACCCGCTTTCTTTAAAAAGTTCAGCTACTGCCTGGGTTTCATACTGATTGACCTTACATCCAAGTGTATAAAAGGCAATCTTCAATTTAATTTGTTCACCTCCACATTTAAGTTATATTATAATATTTAGCAGCCAATTAGTGAAGAGCTAAAAATATATCTTTAATTGTTATTTTTCTATGAAAAAAGGGTATAGAAAATGTGTAAGGAGTTAATTGATTTAAAGCTCATAAACATGATATGATAAATAATGAGTATTATTTTTGTTGTGAAGGGAGGAATTTAAAATGAAAACAGTAACAGTAAAGCTGAACACAATTGATGCTGTCAAGAACTTTGTCAACATTGTTAGCAAGTACCCATTTGATATTGACCTTACATCAGGAAGGTATGTTGTTGACGCAAAATCTATCATGGGTATATTTAGTTTGGACCTTAGCAAACCAATTAAGGTAGAAATTCATTCAGACAACTGCGATGAACTGCTCAAAGAGCTTGAACCGTTTATGGAAAAATAAGAAAAAATAAATTTAGCGTGGATTTTTCGTCCACGCTAAATTTATTTAATTCTATTTTCAAATAATTTTTCTTTTATTCTGTCCCATAAAGACTTTCTTGGACATTCTTGTAATGCAACAAGTGGGAGGCTCTGTTTTTCATTTTTAAGATACACATTCAACCTACCAATCACCTTGTTTTTTTCAATAGGCGCTTCTGCTACCTGCAAAATTACATCTAATTTTGGCAAACAACTTGATTCCACTACCCAATAACATTTATATGTTGTTCCAACTTTTACCCAATCACTTTTTCCGTTTTTAACTTTTACATAACCCATTTCATCAGGTAGTAGTTTTACCACTTTAAAGTTGTTATAACAATAGTTGAGAATCTTTTGCGTATCATTCCACATATCCGGAGCATTCAAAACCACACATATGACTCTAAAATCATCTCTGCAAACAGAAGTGACAAGACACCTACCCGCCTTTTTTGTAAATCCAGTTTTTACACCATCAGCACCAGGATATAATCTTAACATCTTGTTTTTGTTTCTTAGAATTCTATTGTAAGGTCTTGTAGTCCATGGTACTTCTATATCTTTGGTTTTTACTATCTGTCGAAATATTGGATTTCTCATAGCGTATGCGGTAAGTTTTGCAAGGTCGTGAGCTGTTGTATAATGCTGACCTTGTTCCAAGCCATGTGGAGATGAAAATACAGTATTTGAAAGGCCAAGATCTTTTGCTTTCTTGTTCATAAGTTTAACGAATCTTTTTACATCACCAGCTGTTGCTATTGCCAAGGCGACAGCAGCATCATTCCCAGAAGAAAGCATAAGTCCATATAAAAGGTCTATTATTTTCAGTTTTTCTCCTTTTTCGAGGTACATAGATGACCCTGGAACTCCCACAGCCTGTGGCGGAATTTCAATTTCTTTATTTACATCACAGTTTTCTAACACCAGGATTGCTGTCATTATTTTGGTTGTGCTTGCCATTGGAAGTTTTAAATCCTTGTTTTTTTCAAAGAGAATCTTCCCTGTTACCCATTCAATAGCTATTGCAGATTTAGAGCTCAGTTGTGGTAAATTCTTTTTTTCATTTGCATAGCATATCTTACCAAATGCTGTAGTTATTATTAATGCAAATATAAGAACAAATACCCTTGCTTTCATTACAAATAAACACCCCCACATCTAATTAGTATGCCCATGGATGTGAGGGTATATGTATTTTTATCCTTTATTATAAATTCTTTTGAAAGTTTCTAACATAGTCTTAGCAGAATCTCCTCCTAACCTTTCTATTAAAGCATTTGCCAGAACATACGCAATTGCCGCTCTCATGACAATACTTCCTGCCGGCACAGCACATATGTCAGACCTTTCTACTGCTGCCTCAGCAGGTTGAAATGTTCTTATATCTACACTTTTGAGGGGCTTATATAGAGTTGGAATTGGCTTGAAAGCAGCCCGAACAACAATATCCATGCCGTTTGAAATTCCGCCTTCTATACCACCTGCATTGTTTGTCTTTCGATAAAAACCTTTCTTATCATCATAATAAATTTCATCATGAACTTCAGAACCAAACCGCCTTGCCGCTTCAAATCCCATACCAATTTCAACACCTTTTACAGACTGAATACTCATTACAGAGTGAGCAATCTGGGCGTCAAGTTTTCTGTCCCAGTGAACATGGCTACCAATACCATATGGAACATTTTTGCAAATTACCTCAGCAATCCCCCCCACGCTATCACCTATTTGTTTTGCTATATCAATCTCCTCTTTCATCTTCATTTCAGCTTCCTTGTCAATACAAAACAGATCTGAAGAAGATAAAGCCTGTTCAAAAAGTTCTGTGTCATCAAATGAATACGATTTTGTAAGCCGTACCCTACCAATCTCAACAACGTGGTTGTAAAGTTTAATGCCAAACATTTTCAAAAGTTCTTCACAAACAGCTCCAACTGCTACTCTTATAGCAGTTTCTCTTGCACTGGCTCTTTCCAATACATTTCTTGCATCATCAAACTCATATTTTAAACAACCAGCCAAATCTGCATGACCAGGCCGTGGAACTGTCACTTTTTTGGTATCTACATCACACTGCGTTGCATCCATAAAACTTCTCCAGTTTTCGTAATCCCTATTTTCAATCATCAATGTAATAGGGGCTCCTGTGGTAAAAGAGTTTCTGACTCCTGATAAAATTTTTACTCTGTCCTTTTCTATTTCCATTCGCTTCCCTCTTCCATAACCCCTTTGACGTAGTTGTAAAAGATGGTTTATATTTTCTATATCTATTTTTACATGTGCAGGAAATCCTTCTATTATGGCTATCAAAGCTTTTCCATGTGTTTCACCAGCATCTAAAAATCTCATTGTTTCACCTCAGTTTCTTTTGTTTTTTGTATCAAACAAATTACCCTTCTTAAATATAATGATAATATACTAAGCATTATCGTTTTTGAGTAGGTAGAAAAGATGAAAAGAAGACTTGTTCGCATACTTTTTACATTATTAGCAGTTTATATTATCTTAAGCATATTTATCATTAAAAATTCGGATAAACATATATACGTGTACCACGAGCCTTCCAATTTATCCATCCGCTATGGAGAATCACAATATTCAGTGATAGTACAGAATATAAAAGTAAGTCTTGAAAAAGTGACAAAAGAAAAATTTTATATCACATACTCTCAGATTACCAGAAATCAGAGTTACTTTGGTTTAACACTTATCATAGAGAACTTAGAAAAAAAGAAGATTAATAAGACTGCCTTTGAATATATTTACATTGAAGATACAACCACAAAACAAAAATACTATCCAATTCCTTATTTTGAGATAGAAAATTTTCCTCAAGACCAACCTCTGTTGTATAAAGCAAAATTCTACGCTAAATTTCAGCCCTTGCCACATGATACTCATACAATAAATATCTACTTTAAATTTGCAGGTAAACTGTTTACTCTTAAAAACGTTGATATAAGATAAACTTTCTCTTTAGTAATCGTTCAACGCAAGGCTGAGAAGGTACCTCAGCTCTTCTAAATTTGAATTGAGGGCAAATAACCTTTCTGGAGAAATAGCAGAGTTTTTTATACCTTCTTTTAGTCTATCCAGTTCATATTCAATATCCTCAATCTGAGCAAGTACTGAAAGATTGATAAATGAAGGAAGTTCTGAGAACAACCTTTCACTTTGTGCAACGTACTCAGGTGCAATTTCATACATCTCGCCACGCGCAGGCACAATGACATCAGTGTTAAACCTGTTTTGGAGCTCCTTAGCAAATTCGAGCTGAACTTCCTTCTCGCCATGGACCACAAAAATCTTCTTTGGTTTTTGATTCATCTGTTCAATCCACGAAAAAAGCCCACTTTTATCTGCATGACCAGAATATGCCTCGATATACTCTATCTTTGCTCTTACTTCTACCTCTTCACCAAATATCTTTACCTTCTTCTGTCCATCCAAAAGCCTTCTTCCCAGCGTGTTTGGTGCCTGATAACCGACAAAGAGCACAGTGTTTTTCTCATTCCATAAATTATGTTTAAGATGATGCTTTATTCTTCCTGCCTCACACATCCCACTTGAAGAAATTATTATACAACTTTTGTCATACTCATTTAACCATTTTGACTCATCCACAGATTTTATAAACCTCAAATTAGGTGGCTCAAGAGGATATATACCATTTTTTATAAACATAGCTGCCTCTGTATCAAAATAATCTATATGTTTTTTGTAAATGGCAGTTGCAGAAGTTGCAAGTGGGCTGTCAACAAAAATCTCTACATTTCTTATAATTTTAGCCTCTTCAGAATCAGTGCTAATTTCTTTTGCAATCTCATATAATATTTCCTGTGTTCTCCCAACTGCAAAAGATGGAATTATAACCTTTCCACCATTTGAAATAGTTGTACTAATTATATTTATAAGTTTTTTAGATTTGTTTTCAACGTCTACATGAAGCCTATTGCCGTAAGTACTTTCAATGAACAGATAATCGCAATCATCTATTATTGTAGGGTCTTTCAAAATAGGAACATTTCTGTTCCCTAAATCACCAGAAAAAACAAGTTTGTACTCCTTACCATTTTCTTTTATATAAAGCTCAACTATAGCTGAACCAAGCATGTGTCCTGCATCTTTAAAAACAAAACTCAAATTTTTGTCTATTTGAATTTTCTGCCCATATTTCACGCCTCTGAAATGTTTTAAAACATTTTCTGCATCTTCTAAGGTATAAAGCGGCACCAGTAGCTCTTTTCCTTCTCTTTTCCTTTTTCTATTCTTCCATTCTATCTCGCTCTCCTGAATATGAGCGCTGTCTGGCAACATAATACTACACAGGTCCATTGTCGCATCTGTTGTATAAATTACTCCTCTAAAGCCATCCTTGTAGAGTTTTGGAATTCTTCCACTATGGTCAATATGGGCGTGAGAAAGAATGACAAATTCAATTTCTGACGGATTAAAAGGAAATGCTTCATAGTTGAGCAGTTCTTCAGTCAAACCACCTTGAAACATACCACAATCTACCAGAAATTTTTTGCCTTCAAGATCAAAAAGGTAGCATGAACCTGTCACACTTTGAGCTCCACCTATGAAAGTTATCTTCAAATTTTCTCTCTCCTCTCATTCAAACTTAACCTTACCATACTGCGGGACAATCTCAAACCATGTGTTCCCTTTTAAAAGCTTAATCTCTTGCCCATTTTCATCTTTTAATATAAATGAATTTTTCATATTAAATTCATAACTTATTGGAATAGTTTTTCCCATTTGCAGAACATACCCTTTTCCTTTTGAAAAATCCACTTCCTGTCTACCTTTGTCATCGTTTTTTATTGTGTCATAGTGAGCAAAAATTATTACTAAGTTTTTTGCAGTCAGTACAGCACCTGTCTCTTTGTTGAGATGAGGTTTTTCTTTTATAAACCTTTTGTAAACTTTTTTCTGTTCATCATATTCATATCTTACATAATACCATCCTGAAAAAGTAATTTTTATTTTGGTGTTTTCTGAATTCCATTTATTCACTACTTCATCTGTTAAAGGATATGTTTTGTAAGTTTTCTGCATTTTGTAACCCTTTTTATCAAAAAAAGCTGAAAGCTTCTCCATAGAAGAATAGAGATTATGCGGTGCTTTTCTATCTGAGGTCCTGAAGAAAATTCCGCCACCTGTGTAAATAGCATCAATATGAGGTATAAAATTCTGTTTGAAAAGCCTGTAAGCTTGTGGGCTACCACCACAGTGTACAAAGTAAGCATTAAGTGACTTTGCTATCTGCATAAAATACGGTCTTGCACTTCTTATAGGACCTACTTTTTTAGGATATGTATGGTGATATATTGCCATAATTCGTGTTGCTCCACCCTCAATCAAAGCTTCATAAAGGTACTCAGCCTGATCTAACGAAGATTGAGGGATTGCTCCTGGTTCGTTATTAATCATAACTGCGATTACTTGATGTTCATCTTTTTGGTAAATGGCCTCTCCGGTAAATTTGCAAAGATAGTCAAATTGTTCAGTTTGAGCATTTTTCTCCTTTTCTTTTTTGTTTACTTGCAAAGCTTTATCTGCTTTTGAGATATTAACTTTTTGAGTATTTTTCTTACCACACGCTGATAAAGAAAAAAGTAGTATTCCTACTATTATAAGTGTTAGAATCTTTTTTAAACAAGGTCTTTTCTGGCATTTCATAAAGGTCCCTCTTTCACTTTATTTTGAATATCAAAAGCGTTACAAGGATTCCAATAAGTGCACCTACAATTGTTTCCCAAACTGTGTGAATCTTTGCTTCTATCCTGCTCTCAAGTACCAATAAAGCCATAAAAACAGCAAGTGACACTATAATGAGGTTGTTTGTGAGCATTAAAATAGCAGTTGCCGCAGCAAAAGCTAAAGCAGTATGACCACTTGGCATTCCACCTTGCATGAATTTTGTTCTGTTTGTAACAGCTTTTACAACTATTATCACCATTGCTACAATTATAAGGGATAAAAACACTACATGAAAAGAAATACCTCTTATATGTTTAAGTGTTAATTCTATTGGTAGCTTTATTTTATCATAAAAAAGAAAATACCCTATGGTTAATGACATCAAGGCAGACACCAAAACAGCTCCTGCTGCTACGTCTTTTGCAATTTTTGCTTTCGGTTCAAACTCTTTTGCTATGAGGTCTATAGTATTTTCTATTGCAGTGTTTATAAGTTCTGTTGCAATAACTAAACCAATACAAATTAGTACTAATACTGTTTCGATCTTATTAAGTTTAAAGACAATAGTTAAAAAGAGAATTGTAAAAGCTATTATAAAGTGAATCTTCATATTTCTTTGAGTCTTAAAAGCAATTATTATTCCATTTATTGCATTGTCAAAACTCTCCAGCAAGGTTCTTCTTTTGTTCATCTTGTCAACCCCATGCTCTGTAAAATTTGCTCTTCATACTCCCTCATTACTTTTCTATCATCCTCTTCTATGTGGTCAAAACCCAAAAGATGTAAAACAGAATGCACAGTTAAATATGCAATTTCTCTTTCCAATGAATGCCCAAATTCTTTCGCCTGCTGTGCTGCCTTTTCGATTGAAATTACAATGTCACCAAGAGGAATTTCATCTTCCATAATCACTATATCTTCTAAAAGCTTCCCATTTTTAAATTCGAATATAGGAAAAGATAGTACATCTGTTTCTTTATTGACATTTCTATAATTTCTATTGAGTTCCTTTATGAAGCTGTTATCAACTATGAGTACACTTATTTCAAAGTTCTCTTCTTCCAAGAAAACCTTAATGGTATTTACAATCGACTCTTCAATTATCTTTGAAATGTGTTGGTCAATATCAACTTTATCTTGCTGATTTTGAATGAATATTTTCACTTCTTACCATCACCTCATCTGATTTGTTTGAAGAATCTTCAAATATATTATAACTAACCCTCTTGTGAAAAACACCAGTCAAAACCTTGATAAAATTTTCCAATATAATTTCAAGTTCTTTAAATGTCAAATCGCTGTTATTTAGCTGCCCATCAAGAAGTTTTTCTTGAATTACATTTCTTATAGTAGCTTCAATCATCTGAGGCGTCGGAGAAGAAAGAGCCCTGACAGCTGCTTCAACAGAGTCAGCCAACATAACAATTGCAGCTTCTTTGCTCTGTGGAATTGGTCCATCATACCTAAACTTTTCCTCACTCACTTGCTGATTTTGACTTAGCGCTTTTCCATAAAAAAATGCCACCTTAGTAGTACCATGGTGCTGTTTTATAATGTCAAGAACCTGTCTTGGCAGCCTATATTCCTTCCCAATCTCCACACCATCTTTTGTATGTGAGATTATTATAAGAGCTGAAAGAGTAGGAGTTATCCTGTTGTGAGGGTCTTCTTCAATAATCTGATTTTCCTTAAAATAAAAAGGTCTTTTTAGCTTTCCTATGTCGTGATAATAAGCGCCTATGCGGGCAAGAAGATAATTTCCACCAACTGCTTCACATGCAATCTCGGCTAAATTCCCTACTATTAAACTGTGATGATAAGTACCTGGAGCTTCAAGTAAAAGTCTTTTAAGTAATGGATGGTTGGGATTAGAAAGTTCCATAAGTCTAATCGGGGTGGTAAAATCAAATAAGTACTCCCACACAGGCAAAGTTCCATACGCAATAATAAACGAAAGTGCCGTACCAATAAAAGAGTTTGCTGAAGTGGTCAACACCTCAGCTTCATTCATTTTAAATACTAATTCAGTTGACAAAACAAAAAGTGAGGATATTAAACTGGCCAAAAATCCGTGGGATATAAATTGAAGCCTATTGTTAATACTGTGTGATACAATTGCACACAAACTTCCTGTCACAAAAAGATGAAGAGCAAAACTAAGGTTATTCATTCCCACAATTAGCAGGGTTACAATTGAAAGTATTACATTAAAAATTATCGAAACTCTTACATCAATCAAAAGCGAAATCAAAATAACTCCTACAAAAGCCGGCACAGCATATGTTGGTATGGGAAGAAGAAACTTTATTAAAAGAAGATTTAGAGCTATAATGGCACTTGTTGCTGCCATATCCCTGCAGTTGTCTATAAATTTTCTTTCAAAAAGATATAAATACACTCCCATTATGAGAGAAAGTATCAAAATTAATAAAATTGCAGCTGATAAATCACCGTCTATTCTAAATTTAGAATATTTTATTTCAGGATTAAAAAACCGAAAAATTTTATTCCAAATTATAGGTGTTTCTTTTCTTTTAGACAGTGCTATCAATAGCGACGAGGTCCCA
Organism: Caldicellulosiruptor bescii DSM 6725; assembly: GCF_000022325.1. Taxonomy (NCBI): domain Bacteria; kingdom Bacillati; phylum Bacillota; order Caldicellulosiruptorales; family Caldicellulosiruptoraceae; genus Caldicellulosiruptor; species Caldicellulosiruptor bescii. The sequence continues at coordinate 1,362,354 of NC_012034.1, read as the reverse complement.
AAAAAAGAGAAAAAAAGAATAAATCGATAATAATAAATCCTTTTTCTCTCATGCCATCGTTCAAAAATTTTTAACATGGTCTATGCTCTTTGTTTCTCCTTTCGTTTTTCTTCATACCTATTGTAAGCATTAATAATCTTTTGAACAAGTTGATGACGAACAACGTCTTGATAAGTCAAAAAAACAAATTCTATTCCTTCAATATCCCTAAGTATCTTCGTTACCTGAACAAGTCCAGACTCAATCCCACTTGGTAAGTCAATCTGAGTAATATCACCAGTCACCACTGCCTTTGAGCCAAAACCAAGTCTTGTCAAAAACATCTTCATTTGCTCTGAAGTAGTGTTTTGTGCCTCATCTAAAATTATAAAAGCATCATCTAAGGTCCTTCCACGCATGTATGCAAGCGGTGCAACCTCAATTACTCCTCTTTCCATATACCGTTGGTAGGTTTCTGTGCCAATTAAGTCATGAAGTGCATCATAAATTGGTCGCAAGTATGGGTCTACTTTTGTTTGCAAATCTCCAGGTAAAAATCCTAATTTTTCACCTGCTTCAACAGCCGGTCTTGTAAGAATAATTTTGCTTACCTCTTTCTTTTTGAGGTAATGAACAGCCATTGCCATAGCCAAGTAAGTCTTACCTGTACCTGCAGGTCCAATGCCAAATACAATTGTATTGTTCATAATTGCATTTATATATCGTTTTTGGCCAAGAGTTTTAGGTTTTACCTGTTTGCCTCTGTGAGTTATAAAGATAACATCATTTTCTAAACTTCTTATTTCTTCATCTTCTAAAGTCTCTACTATATAACGTATAGTATGTTCATCAATATCTAATTTTTTCTTCTCCATGTCATGTAATATTTTTATCGTTTTTTCTGCTTTACTTATATTTTCTGGATTATTGCCTATGATTTTTATACCATTGTCTCTAAACACAATATTTACATTCAAAAGCTCTTCTAAAGTCTTAACTTTAGAATCAAACTCACCAAATATATTCCAAAGTTCTTGGGTGTCTTCAATGCTTAAAGTTGAAATGAGTCTTTCTTCCAAATATTTCTAACCTCCTAAGATTTTATTTTTTAACGCCAATCTCTTCTAAACATTCATAATTTCTTTGGCATTCAATTTTCCTTATCTCACCTTTTTGCTTTATCACTTTTATATATGTGCGAACTGACAAAACATTTAATATCTTCTTATTTTTTGTAAGTGACATAAACTTTTGGTCACATTCTCTTTTAACCTTTTCCTTTATTTGATCAAACGTAGGCACAAATCTTTTTAGCTTGTATCTTTTGACTTCATACACTCCCACCCAAATAGCCAAAGGTGAAAGTTTATACTCTTTTATTTTAATTTTATCACAATTCTCGTTTTTAGTAACTATATTTTTAAGTTTGATTTCATAATTACCAACTTTTATGTATGGTACTGTTGCTTTTGAAATATATTCTTTTTGATATAAAGGAATAGTAAAATCTGCAGGGACGGTGTAAAATGTGATTCCTTCAATTTGGGCATTTGCATCTTCAAAATACTCAATTCCATCCTTGGAGAACACTTTATTATCTACAAGAAGCTGCCCATATACTACAGTATCACCTTCTTTGACAAGTAAATTCCCAGATTTTAAGATTATTCTTTTAATAATTCCGCTACTTGCTGCAAATATCCGTCCTTTCTTGTTTTCTATTTCTGCCATTTCTCTTTTTACATACTCTACAAACAGACGAACACCTTCTTTTTTTACATTTACCCACATTAAATCACCTAACTCAGTAAGAAGTTTTCTTTCAAGTATTTTTTCGTCAATTTTATTTTTCAGTATAAATGGCTTTATATTGTACTGGTAAAGTTTTTCTTTTATTTTTTCATTTAACAACATATCTGCAGAACCATGGTTTAAAATAGCTATGTCAAAAATAAACTGATTAAAAACTATTAAAATAAAAATACATACTCCAACTGTAATTACTTTCCATAACGTTAGCTCCTTTAAATAAAAATACATTCCATTTTTCTCTAAAATGCTTATTTTGCACTTTGTTTTTTTTGCTATCTTTATTACTTTTTTAAAAATTTTGGTTGATATACCTATAATTATGGTATTATTCTGTTTAGAATACAGTTTAAGTAAAATCTTATTGAAAATAAGCATATTTAAAAATTTGTTTAAATTCTCTCCTTCTACTTTTAAAACAAGTCTTCCACTGCACATCTTTCAATCACTTCTCCCTTGTTCGGGATCAAAAAAATATTTTACATATTTTATTCTTCCGCTTATAATAATTGTTTCGCTGTCCATTCTTTCAATTACAAGTTTATCTCCTTCAATTGCAAGAGGAGATATATTTGTGTTTATTTTAACAAAAGTGTCTTCATAACAAATGAGTCCTTTATGGTTCTCAATAATAATTTCTTGGTCACCAATTAAAGTAATTCTTGGCTGGTCTGTTATAACTTCTTGGGGAAACTGAGATAACAAAGCAAACTGCTTTAAATTTTTCTTTGATATCTTCGGCATAAATGCCCTATTTAAAAATTAAGGTTCACCTCTATTTTATTTTCCCTCAAATTTTTTTATAACTTATCCAAAATAAAAAAGTGACCTTCTGCTTTTGCATCAAGAAGGCCACTTTTTATCTTTCAATCTTTCAATTATTTTATTTATTGTTGTAAATATTTTTTAACAATCTCACTTACAACTTTTCCATCTGCTCTGCCACTTACCTTTTTCATAACCTCTTGCATTACTTTGCCCATATCTTTTATTCCATTAGGTTTTATAATTTCTATAGTTTCCTTTACAAGCTGCTCTATTTCTTCTTCGCTGAGCATGGGTGGAAGATAAGAAGTCAAAATTTCAATCTCTCTATTCAACTCATCAATCAAATCCTGTCTGCCACTTTTTATATATTCAGGTAAACTATCTTTTCTCTTCTTAATTTCCTTAGCAATGACACTCAGAACTCCACTATCGTCAAGAACCACCTTGTTGTCCTTTTCAAACTGCAATATTGCAGCTCTCACCATACCAACAACATTTTTTCTAACAACATCCTTTTCTTTCATAGCAGTTTTATAATCTTCAAGGAGCTTATCTTTGAGACTCAACAAAAACGCCTCCTACTCCTTATCTGCGCTTTCTCCTACGTGCAGCTTCTGATTTTTTCTTTCTTCTAACGCTTGGGCTTTCATAGTGCTCTCTTTTTCTGAGTTCAGCTAAAACCCCAGCTTCTGCACATTTCTTTTTAAATCTTCTGAGGGCACTATCGAGTGATTCATTCTCACCCACTCTTACTTCTGACATCAATTTCCCTCCCCTCAAACCAGGCTCAAAAACACTACCTCAGGATTATGGTATTATTATAACTCACTTAATTAAGATATGTCAAACAGTTTTAAATATTACAATTTGTCTTCAAACCACAGCTTTTCAAAATTCAAAAACAAATCCCTGTTTTTTTTCTGCAGATTTATTGGTTTAAAATTTTTATCAACAAAGGCATGTTCAGTAAAACCTGTTGCACACAAAACTCCATCCTTTTTGACTTGATAGTAAAATTTTATTCTTGTAGGTGTTAAATTATTAACCTTTGCACTCACCGTTATCTTATCTTCGTAAAAGCAAGCTCTCTTAAAATCGCAAGAACAGCTTATAAGTGGCAGGTACACTCCCAGCTCATTTTCAATCTGCGAATAGCATATACCAACCTTTTTTATAAGTTCTGTACGAGCTGCTTCGAACCACACAAAATAATTTGAGTGATGCACAATACCCATTCTATCTGTTTCTGCATACCTAACTACTAATTCTATTTCTATCATTATTCGTTACCCCTATATAAACTTTTATTCTTCTATCTTCTGCTCTCCACTAAATACTATTCCTTTTTGAGTATCAATTGTAACTACAATCCCTGTTTTTAATATCTCCAATGCATTTTTAGCATCTGTTATTACAGGGATATCAAGTGCAGCACCTACAATTACTGCATGAGAGTTCTGTCCACCCTCTTCTGTGATAATTCCCGAAGCCCTTTTCATATAAGGTATAAACTCATTATTTGTCTGGCTTGTAACTATTATATCTCCATCTTCAAAATTCTGCTTAAGTTCATTAATGCTTTTAACAACGCATACCCTGCTTGTTACCTTTCCGCTTCCCCAACCTCGCCCTTCAACCAAAACATGTCCAACGACATGAACTTTAAGTATATTTGTTGTTCCACTCACGCCAACAGGAACTCCAGCAGTAATGACGACTAAATCTCCGTTTTTTACAATCTTGGATTTTACAGCTATCTCAACAGCATGGTCAAATATATCATCGGTCGAACTTTTGTATTCTGCCAAAAATGGATACACACCCCATGACAGATTCAGCTGTCTCCTAACCTTCTCACAAGGTGTGGTTGCAATAATCGGACAAGCAGGTCTGAATTTTGAAACCATTCTTGCAGTGTTACCTGACTTTGTTACAGTTATAATAGCTTTTGCACCAAGGTCATGTGCAGTTGTACAAGTTGCGTGCGAAATAGCATTTGTCACATTAACTGGCATATCAAATACCTGAGATTGAAATCTCTTGATATAATCAATCTGATTTTCCACTCTTTCGGCAATCTTTGCCATTGTAGCAACACTTTCAACAGGATATTTGCCCATTGCCGTTTCGCCAGAGAGCATTATTGCAGAAGTTCCATCAAATATGGCATTGGCAATATCGCTAACCTCTGCCCTGGTAGGTCTTGGATTTCGTATCATAGATTCAAGCATCTGTGTTGCTGTTATGACAGGCTTTCCTGCTTTGTAGCATTTTTCAATGAGCATTTTTTGAACAAGGGGGACTTCCTCAAAAGGAAGTTCCACCCCTAAATCTCCTCTTGCAACCATAATTCCATCTGCAACTCTTATTATTTCGTCGCAGTTTGCAACACCTTCTTGAGTTTCTATCTTGGCAATTATTAAAATGTCCTTTCCACCATTTTTGTTCAGAAACTCTCTAATTTCAACAACGTCACTTGCCTTTCTTATAAATGAAGCTGCAATAAAATCTACATCATTTTCTATCCCAAACAGAATATCCTCTTTATCCTTCTGGGTAAGTGCAGGAAGCCTAATGGGTATACCCGGTACGTTTACCCCTTTCTGGTTGGTTAAGACTCCTCCATTTTTTACCTTGCAGATTATATTCTTTTCTGTCTTGTCCTCAACAATAAGCTCAATAAGTCCATCATCTATCAGGATTTTATCACCTGGTTTTACATCCTCAACAAGTTCTTTATAAGTGATACTAACAATCTCTTCATTTCCCAAGATTTCTTCCACAGTCAGAACAAATTTCTGACCTTCTTTCAATTCTACTTTGCCATCTTTAAAAAAACCTATTCTTATCTCTGGTCCTTTTGTGTCAAGCAAAATGGGAATAGGCTTGTCAAATTCTTCTCTTATTTTTTTTACCATGTCAATCTTTTTCTTATGCTCTTCATGAGTACCATGAGAAAAATTTAACCTCACAACATCCATCCCATTTTCAACAAGTTTTCTTATTATCTCCTCTGAGTCGGTCGCTGGACCTAATGTACAAATTATTTTTGTTTTTCTCAAACTTAAACCCTCCATAAAAAGTTATAAAGAAAGGATAGTAGCTAAATTGTACATGTATTCATCAATTGTCTTTTGCATAGAAAGTGCTTCGTCAATATCATAATCAACAATCTTTCCATCCTTCATTGCAATTATCCTGTTCTGCTTCCCTTCCTTGATAACCTCAACAGCTTTTGCCCCCATCAAACTTGCAACAACTCTGTCATACGCAGTAGGCGAGCCACCTCTCTGAATATACCCAAGGATGGTCGCTCTTGTCTCTATTCCAGTCGCTTCTTCAATCTCCTTTGCAAGCTCTGTTGCTCCACCAATTCCCTCAGCCAATATGATCAAGTTGTGAAGCTTTCCTTTGTTTTTTCCATCAATTATTCTTCTTATTATCTCATCCTTGTCAAGACCTTTTTCGGGAATTACGATCGACTCAGCACCGCCTGCAATGCCACTATAAAGAGCAATATATCCCGCATGACGTCCCATTACCTCAAGAATACTAACTCTTTCATGAGAGGTTGCTGTGTCTCTTATCTTGTTAATTGCATCCTGGACAGTATTCAATGCTGTATCAAAACCAATAGTGTAGTCTGTACATGCGATATCATTGTCGATAGTTCCGGGAATTCCAACAACGTTGATGCCAAATTTACTTAAGTCTCTTGCCCCTCTGAAAGACCCGTCTCCGCCAATTACAACAAGAGCATCTATTTTAAAGATTTTACACATTGAAGCAGCTTTTTTGAGTCCATTTTCTGTCATAAACTCAGGAGACCTTGCAGTCAAAAGGATTGTTCCACCACGTTGGATTATATCTGAAACAGACCTTAAGTTCATCTCAAAAATATCGCCTTCAATAAGACCATTATAACCTCGTCTTATACCCATTACTCTAAATCCATAGTATATACCAGTTCTCACAACAGCGCGAATAGCAGCATTCATTCCTGGTGCATCGCCACCACTTGTCAAAACACCAATAGTTCTCACTTCTGGCATATATTCTGTTCCCCTTTCTTTTTAGTTTAAAATCCTTTTTCAATTATTATGTTGTGTGCTTCATTGAGCTCTGTTTCTGGCACTATTATCTCAAAATAACCTTCTTTCCCTTCTTGAGAAATAGATTTAACCTTTGCAAGAATCCCTACCTTCTCAAGCTCCTCTTTGATTTTGTTAGCAATCTCACTATTTGAGGTTATATAAACAACTTCCCACATAAAAACACCTTCTACACCATCATTTATTCTGGGACTCTGAAACAATAAGCCCAAACTTTGTATAGATCTCAGCCCTACCTCTTACCTTAATTGCCGACGTAACTTCAGTAAACTGAGCAAGTAAAACTTCACCACTGTCAAGTTTCTCTGTGTGATGAAGTTTTGTGTCCTTGCCTCTTGTAAGCCCTATGACATTTACTCCGTTTTCAAGTGCTTTGACCACTATATAGTCACCATTTTTGTATTCGTATACATTTTCATTTTCCATATTTCATCTCACCTCTTTTCAAATATTATAACAAAACGGTCTAAAAATCAAGAATCTATATCTTCTATCCAAACATTTTCATCGCCAAACCACTCTTTGAGCTGTTCAATCACAGTAGGATTTATTTCTATACATAAGTTTGACTTGGAAATTAGCCTTTTTTGATTATAATAAAGAACTATTTTTGACTTTCCTGAAAAGAACTTTATAAATGCTAAGAACTTTTTTGACTTTAATATTGTATCATCACTTACCCTTATTGCGATTGCTTTTTCACCGCTTCCCTGACCTTCCTGATGCTTCTCACCCAACCTGTCTACTTTTTGAGCAATAACTTTTACTCCTTCATCCTCTCTGAATGTTGCCTTTGCCTCCATTATCACAACCATATCTTCCTTTATCAAATGAGAATACTTCTCATAAACGTTAGGAAAAAATAACACCTCAACAGAGTCTGTCAAATCCTCTAATTTTGCAAATGCCATTGTCAGGTTGTTCTTTGTAAGTTTTACTTTTACTTCTTTTAATATTCCACACACAAGTATTTGTTCAAATTTGTATTCATCTTCTTCAGACATAGCAGATATCTCAGAGAGAGGAGTTATATTATATTTTGAAATTTCCTCTGTATACTTTTCAAGCGGATGACTGCTTATATATACTCCAATTGTATCCTTTTCCATTTTCATGAGTTCCTGGGCAGTTGGTTGAGGCATATTTTTGTATACAAAACTTTCATTTTCGTTACCGGATATCTCAAAAAAACTAAACTGATTTGCATTCTTCTTTTTAGTTTGTTTTATAGCAAGAATATCCTCTACTGAAGCTAAAAGCGAATTTCTATTTAAACCTGTAAAGTCAAATGCACCCGAACGTATCAAATTTTCAATAATCCTTTTGTTTACAGTATTTGTATCAACCCTCATTATAAAGTCATATAAATCCTTAAATTCTCCTTTTTTCTCTCTCTCTTTTAAGATGTGGGCAATGACATTTTCTCCCAAGCTTTTTATAGCTCTTAGTCCAAACCTTATACTATTTCCTTCAATTGTAAAGTCATAACTACTTTTGTTTATATCAGGTGGCAAAATAGATATTCCAAATTTTCTGCACTCTTCAATATACATTCCAACCTTCTCATTCGAGTTCATAACACTTGTAATTAAGCTTGCCATAAACTCGATGGTATAATACTTTTTCAAATATGCTGTCTGATATGCTAATATAGCATATGCGGCAGCATGTGATTTGTTAAATGCATAACTTGCAAAATCTTCTATAATGGCAAAAATCTTTTCAGCTGTTTCTTTATCTATTCCATTTGCCATAGCTCCTTCAATGAATCTGTCCTTTTCTTCCATCAGTATATCGGCTTTTTTCTTTGCCATTGCTCTTCTCACAAGGTCAGCTCTTCCAAGCGAATATCCAGCAAGTGTTCTGAAAATTTGCATAACTTGTTCTTGATACACAATACATCCATAGGTGACATTCAAAATTGGCTCAAGGCTGGGATGGAGATATTCAATTTTTTCTCTGTTATTCTTGTTTTGGATATAAACTGGAATCTGGTCCATGGGGCCAGGTCTAAATAGGGAAATTCCTGCAATAATATCCTCTAAGTTTTCAGGTTTGAGTTCTTTCATAAACTGTTTCATGCCACTGCTTTCAAGCTGGAACACACCGTTTGTGTTTCCTTCTGATATAAATTCATAAACATTTTTGTCATTATAGTCTATCCTGTCTAAATCAATCTCTATGCCTCTATTTTTCTTCACAAGCTCCAACGTATTTTGAATTACAGTAAGTGTCCTTAACCCAAGAAAATCCATCTTCAAAAGTCCAAGTTCTTCCAACGTTGTCATTGGAAACTGAGTAACAATAGCATCATCTGTCCTTGCCAACGGCACTAAATCTGTAATTGGACAACTTGAAATCACAACACCGGCAGCATGAACAGACGCATGTCTTGGCATACCTTCAAGATTTCTTGCTGTATCAATTATTCTTCTCACTGTATCATTTTGTTCATAAATCTTTTTAAGGTCATGGTTTATCTCAAGTGCCTTGTCAATGGTCATCCCTGGAGAAAACGGAATCATCTTTGCAATTTCGTCCACCTGAGAATATGGAACTCCCAGAACCCGTCCAACATCTCTGATTGAAGCCCTTGCTGCCATTGTTCCAAAGGTTATTATCTGACTCACTCTATCCTCTCCATATTTGCGAGTGACATAGTCAATCACTTCCTGTCTTCTTTGATAACAAAAGTCGATGTCTATGTCAGGCATAGATACTCTTTCTGGATTTAGAAATCTCTCAAAAAGAAGGTCATACTTTATTGGGTCAACATTCGTAATACCCAGACAATATGCCACAATACTTCCCGCTGCAGAACCTCTACCAGGACCTACCATTATGTTGTTTTGTTTAGCATAGTTTATAAAGTCCTGAACTATTAAAAAATATTCGACAAATCCCATATCTTTTATCACTTGAAGTTCCATCATAAGCCTGTCATATGCAGCTTTGTCGTCATTTTTATATCTCTTTTTGAATCCTTCTAAAGCCAACTCTTTAAGGTATTCAAATGCGTCACTTTTGCCTTCTGGCAGTTGAAATTTCGGAAGGTTAATCTTACCAAACTCAAACTCAACATTACATTTTTCAGCAATCTCCAACGTGTTTTTCAGTGCTTCCGGAATGTAACCAAAAAGCTGTTGCATCTCTTCGGGTGACTTGAGATAAAATTCATCAGTTGGAAACTCCATGCGATTAGAGTCACTTATAGTTTTTCCTGTTTGAATGCAAAGCAAAATATCATGAAGGTTTCTATCTTCTCTCCTCAAATAATGAACATCATTTGTTGCCACAAGCGGAATTTGATATTTTTTTGATAGCCTCATAAGTTCATTATTTACAAATCTTTGCTCATCAATGTAATGATATTGAAGTTCAAAGTAAAAGTTTTCTCCAAACACCTCTTTATAAAAATTAATTGCATCATACAGTTTTTCCTTTTGCTCTCTCAAAATCAGTTTAGGAATCTCCCCTGCAAGACAACTTGTAAGAGCTATAAGTCCTTTTGAATATTTGCTCAAGACTTCTCTGTCAACCCTTGGTTTATAGTAAAATCCTTCAACAAATCCAATTGAAACTATCTTGGAAAGATTTCTGTAGCCATCATTGTCCATAGCAAGAAGGACAAGATGGTGGATATCATTGTCGATATTTGGTTCTTTATCAAAGCGAGTCCGTGGAGCTAAATATACCTCACATCCAATTATAGGCTTGATACCATTTTCCTTGGCAGTTTTGTAAAAATCTATAACACCATACATTGCTCCATGATCAGTTATTCCCACAGCGTTCATATTTAAATCTTTTACTCTTTCAAAAAGCCTATCAATCCTACAAGCTCCGTCCAACAAACTATACTCAGTATGAAGGTGAAGATGAACAAAACTCATTTCTCTTTTGCACCTTTCTTCTTTCCTGGTTTCATATCTCTAAATCATCTAACACATCAACAATATAATAGTGGAAATTCAAAGCCAAATCTATATCCTTGCGAAATGCAAGCCTTTTACCTTCACTATCATAAAAAATTCTAACAATTGGCCTTGATGGAAACTTGGGGTTATTGTGAACAACTATTCCTTTTTCTCGAGTATTGAGTACAACCGGTGTACCAATTTGAAAAAGAGAAATAAATGTGACAAACTTGGAAACGATATAACTATCAAAATGTGTTGAACATGAATTTAGCAAATATTCAATTGCCATGTGAGGTTTTAATCGCTTTCTAAACTCTCTGTCACTAACTAAAGCGTCAAACACATCTGCCACAGCTACAATTTTAGCCATTTGCGGGATTTCATCTCTGGTTTTGCCAAAAGGATAACCACTGCCATCCAATCTCTCGTGATGAAAAAGTGCAATCTCTGCAACATTTTGGTCAAATTTGTACTCAGAGCTTAAGATATCATATCCAACAATTGTGTGCATCTTTATCATCTCATATTCCTTTTCCTGAAGAGGTCCTCTCTTACTTAAAATATTTCTGGGAATTTTTATTTTACCAATATCGTGAAGTAAAGTGCCCATACCAAGTACCATGAGTTTATCAAAATCATATCCCAGCTTTATCCCAATCAGAATTGAGAGCACTGTTGTGTTGAGTGAATGAAAAAGTGTGTAGTTCCCAACTGTACGTATATCACACAGGTTTAAGATAACCTCTTTTTGGTTCAAAAGAGAAGAAATTATTTTGCTAACAAGCTCCTTTATTTCAGGAGTAATCTCTTGCGTATTTATATATTTTGACGTAAAAACACCATTTACAATCTCAAATGCTTTTTCTTTTATCTCTTTGGTTATAACATCCTCTATGTAAATCTCGGTATTGTCATCTACAATGTAAATGTCATAAACTCCAAATTCTTTTAACCTTTTTATAACACTATTTGTGAGTTTCTGACCACTTGCAATTAAAACTTTGCCATCCTCACTGTATATGTCCCGTGCAAGCACCATACCCTCTTTTGCATTTTTAAGTAGTATCCTTCTCATCACATTCTCCCCTATATGCATTTTTTTGCAACAAGACAAGCCTGTCAGTCACAATTACATCAAGCTTTACGTCGTGCTCATTTGCTTTGATTCTTTTTACCTTTTGAAAATGGTATGCAATCCCAACCTTCACACAATGTTGGGCTACCTTTTTCAAAAACCTATCATAGTAACCTTTGCCAAACCCCACCCTGTTTAAATCTTTGTCAAACGCAACAATAGGTACTATACAGACATCTATTTGTGATGGAGGTATCTGCTGCTTGCTTGACGGCTCCAAGATACCAAGCTTATTTCTGTGAAGCTTATTCTCTCTTTTATACTCACACGCCACCATTTCTGCACTATTTACAATCTTAGGCATACAGACCTTTTTATTTTTTTTGATAAGATATTCAATAATTCTTTTGGTATCAACTTCATATGGAAGGCTCATGTAAATGAAGACGGTTTGAAACTCAAGGGTTGAAAGAAGTTTTTTTAGGTTTCTGTATACCAATATATCAAGATATAACTTTCTCCTTGGTTCAACTAATTTTCGCCTGATTCCGATAACCTTTCTTATTTTTCGTTTGACCAGTTTTTATCACCCTTTTCTATTAATTTATCATTTTTTCATTACAATTAAAATACCTTTTATGTACCCAAAGCAAAATAGCCCTGAAAATAAATCAGGGCTATTTTGTTAGTCTTGGTTTACAACTTTTCTATTTCTATAATACCCACAATTTGGACATACCCTGTGAGGAAGTTTCATCTCATGACACTGTGGACACTCTGTAAGATTTGGAATTTCCAATTTCCAATTTGCTCTGTGTTTGTGTGTTCTTTGTTTTGACCATCTTCTTTTTGGTTGTGCCATTTCATTTTACACCTCCTTTTTCTCATCTGTCTCAAGCTCATTAATAAGTGTTTTTAAAATACTCAATCTTGGGTCAATATCATCTTTTTCACATGAACATGAACTCACATTTAGGTTTGTCCCGCACACAGGACAAAGCCCTTTGCAGTCTTCCTTACACAGGTACTTCATCGGCAGATACAGAACAATTGTTGCAATTATACTATCATCAAATTCAATGACATCATCTTCAAACTTAATTACCTCATCATCTGTAGTGTCTTCTCTATTTGAGTACTCTTCATAAAAAGGAACGTCAACTTCAACATAAGCATCATCTGTGCATCTGTAACATATAGTTTTTAGTTTTGTTTTAACATTGCCACTGACCTCAATTAAATTTCCCTTCTTTGTAGCAACTCCGTAAAAATAGATAGGTTCTACAAAAAATAAAATATCACCTCTAAATTCAAGCTTTTCCCAAGATTCACAAAATTCAAACTCTTCAGAGTCACCATTTGTTTTTAACTTTGATACATCTAATCTCATCTTTACAGTCACCTCGTATCATAACGGTTGTATTATAAACTTTTATTTGAGTTTTGTCAATTAATTTATTGCACTGTGATAGAATCCTTAATACTCTCGAATATCTTCTCCCCAATACCGTTTACGTTTTTTATCTCTTCAATACTTTTAAATGGTCCATGCTTTTGTCTATATTCTATTATCCTTTCAGCAAGTTTATCACCAATTCTATTAAGAGTTTTCAACTCTTCTTTGGTAGCAGTATTTATGTTAATTTTTCTTTCATCTTCAGAAATAGTTTCTTGTTTTGTTCCACCCGTTGAAGAAGACAAACTACTTTGCGACTGCACTTCGCCTATCTTTGGAATATAAATCTTTTGCCCATCAGAAATTTTCTCAGCAAGATTAATTGAATTCAGGTCACTTCCAGGTAGAGCTCCACCCGCCAAAACCAAGGCATCGTTTATTCTGCTGCCTGGTAAAAGCTCATAAACTCCTGGATTTTTTACGTTTCCGCACACATAAACAATGCATTTTTGCTGAAAATCTTGAATATTTGTCTCAGCTGTTTCTTTACCTTCATTGTTCGCAATGTCATTGTCGCCTTCTTGCGACTCAATGGTAACCACTTCCCCAGTGCTTTTGTCCGAAAGACCATTGTGCGTAAAATACTGGTATACATTGAGCATAAGAAGTACACCAATAATCACAATCATAACCTTTTCTCTTTTTGTAAATACAGGCATCTTATTTCACCTTCTTTTTTTTTGGTTATGGTATTTGATAAATAAATAAAAAGTTTTGCCAGAAGCTTAGTGTAAAATATTTATAGGACATTGGATGGAAAAAAGCTCCCTCCTCTTGGTAGAAGAGAAAAAATGAAGTAGAATATAATGATGAAAAAATAAAAAAAGAAAAAGGAAAAACAAACCAAAGGAGGGAGCAAAATGACTGAAAATATTGTATCAAAAATAGAAGAACTTTTAAAGACTTTTGAGGAAGGATTAGAGAAGATAGTGAAAAGGGAGAAGGATTTAGCGGAATATTCAATTGAACTTAAGAAGCAGTTAGACCTGATAGGCAAGGAGATGATAAAGGAAGCATGTGAACTTATAGATGAATCATTGAAAGAAAACGAAGAGAGGAAGAAGAGGTATGAAGTTGTGAGGAGAGACAAGAGGGGTTTAAAGACAATATTTGGTGATATTGAATATGAGAGAACATATTACAAAGATAAGGAAGGCAAAGGATATGTTTATTTAGTTGATATAGTTTTAGGGATAGAGAGATATCAAAGGATAGACAATGCGGTAAAGGGAGCGATAATAGAGAGAGTAGTAGACATGTCATATGAGAAGGCAGCAAAGGAAGTATTAGGGGAGGATAGGATTAGTAGACAAAGTGTAATGAATATTTTGAAAGGGATAGATAGTAAAGAATTAGATGAAATCCAGCATAGCAAGAGTGTAAAAGGAGAGAAGAAAGTTGTAAAAGAGCTTTATATCGAGGCGGATGAAGACCATATTTCATTACAGAATGGGAAGAAAGAGATAGCGAAGCTTGCTTACATAAATACGGGATATAAGGAAGAGAAGGGCGTTGTTATTAGGAAGGAATTAAAGGATTTGCATTATTTTAGCAGTGTAAAAGAGGATGCAGATGATTTTTGGGCAAAAGTGGGTAAGTATATTGAAGAGAATTTTGAAGTTGAGAAGATAGAAAACATATATCTTTTAGGAGATGGAGCTAATTGGATAAAGAAGGGATTAGAGTGGATAGATGGAGCGGAATTTGTATTAGATAAGTTTCACTTAACGAAGGAGATAATGAAAATAGCAGGAGGGGATAGAAAATTATTTAATGAGATTTTGAAAGCATTAAGAGAGAAGGATAGAGAGGGATTTGAGGCATTAGTAAAAGAAAAGATGGAGGAGGTAAAAGAAGATGAGTTAGCTAAGAGGAGGATAAAGAAGGGAAGGAGATACATACTTTCGCACTGGGATAATATAGTATTAGAAGCAGCGAATGTTAATATAAAGGGATGTAGTGCAGAAGGGCATGTAAGTCATGTATTAGCAGAGAGGATGAGTTCAAGACCAAGAGGATGGAGCGAAGATATAGCGGAGACCATGGTAAAGTTATTGAGTTTAAAATATAATGGTTTTGAACTTATGAATGTATATTTAGAGAAGATAAAAGCCAAGAAGTCAGAAAGGCAAGAAGTTAAAGAAATAGCAAAAGGAATTATAAAGAACGGGAAAAGAGTACGAAAAGGTACGGAAAAGTGGAATAATATACCAGTTATAGCAAATGGTAAAGTTAACCAGTTACGAAGAGCATTAAAGTCTTTGATTAGTTGTAGCTTCTATAATGCAGGTATATTCTGATAAAAATTTTTTCCTACAAACTCTTGACACTATCGCCAGAAGTCCAGCAATTGACATAAAAGCTGGTCATAATATATACTTATTTTATCACATGCACACAAATCTTTTGAAGGCGGTGACAGTATTTAATGTCTCAGTTTCTAAAAAAGGTAGCCTTATATCTAATTATTTCAGCTCTTTTTTTTGCAATACTTTTTACATACCCCTTGTATACATACTCACAGCAAGAGTCCACAGACAAACTTGGCTTGAGCGCAAAGTCAGCCATTTTGGTTGAAGCACATACGGGGCAGATTTTATTTGAAAAAAATTCTAATTTAACATGTTTTCCTGCAAGTACTACCAAGGTTCTCACAGCACTTGTTGCTATATCATATGAACATAATCTTAACAAGATATTTAAAGTTTCTTCAAAAGCAACAATGATTGAACCAGGAAGTAGCAGTTATTATTTGAATCCAGGTGAGACTATATCTTTCCAGGACCTTCTTTACGCAATGCTTTTGATATCTGCAAACGATGCAGCTAATGTGATTGCTGAAAATATATCAGGTAATATCCCCGCATTTGTTGAGAAAATGAACCAGTATGCAAAAAGTATTGGTGCCGAAAATTCTCATTTTGTAAATCCTAACGGACTTCACTCTCCTCAGCATTATACAACTGCTTATGATTTGAGCCTTATTGCAAGACAGGCTTATCAAAATGAAATTTTGAGAAAGATATTTTCTACAGTTGAATATAGAATAACCACTGCTTCAATGCATAAAAAACCTGAGTGGCAGATAATTTATAATATAAATAAGCTTTTGCGAAAAAACTCTAAATATTATTACCCATATGCAACAGGAATAAAAACAGGTTATACAGCCCAGGCAAAAAGATGCTTAATTGCCTCCGCTAAAAAAGACAACATAGAACTTATTGCTGTTATTCTCTCTTCTGAAGATGCTTTTTCAGACGCAATTAAGCTGTTTAATTATGGCTTTAACAATTTTAAAAGAGTGAAACTTTTTTCAGAACATCAAATTGTCGGAAAGGTATTAATAGACAAAACAAACCACAAATGGCTGGATGGATATCTCAAAACCCCTGTTTATGTTCTTCAAAATGTTTATTCACCAGCAGAATCTGATTTAACATACACTATAGACTTTTTAAAGGACCTAAAACTGCCAATATACAAGGACACAGTAATCGGAAATGTGTATGTGTACAGCAGGGGATACCTCATCAGTTCCATTCCTGTTCTTTCATATGAAAGCTACGAAATGCAAACTTCAAAAAAAATTTTACAAAACGTAAAAAAGGATTTGATAAAGGGTACTAAGCTTGTTATAGAAATCTTGGCAGTAGTTGTTTTATGTGCGTTTCTATTTACAGTAATAACTATAATCAGGTTTAAGCGAAAAAAAATGAAACTAAAACTCAGGTCAACAAAAACAATAGATTTTACAACACTGCAAAAAAGAAAATTAAAATAAAGAGGGCACATCTCAAAATGCCCTCTTTATTATTTCACCACAATGTTAACAAGTCTATTTTTCACATACACAAACTTGACTATTTCTTTCCCATTCAAAAGAGCTTTAAGTTTCTCGTCACATATAACTGCCTGTTTCACTTCTTCTTCTGTCATATCCACAGAGATGTTCATCCTTGACCTTACCTTGCCATTTATCTGAATAGCAATCTCTACGTTCTTTCGAACAAGAGCAGCTTCATTGTACTGAGGCCAGTTTACCTCTTCAATATCATTACCATACCCCATAATCTCCCATAGCTCACATGCAATATGAGGCGTAAATGGATAAATCAATATCAATAAATTCCTGAGTGTATCTTTAATTAAATCTTTATTTAATTTGCCACATTCTTTGTACTCATACAAGAAATTCAAAAGCTCCATGATAGTACTGATAGCAGTATTAAAATTAAACCTCTCTGCTATATCCTCTGTAACCTTTTTAATTGTATAATTTAATCTATATCTTAGTTCATCGTCAAGTTCAGACTCACCAATAAGATTATCATCTGCAAGTTTGTCTTTAAGTTCTATATAAAGTCTCCACAGCCTATTTAAAAACCTAAAACATCCTTCAACCCCTTGGTCTGACCACTCCAAATCTCTCTCTGGTGGTGCAGCAAAGAGTATAAACAACCTTGCTGTGTCAGCTCCATACCTTTCTACTATGTCTTCAGGACTGACTATATTTCCCAGTGATTTTGACATCTTTGCTCCATCTTTTAACACCATGCCTTGGGTCAAGAGGTTCTTGAAAGGCTCTTCAAAAGGTACATAGCCAAGGTCATATAGCACCTTTGTAAAGAACCTCGAATACAGAAGATGCAATATAGCATGTTCAACCCCGCCAATATACTGGTCAACAGGAAGCCAGTAAGAAACAAGCGATTTTTCAAAAGGTTTTTTATCATTTTTGGGGTCTGTGTATCTAAAATAATACCACGATGAACATATAAATGTGTCCATTGTATCAGTTTCTCTCTTTGCAGGCTTCCCGCACTTCGGGCATGTAGTGTTGACAAACTCTTCACAATAAGAAAGTGGTGACTGACCTGTTGGTTTAAATTCAACATTGTAAGGTAATAAAACAGGCAAATCTTCCTCTGGTACAGGAACAATTCCACATTCTTCACAATATACAATGGGAATTGGAGCTCCCCAATAACGCTGCCTGGATATTAACCAGTCTCTGAGTTTATATGTGACACACGCCCTGCCAACACCTTTTTGTTCCAGGTACTGTGTTATCTTTTTCATAGCTTCTTTGTTATTAAGCCCATTAAAAATTCCAGAATTAATCAAAACACCTTCGTCTTCATAAGCACTCTGAAGATTTTCAATGTCAATACCTTCACCTTTTATTACAACTTTAATTGAAAGATTATATTTTTTGGCAAACTCAAAATCCCTCTGGTCATGGGCTGGGACACCCATTACAGCCCCTGTTCCATAATCAACCAGTACATAATTTGCAATGTATATTGGCACTCTTTCACCTGTTAGAGGATGAATAGCATATCCACCCGTAAACCTTCCTTCTTTTTCTGTTTCTGTAGAAGTTCTTTCAATCTCATTTAGATATTGCATCTTTTCGATAAACTCAAGACATTCTTTCTCTTGAGGTTTCCCTGCTATTATCTCCTTTGTTAAAGGATGTTCTGGAGCCAAAACAAGGTATGTGACGCCAAAAAGAGTATCAGGTCTTGTTGTAAATACTTTTATTTTTTTACCCAAACCCTCAATTTCAAACTCAATCTCTGCACCTTCACTTCTTCCTATCCAGTTCTTTTGCATTATCTTTACCTTTTCTGGCCACCCATCAAGCTTTTCTATATCACGAAGAAGTCTTTCTGCATAATTGGTAATTCTGAAAAACCACTGCTCTAAATCTTTTTTACCAACAAGTGATTTACATCTTTCACATCTACCATTTACAACCTGTTCATTTGCAAGCACTGTCTCACACGATGGGCACCAGTTTACATATGATCTCTTTCTATAAGCAAGCCCAGCTTTATAAAACTGCAAGAACATCCACTGAGTCCATTTATAATAATCTGGATGGCATGTGGCTACTTCTCTATCCCAATCATAGCTAATTCCAAGTTCCATAAGTTGCCTTTTCATATTTTCAATGTTTGACCACGTCCAGTCAGAAGGATGAATCCCATGCTTTATAGCAGCATTTTCAGCTGGCAATCCAAAAGCATCCCAGCCCATCGGGTGCAAAACGTTGTAGCCTTTTAATCTCATAAATCGAGCAAATACATCACCAATCGAATAGTTCCTCACATGTCCCATATGAAGTTTTCCTGAAGGATATGGAAACATCTCAAGGACATAATATTTGGGTTTTGAACTATCCTCTGATACTTTGTATTTGTTCTGTGAAAACCATTTTTGCTGCCATTTCTTTTCAATTTCTTTAAAATTATATTCCATTTCTCATACCCCCATTGATTTTTCATTTGAAATAGTTTGTTATTACTACAATGCTGCAATCTCAACCTTTTGAGCATCTATCCACAATCGTTCAAGGTTATAAAATTCTCTCTCTTTTTCATGGAAGATATGAAGAATTATATCACCAAAATCTATAACAACCCATCTGAAACTTTCTTTGCCTTCAATTCTCAAAATATGCATTGGTTCTTTTTCCTCTATCTCATCCACAATGGCTTTTACATGTTGAACATTCGAAGCACTGCATATAATAAAATAGTCAGCTATTATTGTTAGCTTTGAAATGTCCAAAACCACTATATCCTGAGCTTTTTTATCAGATAGAAGTTTTACAATCTCATATATTTTTTGTTCCAATTTGCTTTTTTCACCCCTTTTTTATTTTATTTTAATATAAATATCATACTTTTCCTCATAGTCTGGTGAATAAACCACCTGAAAAGTTGAAAGGTCAATATCATTTTTTAATTGTTCAAGATATTTTCTGTTAATTCTCTTTAGCTCAATTGTAGAATTTTGAATACTCTTTTGACTCTCCAACCCAACATTTATATATCCTTTTGATTCAAGCTCGCTTTTGAGCAAAGCTGCTTTTTCACTGCCAGTTTCTCCTATTACTTTTATTCTGATATCCTCCTTTATTATTTCTGGTTCATTTAAATCTTTAACAAGCTGCTTACATTTCCCTTCATCCAATATATAGTAAGAAACTTTATCAATATACTTGGGATATCCCGGTAATACAGCTGTCATTATATTTTGACTACTGAATTTTCCTGCATTTTGGACAAACCAAACCATCTCATTTCTTGTAAAATTGTGGTCAACGTACTTTGTTGCTGTCTGGATAATACTTGGAAGTTTTATAAGGTTTTGTGGCTTTAATACCTTTTCAATCAAAGCAAACACAAATTTTTTCTGCATCTCAATTCTACCCAAATCTCCGCCTCTACCATACTCTTTGCCATTTGAATTGTGTCGCCAGCGCAAAAACTCAACTGCCTTTTCTCCATCCAAATGTTGAAGACCAGCAGGAATATCTATAAAAAGCTCTTTGCCTGGTGTTGTATCTTTGTAATATAAATGAAAAGGAACTTCAACATCCACTCCACCAACTGCATCAACAATTTTTTTGACCGCTTCATAATTTAGAGCCACATACCTGTCAATTTTTATACCCAGAAGATCTTCTACAGTTTTTATGGCCAATTTTGACTTGCCAAATGCATATGCAGCATTGATTTTTGAATATCCTTTTATGCCCTCTATTTTTACTCTTGTATCCCTTGGAATAGAAATAATAATTGGTTGGAAATCTTTTTG
The DNA here is from genome assembly GCF_000022325.1 of Caldicellulosiruptor bescii DSM 6725. NCBI lineage: Bacteria > Bacillati > Bacillota > Caldicellulosiruptorales > Caldicellulosiruptoraceae > Caldicellulosiruptor > Caldicellulosiruptor bescii. The sequence continues at coordinate 1,341,624 of NC_012034.1, read as the reverse complement.
TATACGTACAAGCATTATAGTGTCTGACCTTCCACCTTCTTTTTCATCTCCTCCAAGAACCAAAATGTTCATCGGCAAATTATTCTCAAGCCCGCTTGTTTCAGTATTTGTAACCTTTTCAATTAGACTATTTATAATTGGCGGAAGTGTCTTTGTATTTTTATAATACAAAGCTGTTACAACAATAAGCAAAAATATAACCGCTACAGTAGCTAAAAAAGATGCCAAAAACATCTTTGCTTCTTTTTTGATTCGTATCTTCTTCACTTTACTTCCCCGCTTTCTCGTAATATAAGCCAATTTCTTGCATAAATAGTATTGGGATGTATTAATCCACCACGGTCGATTACATACTTTAAAGTATTATCCATAGCCATTACAACTGCTTTTTCTAAATTTTCAAACGATTTTTCTCTGAGCCTCTCTACATGTTCGAATTGTCTTGAAGGCTCAATCAAATCTGCCACATATATTATCTTTTCTAACTTTGACATATTTTCTCTTCCCGTTGTATGATATGCAATAGCATTTAAGATGTCAACATCTTCTATTCCAAAGAGCTTTCTTGCTAAATAACTTCCAGCAGGACCGTGCAAAAGCTCTATTTGACTTCGCATAATGTTATCTATAACTATACCAGATTTCAACGCACAATTCAACAACTGCTGCCTATCAAGGCACTTTGCAACATCATGAACAAGACCTGCAATCATTGCTTTTTGCGCATCTTCATCAAACCTTTCAGCAAGCTTTACTGCACACTCCATTGTTCCAATCGAATGCACATACCTTTTCTCATCCAAAAGTTCTTTTAATTTATCTTTAATCTGTTCAATTTTCACCTTTTGAAAAGCCCCTTTCTCTTAATATATTCTTCCACCTTTGGATGAACCATATATCTTATACTTTTGTCCTGAGAAATTAGTTTTCTTATCTCTGTTGAAGATATATCAATAACAGGCATCTGAATCAAAGTAATATCTTGAGCATATTTAGAAGAAAGCTTTTCTATTTCCTTTTTTATCGCACACAAATTTCTTTCTCGTGGAAGAACAATAAGAGGGTATCTTTTCAGAATTTCTTCAGCCTTGTACCACTTCACTATCTCTGACAGATTGTCACTTCCAATAATGAAATATACTCTTTCATATATAGATGAAAAATACTCAAGTGTATCTATTGTCCAGCTTGGGTTACTTTTTTTGATTTCAAAATCGCTTATATCAAAATATGGATTATCTTCTATTGAAAGCTTAACCATTTCAAACCTGTCGAACGCATCTGCTACATCCTCAACTTTGTGCGGAGGATGTCCATTTGGAACAAATATAACCTTTTGCACTTGTGAAAAATTTAAAACATACTGAGCCATAATTAGATGTCCAATGTGAATAGGATTAAAAGTACCTCCAAATAAAGCTACTTTCATTCACAGACTCCTTGAAAAATTCTTCATATCTAAGATATTATAATAAAATAAATCCCTTTAAATCTCAAGAAAATTTAAATTAGCTCATTGCATAATTATTCATTTGGGTGTATAATTTTATAAAACCAATTAAATAATGTGAAGGGAGATAAATAAAATGAAACTGAACAAAGTTGTCTTGGCATATTCAGGTGGACTTGATACCTCTGTAATCATTCCCTGGCTTAAAGAAAACTTTGACTGTGAAGTAATTGCGGTGGTTGTTGATGTTGGACAGGAAGATGACTTTGACGCCATAAAAGAAAAAGCTTACAAGACAGGTGCTTCAAAGGTTTACATTGAAGATGCAAAAGAAGAGTTTGTGAATGAATATATATTCCCCACTTTAAAAGCTGGAGCTATTTATGAGGGAAAATATCTGCTTGGAACATCAATGGCAAGACCTTTAATCGCTAAAAAACTGGTCAATATTGCAAAAAAAGAAAACGCTGATGCAATAGCACATGGGGCAACTGGAAAAGGAAACGATCAGGTAAGATTTGAAGTGACAATTAAAGCGCTTATGCCACAAATAAAGATAATAGCTCCATGGCGAATTTGGAATTTAAAATCGCGCGAGGATGAGCTCAATTATCTTACCCAAAAAGGAATTGATATTCCTTTTAAAAAAGAAGAAAGTTACAGCATGGACGGGAACATATGGCATCTTTCTCATGAAGGGCTTGACTTAGAAGACCCATGGAACATGCCTGACTTTGATAAGGTACTAAAGATTACAAAAAATCCCCTTAAACTTGCTGATTTACCAGAGACTGTGGAGATTGAATTTGAAAAAGGAATACCTGTGAAAGTAAATGGTCAGCAAATGGGTGGAGTTGAACTTTTGAAAACTTTGAACAAAATAGGATCAAATCATGGAATTGGTATTGCGGACATAGTTGAAAACAGGCTTGTTGGAATGAAATCGCGCGGCGTGTATGAAACCCCTGGTGGAACAATTCTTTATTATGCTCACAGGGAATTGGAATATCTCTGCCTTGACAGAGCTACTTTACACTTTAAAGACATGGTTGCAATTAGATTTGCTGAACTTGTTTATGATGGGCTTTGGTTTTCACCGTTAAGAGAAGCACTTTCAGCATTTGTCGACAAAACCCAAGAGGTTGTAAATGGCACAGTAAGGTTGGTACTATATAGAGGTAATATCTACTCTGCTGGTTCAAAATCACCAAATTCGCTATATATCAAAGACCTTGCAACCTTTGAAGAAGACCAGATGTACAATCAAAAGGATGCGGAAGGATTTATAAACCTGTTTGGCTTGCCTTTGAAGGTATTTGGAATGGTGAACAGAAAGGAGGATGAGTAATCTGAAACTCTGGGAAGGCAGGTTCTCAAAATCTACAGCGCAGATTTTTGACCTTTTTAATGCTTCTATTATGACTGATATAAAACTCTTTGAATACGACATTCTTGGATCTGTTGCACATGTTAAAATGCTTGCAAAGTGCAATATTATCCGTGAGGATGAGGCAAAACTTATCATAGATAGTCTCTATCAAATATTAGAAGACTTTAAATTGGGTAAAATTGTATTTGGAATTTCTGATGAAGATGTACACATGCTGATTGAAAAAGAGCTCATTAAAAGAATAGGAGAGGTTGGCAAAAAAGTCCATACAGCCAGAAGCAGAAATGATCAAGTTGCTCTTGATGAAAGATTATTTTGTCGTGAAAAGAATTTGTATCTTCAAGAACTAATAAAAACGCTAATAAATACCATCACAACCTTAGCTGAAGAAAATATCGATGTAATTATGCCAGGGTTTACTCATCTGCAAAAGGCCCAGCCTATACTTTTTTCTCATTATATTCTTGCATATGCTCAAATGCTAAAAAGAGATTTGTTAAGACTTAGACACAACTACAGTATGACAAATTCCAGCCCGCTTGGCAGCGCTGCTTTGGCAGGAACCACATTTGAAATAGACAGATTTTTTGTAGCAAGTGAACTCGGTTTTGAAAGTGTTACAGAAAACAGTGTCGACACTGTCTCTGACAGGGATTTTATACTTGAAATGTTATTTTCACTTGCCATGATTCAGATGCATTTGTCACGACTTGCGGAAGATTTTATTATTTTTAATACTGATGAATTTAAATTTATTGAACTTGACGATAGTTTCTGTTCAGGCAGTAGTATTATGCCTCAAAAGAAAAATCCTGACGCTTTAGAGTTAATACGTGGTAAAACAGGAAGAGTATATGCAGACTTAATTGGACTTTTAACAGTACTAAAGGGTTTACCTCTTTCATACAACAAAGATTTGCAGGAAGACAAAGAATTCTTATTTGATTCAATTGAAACAGTAGAAATGAGTTTAATAGTAATAAATGAAATACTTAAAACTCTTAAAATTGACAAAGAAAATATGGTTAATTCCTGTAAATCTGGATTTATCAATGCAACAGACCTTGCAGATTACTTGGTGACAAAAGGAGTACCTTTTAGAGATGCCCACTTTATTGTAGGAAACATTGTAAAGTACTGTATTGAAAGCGACAAAACATTGGAAGATTTATCGTTAGAGGAATATAAAAGATTTTGTGAGAAGATTCAAGAGGATGTATATCAATTTATAAAGATTGAAACCTGTGTAAACCGCAGAAAAAGCTATGGCGGAACTTCGCTGGAGAGTGTAAGAAAACAAATTGATAATCTAAAGGAATTTTTGAATAAGTTAAAATGATATATTTATTTAATTTGACATTATACAAATTACAATAAAAAAGAAAGGTGGCATATTAGTTTTTTGCCACCTTTCTTTTTCGCAATTTTATATATTTATATAGGTCACATTTTTTAATCATTCCTGGATGACTATGCATTTGAAGAAGTCTCTTCCTTCTTCTCCTCTACCTCTGGCTCTTCTGTAATCTCGCTTACATCAATTACTGCAACAACCTCATCTAAATCTTCTGTTATTTTGATTCCCTCTGGAAGTTTTATGTCTTTAAGCTTTATAGCTGTAGGCTTTTCATAGGCCATCAAGTCAATTACCAAATGCTCCGGAATATCCTTAGGAAGACCTTCTATTTCAACTGTGTCCATCTGTCTTTGAAGCACAAGTCCTCTTGATTTCAAAATCTCTGCGTTCTCAAATATAATTGGCACCTCAACATAGATAGGCTTGTTTTCAGAAAGTATTTGAAAATCCACATGAATTATATTCCCTTTTGTATAATGTGTCTGAACCTCTTTTATAAGAGCAGTTCTCTCTTTTCCATCAATTGAAATCTTTATCTTACCAGCCAAACCTTTTTGATGATATAATTTTTCAAACTCCTTTTTAGAAACATAACCAGGAAGGCTCTTTATGTCATCACCATATGCAACAGCAGGGATATAACCTTCTTTTCTGAGTTTGTTTAAATTGCTCTTTGTAAATATGTCCCTTCTGTTGTAGACAAGTACTGGTTCCATAAAGAAGCAACCTCCCTTCGCATATTAAATTTTCGCGCAGTATTATATATTATACACTATCTTTGTTGTTGCTGTCATCATCTTTGTCGGAAGAAAGTTCAGCATTTTCTTGACTTTCGAGCTGCTCTTCATTTTCCTTTTGGGGATTGAGATATATTCCAAAGATATAGTTTGTGTAGAAATTTTGGGCAAGCCCAATTATGCTCACCCATATTAAGGGATAAAGAAAAAGCACAAGTAAAAATCGTGTAGCAAATAAAAGTAGGAAAGGAATTAGCCATACTGTTACTAATAACAAAAACATTCCAATAGTATGAGGAAGTTTTAAAATGGTGAATATAAAAGCATTTTTATAAATGTGTCTCACTTTCAGGTTGTATGTTACCATCATAGGGTAGATATATATGTGCATCATGAAATAGACAAAAAGTGTGAATACTAAAAAATACTTTATAATTCCAACACTGGGATATTTAAGACTTTGAATTGAGTAAAATCGTATAGCTACCGAAAATACCCATAATATTAACAAGTCTACAATAAAACTAATTATTCCTTCTTTGAAATTCTTTTTTGTATGCTCAAAAAAATCACTTGTAACCCATGCATGTTCTTCTCTTGCAAAGTTTCTCACAATATACGTAAAACCTGCAGTTGTTGGCCCTATACCAAACACCATAAATCCACTTAAAAGTGTCAAACCAAAAGCTGTCATCAAAAAACCTTGTAGCGACTGAACATCTTTTACATTTCCAGCTCCTTTAGTTGCAGACTGTATAATAGGAGCTAAATAATTGGCAATAATAAGATAGAGCAATACTAATATTGGTAATGAAACAAGAAAGTATAATATATTTAACCAGCACAGTTTCCAGAATTTCCTTGCAAGCACTTCAAAAAACACTATAAACTTTGATTTTGGAGGCTGGTTTTCCGGCACACCCGGACCAGGCTTTGTATAGTCAAAAAATCCAAAAAATCCTGCCACTAAAAACTTCCCCCTTACTCTGCCGTCTCAAGCTCAAATAAAATGTTATCAACCATCCTCTCGACTTCTTCAATGGCAAGACCTTTCGCAAGCCCAAGCTCACTTACTAAAATCTGTTTTGCTGTGTTGAACATCATCTTTTCATTTGTCGAAAGTCCTTTTACTTTTTCTCTCATTGCAAGCATCTTTAAAACTTCTACTACACAGTAAATATTCCCGCTCTTTAGCTTTTGCTGATTTTCTCTTATTCGCTTGTTATAATTTCCGCAGCCATTTATGTCAACCTTAAAACTGTTATCTTTCAAAAGCTCAAATACTCTGTTTGCTTCCTCTTCAGATATCACGTTACGAATACCAATCTCTGACGCGCTTTTGACAGGAACTAGTACCTTCATTCCATTGTACAATATCTTTACCACATAATACTTCTGAACACTATCGAAAACCTTCTCCTCAACTATCTCAACTATCCTGCCTGCTCCATGCAAAGGGTGTATTATAGTATCTCCCACCTTATACATTCATTGCCACCCCATGCTATCTTACAATAACTTTACATAAATAAAGTATATCCAATTTAAAAGTTTTTGTCAAAAATTCTTCCTATCTGCCCTGACTATAAACATCGCTGTTTACATCTGAGGCTGCAGACGATGAAAAACCACTTTGGACTGAAGAATTCTGATCTTGATTTTCGTACAAGCTTCGTTGACTATTTGTGGGTGGCAAAGTTTGCTGACCTTCCAGTACTTGCGAAGATTGCTGAACCTTAGCAGTAGTATCCCCAGTTGAAGGATTTTCTGAATTTTGTGCGGGCAAGGAATTATCAATTGAACTACTTTGTTGAGTTTGTTCTTCTGTTTTTTTCTGGTTTTCTTGGTTGGTAGTCTGTAAATTTTGATTTATAGTTTTCTTGGAAGAATTAGTATTTTTATGTTTTACAATCCGTGGTACATATTTAAACCTTTCAGGAAGCTGAAGGTCTATTTCAATGTCATAGCCAAGTAGGTCCTTTACAAGCTTTTTTATCCCTTCATAATCTGGTTTCCAGTAGCTCACTCCCGCATAGTTAAAATAAGTGCCAGGAATACTCTCAAATACCATGTCTTCTTTATTTATGCTCTGGGCAAAATAAGCAAGCGATGTTATCTGTTGAAGAGAAAGATTAGTAAAAAAGTGTTTTCTTATCTTCCAATATATTTCTGGCAATTTTATTATCTTATTACTCTCTTTCAGCTGTTGGAAAACCGAAAGAATTAATTCTTTGTCTCTTCTTATTCTGTCAATGTCACCACCTGGAGTTTTTCTCCAAAGAGCATAATAAAGAGTTTCTATGCCATTCAGTTTTTGATACCCCGGTTTTAAATCAATGTCCACCCACTTTGTCTTTACCCTCACTGGCACTTCAACATTGACATAAACACCTCCCAATATGTTTACAACTTTTCTTATAGCATCAAGGTCAAATCCGACATAATAATCTACCGGCATCCCACCCAAGAGCTTACTCACAGTTTCCATTGTATATATAAAACCTTCTTTTTTTTCTCCTCCTCCATAACCAAATGCACTGTTAATCTTATCCCATTTTTCAACTTTGTATATTTGTGTAAGTGTATCTCTTGGAATAGAAATTCCTTTAACTTTTTTATCTTTGAAATTAATGTTTATAAACAGAATTGTGTCTGTTCTGTGCATATCGTACACTGTCCTGTTGCTTGCCTTGTCAAGTCCAACAATCAAAATATTTACACTATTGTCGTCAAAAGGATATTTTAAAGAAGAGTTTTTTGACACCTGTGATTTTTTCGTAAAAACCCTCTCAATATGTTTTGCATCAATAACAAAAACTTTGTAAATATACCCACACACAGCTATGCATATAATCAAAATCGAAGCTATAATTGAAATCATAATCTTTTTTTTCCTTGCTTTTTCCATACCAATCTTGTTTCCCCTTTCCCCGCACTTTTCAATACCCTATAATTCTTTCATAAAATTGAAAAAGCTTTTCCTCTTCCTTTGCCCAGTTGTACTTTTCTATAAACGCCTTGTAACCATTTAATCCTTTCTTTATTATTTGGTCTCTGTTGTTGTAAAAAAATAATATAGCATTTTTGACATCCTGAATATCTGTAGGGTCAACTAAAACACCACAGTCAGCTTCTTCTATTATTTTCCTCCAAAGTTCAAAGTTCGAAGCAACCACAGCTACCTTTGCAGCCATATATTCAAAAAGTTTCAAAGGAAGTGAAGTTTTATACCGCGAAAGAGGCAAAAGAGTCACAAACCCAACATGAGAACCTTTTAGAATTCCTGGAATATCTTTTTTAGGCACTCTTCCCCATATCCTTATTCTTTCATCTTCGTATTTCTTTATCTCTTCAAAGTATTTTTGATTTTCAGCAGGACCAACAATGTCTAATCTAATGTCAAGTTCGTGCAAACTTTTCACTGCTAAAATCAAGTTTGTTATCCCTCTGCTCTGCGAAACGCTTCCTATATATATAAGGTTTAAGGTTCCATCAACAGTGCCATCTTTTTCTTCCAAAAATGTCTCAGCAACAGGATAATTTTTGATAACCTCCTTGTTCTTGCAATTAAATTTTAAATATATGTCTTCTGTAACAGTCACAACACCGTCTAAAAGTCTGCTTATAGTTTTTTCGGCCAGATTAAAAAGTATTGAAAACAACATGGTAAACGGCTCTGGAAAATACTTCCTGTCTCTAAAAGCTAAAGGATAGTCCTCATGCACGTCGTATATCACTTTTTTCTTTAAGAAAAACTTAAAGTACAAGGATAAAACCAAAAGGTCAGGGTCATGAAAGTGAATGATGTCAGGTTTAAATTCCTTAATTATCCTTATGATTTTTAAATAATTTTTATATCTCTTTGAGCGTGGCAATTTGGGAAGCCCGAAAATCTTTATTCGGTCCACTTCAAAAAATTGCTTTTCTGCAACAGCACATAGGGCTGTTTCATACTTTTTCGAAAGACTCTTTGTTATTTTGCTAAACACTCTTTCATCATCCCATGGATGAGCAGATGACAAAACCAGCACCTTTTTCAAGCTCAAGACTCTCCTTTTTCTTCTTTTGACTTTACTAAAACAAACAGCGAAAGTGCAAATATAAACCACATTACCCTCATCTCTATCATCTTCGATGAACTTATGCTTGATATAAAAAATGCAGAAATAGAGCTTATTAAAGGGATTGTTGGTAGGTTTAAAGTATTACTGCTCTTTTTTATTTCAAAAAGATTGTAAAGTATATAGACTATCCAAATAAGATACAAGATGAATATTACCACGCCGTAACACACAAGAACATCCAAAAACCAATTATGAAGTTCAACATTTACAGTATACTGTTTTACCTTTTCCATCAAAACCCTGCTGTTGCCTGAACCAACACCAAAAAAGAGGTAGTCGTATAAAAACGAAAGACCATACACAATCAAAAGCTCACGCCGTACATTAGAGGAAAGAGAAGTCTGCGAAAAATCAGCAAGCGAAGAAATCTGAATTTTTATCATTTCAACTGCCTTATTAAACGCTCCAAAATCCAGTCTAAAACCTATTATAAGCATTAAAAAAATTAAAAGTATAGCTCCATATTGTAGAAGACTCTTTTTCAGGTCTTTATCTGTTAAAAGAAAATAAATAATCAAAGTTATCAAAAATCCTATGTAATTTGCCCTACTTGTTGTAAGAATTAAAAGAGGAATAACCAAAACTGTGCCTAAAAAGGCTGTCCATTTTCTGAAAAAATTATTATTCTTCTTGTTTACTGCAACGGCTAAAATAAATGGCAAATATAAAACCAAATATGTTGCAAAATCGTTTGGATTTGTAAAAAAGGTTGAGGGTGTTCTATGAAGATTATATAAAGGTACCTTAGATGTCCACAAATGTTTGTCAGTAATTACTTCGAAATAGCCTACAGCAAGATGGATGATAAATGAAATTAATATTATGTTTTCAATTATATTCCATCTAAGATATTTTGAGTAATACATAAATATCAGTATCACAAATATATTGACGGTTAAAAAAATCTGGTCCCTCACTGCACTTTTTATATCCTGAGCCCATAAAAAACTTAAAAGTGAGTAGGCACACCACCCTATTAGAAAAAAAGTCGAAAAGTTAAGAAAACTCTTCAGCTCAATTCCATTTAATACTATGTCGATAAAAATGAGAAAAAACAAAAATGCCAAAAATATTCTATATGCAAAAAGGTAACTTAGCTTTGGATACGCAAGAGTACTCCCAAAAAAACCACTCAAAAAGGTCAAGTACAAAATAGCTGGAATAACCTGCTGCTTCAATCTAACTCTAAAAGTATTTTCCATCTATAGCTCTCCACCTTTTAAATCTGTAAATAGGCAAGAAAAGATAAAATGTATATAGCATGTTAATTAATAGCATCCTACTATTTGTAATTTCAGCCATATCAAACATCTGAAAAATGGTTATAAGAATAAATCCAATAAAAATATTTCTATCATATTCTTCTTTGTGTTTAAAAAAATTATATGCAGAAAGAAAAACCGAAAAATAAACTATAAAAACTAAAATCATATATCCTATTATACCATATTCAATAAGGGCATTTAAAAACAAATTATGTGCCGAGTGAAGGGCAACTAAACCAGGCGCTTTTAACTTTCTAAAAAATAGCTCAAATTGACCTGCGCCAATTCCTTCAAACAGGCTTCTGTGTGAAAAATATCTCAAAACAAACTCAATCACAAAAACTCTCTGCCCAACAGCCGTTTTAGGATTTGTTACATCACTTAAGCTTGGAATTCTATAGAGAATCTTAGGAAGGAAAATAGTCAATATACCAGCTACTGCCAAGAAAACCTTTAAGATATTTTTTCTAATAAGGTAAATATTTATAAGAAAAAACTCGAATATATATACTACAAACCCTGTCCTTGAACCAGAAAGTAAGATTTCTATAAATATTAAGAACGATACCAAAAGTTTTGACTTTTCATCTTTCAACTTGTTTATCACAAGTGGGTAAACCATAACTAAAAAAAACGCAAATGTGTTTGGATTAAAAAAGATTGAAATAGTTCTCTCTCTCAAACTCTTGAAAGCTATATAGTACAAAAATTCAAAAATACACACAACTGAAGCAATTGCTAATAAAAACAACCATATTTTTTCTATTTTCAAAATAAAATTTCCGTTACATGAAATGAGAAAGACATAAAACAATGCTGGGAATACAAAAGCATTTATTATACCTATAATAGCCTTGTCCTTGTTTAAACTTACATTTAGTAACAAGAGAGAAATCAATGCAAGGCTTACATAAAAAAACATAGGAACAAAATTCAAAGCATCAAATCTTATTTTTGGTTTATAGATATAAAAGGATATAAAAAATAACGCCAACAAAAATAAATATACAGGAATATACGAATACCTAACAAACTGCACAGTAGTAGCAACACCTGCAGCAACCAAAAATTCATACTTATTGGTTTTCAAGTAACTGTTCAGCCGGTACATCTTTTATCTCCCTTGCAGGATTTCCCACAACAATTTTTCTTGGCATGACATCTTTTGTAACAACGCTGCCAGCACCAACAAATCCTTCTTCTCCAATCACTTTTCCAGGAAGCACGGTGGCATTTGCACCAATTCTGCCACCTCGTTTTACTGTAACACCTTTGAAATACTTTACCCTATCCTTCCCTCTTCCAGCAAAATTGTCATTTGAGGTCACAACACACGGTGCAATAAATGCCCAATCCTCAATTGTTGAAAGTGCAGTAATATATGCATTTGTTTCTATTTTACAATAACTACCAATAGTTGTCTTATTTTCTATGCTAACACCACGACCTATAATGGTTTGCTCACCAATACTTACATTTTCTCTTATTGTCACAAGATCAGCTATAAAGACATTGTCTGAGATTACAGCACCCCTGTAGATTATGCTATTTGCTCCAATCTTGACGTTGTTACCTATTTTAGCGGGTGGAAGAACAATTTCTTCTGTGGTCTTGCTCGCAATAGCCTTTTGAGGTGACTTTCCTATAATTGTCCCGTCAGAAATTTCGACATTGTCACCTATAATACTTCCTTTTTTTATAATTACATTGTGACCAATTCTGCATCCGTTACCTATCTTAACATCATCTTCTACCACAACAAAATAGCCTATTTCCACGTCCTCGGCTATTTTTGCTTTCTCACTTATAAATCTCATCTTACCAACCTCTGCCTTTCATAAGCTTTTTTCATATCCATTGTCGAAAAGTTAGTAAGTGGCAGTTTTATTGGTATTTTTTCAATTGCAGATTTATAAATACCCAGGATTATCTCAAGCGACTTTTTACCTTCCTCTCCAGTTACCAGTGGATTTTCTCCTCTTTTGATGGCTTCAATAACATTCTTGATAAAAGGAGTGTGACCAAACCCGTATACATTGTCTGGATTTTCGGTAAACTTTTCTAAAGCCTCTTTTTCATCCTCATCAGGCACACGCCACACAACAATTCTGTTAACCGATGTACCACCAAGCACTGCTGTTCCTGTTTGACCAAATACACTGAGCGTCTCTTCCAAATTTGAAGGCCAAACACATGTAGTCCCTTCAACAATACCTCTTGCTCCACTTTTGAATTTCAAGATGGCAAAGCCTGTATCCTCTGCTTCAATAGGTCTTAAAAATGTTTCTATGTCACCATAAATCTCGTCAACCTCAGAACTTATTATCCATTGCAAAAGGTCAATGTTGTGGGTGCATTGGTTCATAAGTGCACCGCCATCTTGTTCCCATGTTCCTCTCCAGCTATCTTGCCTGTAATATTCATCGTTCCTATTCCATCTAATGCTTGCAACGGCGTACAGTATCTTACCGAATTTGCCACTATCAATAGTACTTTTAAGTTTTTGCACACTTTTGTTAAACCTGTTTTGCAGACATACACTAAGTACCTTCTTCTTTTCTCTTGCTTTTTTAATCATCAAATCTGCATCTTCTATCGAAAGTGCCATAGGCTTTTCTACAATCACATGCTTGTTAAAATCTAAAGCAACAAGTGTTTGCTCAGCATGGCAGCCACTGTATGTCGCTATATCAACTATGTCACATTCTTGTTCTTTTAACATCTTTATATAATCTGTATATATGGGTATATCCTTTTTTATTTCAATTCCTTTGGTTGCAAGCAGTTCATAATACTTTTGTCTTGTCCTCAAAGCTTTTTGGCTATCTAAGTCACAAAAACCCACAACCTCAAGCTGGTCATAGTTGTTAGCATAAGCCTCAGCATGTTTGAATGATATTCTCCCACACCCAACAAGACAAATTTTTAACTTCTCCATCAACAAATCCTCCATTACGTTGAATTTTTTATAGTTTATAAACCTTGTCAGATTTTATACCTTTTGTAGCGTTTCTTGTATCAAAAATGAGATTAGCATTCTCTACGATAAACTTATAATCATATTTTGAGTGGTCTGTTGTGATAACAACTATATCATACTTTTTGAGCGACTCTGCTGTAAAATCTACCGATAAATATTGTTTGCCATTATAAGTAAAACTCGGTACATATGGGTCATTGTATTCTACCTCTGCATTCTCTTTTTCAAAAATCTCAATAATTTTCAATGCAGGTGACTCTCTTATATCATCAATATCTTTTTTGTATGCCACACCTAAAATTAAAATTTTTGAACCGTTCAAAGGTTTTTTGAATTTGTTGAGAATTTTCATAACTCTTTCAACCACGTACTCTGGCATATAGTTGTTTATCTCGCCAGCTATTTCAATAAGTCTTGTATGATAATCATATTCACGCGCTTTCCAAGTAAGATAAAATGGGTCAATCGGTATGCAATGGCCACCAAGCCCCGGTCCGGGATAAAATGCCATAAATCCATATGGTTTTGTCTTTGCTGCCTCAATGACCTCCCAAATGTCAATGTTCATCCTTTCGCACAAAATAGCCATTTCGTTTACAAGCGCAATGTTTATATTTCTGAAGGTGTTTTCCAAAATTTTTTCCATTTCTGCAACTCGTGGGGAACTGACCCTGAATACTTCTCCTTCCAACACATTTTCGTAAAGTCTTGCGGCTATCTCAGTACATGTTTTTGTTACCCCGCCCACAACCTTTGGTGTGTTCTTTGTGTTATATACCTTGTTGCCTGGATCAACTCTCTCAGGTGAAAAAGCTAAAAAGAAATCTTCACCGCATTTTAGCCCACTTTCTTCCAAGATAGGTTTTACCACTTCTTCAGTTGTCCCCGGATATGTAGTACTCTCTAAAACAACCAACATTCCTCTATGAAGGTATTTTGCAATCTCCCTTGTAGAATTCACAACATATGAAATATCTGGCTGTTTGTATTTATCAAGTGGAGTGGGAACGCATATAGCAACAGCATCAACATCACTAATTTTGCTGTAGTCAGTTGTGGCAAAGATTCTACCTTCCTTTACAAGATCAGCAAGTTCTTTGTCCACAACATCGCCTATATAATTTTGGCCTCTGTTTACCATGTCAACTCTCTTTTGCTGTATATCAAATCCAATAACCTTGTACCCTGCTTTTGCTTTCTCGACAGCCAGTGGAAGTCCCACATACCCAAGCCCCACAACTCCAATCACTGCTGTTTTGCTCTCAATCTTCTCAAGAAGTTTTTGTGCAATTTCATTCATTATAAACTCCCTCCAAATTGATTTATTGAAGTTGTTATATACTCTATTTCTTCATCAGTCAGTTCAGGAAACATTGGAATTGCAAATGACCGTCTGCATAGCCTTTCGGCAACCTCAAAGTCACCTTCTTTATGTCCTAAAAAGCTCAAAGCTTTGGTTAAGTGCAACGGCACAGGATAATATATGCCTGTTGCAATTCCTTTCTGAGCTAAATATTCCATTATAAGATCTCTTTTTTCATGTTGGAGAATATATAGATGATATATGTGTCCAAACTCAAAATTATTGCACTTTTTTGGGGTAACAAGCCCATCGAGCTTTAGCTCTTGAGAAAACTTTTGAGCTATTTCTATTCTCCTTCTATTCCACATGTCAATATATTTAATTTTCACAAGTAATATAGCTGCCTGCACCTCGTCAAGTCTGCTGTTAAATCCTATCATCTCATTGTAATACTTCTTTTTAGAACCATGCTGTCTGAGCATCCTTGCTTTTGAGGCAATCTCGTCAGAATCTGTTACAATCAGACCACCGTC
Organism: Caldicellulosiruptor bescii DSM 6725; assembly: GCF_000022325.1. Lineage (NCBI taxonomy): Bacteria > Bacillati > Bacillota > Caldicellulosiruptorales > Caldicellulosiruptoraceae > Caldicellulosiruptor > Caldicellulosiruptor bescii. The sequence continues at coordinate 1,326,485 of NC_012034.1, read as the reverse complement.
GCCAAACCCGCCTAAGTTCTTTGTGGGAAAGAATGAAAAACATCCCACATCTCCAATTGTACCAGCTTTTTTTCCTTCAAATTCAGCACCAAATGCTTGGCAGGCATCTTCGATAATATACAAGTTATACTTTTTGGCAATTTGTACTATTTTCTTCATGTCACACACTTGACCAAATATATGGACAGGAATAATAGCTTTTGTGCGCTCAGAAATCTTCTCTTCTATCTTTTCAGGGTCTATGTTGTACGACAGAGGGTCAATGTCAACAAAAACTGGTTTTGCACCCACTCTCACTATTGCCTCAGCTGTTGCAAAAAAGGTAAAAGGAGTGGTTATAACCTCATCACCTTTTCCTATACCAAGGCTTTCAAGTGCTATGACAAGGGCATCTGTACCATTTCCAACACCTATTGCGTGTTTTACATTCAGATATTCAGCACACTTTTTCTCAAACTCTGCAACTTTTGGTCCTAAAATATACTGTCCGCTTTCAAAGACTTCTTTCACACGTTCTATTATTTCCTGTGAAATGCTTTTGTACTGTCTTTTCAAATCAATAAGCGAGATCATTTTTAAATCCTCATCTCCATTCTAATTTTGATATTTAGAAAAAATTATAAATTCTGGATAATATATTTTCTCTCTCTATATATTACATACAAAATTGCAACAATCACACCTGCCAGCATTCCAGCAACAACTCTTAAAGCCTTTTCAAACTTGCTACCAGCAGACTCATATACCTTTACTTTTCCATATTGATAAATGGCACTTTTCAAATCAATCACTTTGTTGTAATGACTATTTACCCACTTTATAAGACTTATAGCAGCTGAGATCTGGCTTAGCTGTTCTTGTTCACTTGAAGTCAAACTGGTCTTTTCATATTTGCTTCTTTCAAGCAAAAGCTCATCCAAAAGTTTTTGAGCAGCTTCTGACTTACTTTTCAAATCTGAGATTACCTGGTTATCCAAACTTTTGAGATATTCATTTAGCATATTCTGAGCAGCAGTCTGTGAATCTGCAACAGCTTTTACAACAACATAGTTTATACCGCTCTTTGAAGCTTTAGGTTCAATAAAAACCCCAAATCTCTCATCTTCACCATATCTGCTTGTGACATAGTCAATAAAAGGAGGGTTTAGCGCCACCATCTCTAAGTATTCTTTGTTCAAATCCAATGCAGTCACGTTGGAATACAGACCTTGCACCATATTGGAAACGTCGGGTGATGAAGTATTGAAGTTGAACGGATTTAAAAGATTATTATCAAGCCTTAGGTTTGTCTCAGCTGTCCACAATGTTTTTGTAAAAAATTGTACAACCACAGCTGATAGTATCAAAAATAATATAACTATTACTACTATATCCTTAATTCTCTTCTTGAATATATAAATCATTTTTGGCTTTTCTCCTTTCTATCTCTGGGTGATGAGTTTTAATGTGCCATCTGGGAATATCAGTGCAGCAATGTTGCCATTTTGTTCTGTTGTAAATATTTTAACTTTAAATTTCTCCAATCTCCTTATTGTGGATGAGTGCGGATGACCGTACGGATTGTCTTTTCCCACACTTATGATAGCCACTTTGGGATTTACCTTTTCTAAAAATAAACTTGAAGTTGCAGCATAGCTTCCATGATGAGAAACCTTCAAAACATCTGCCTTTATATCATGAACATTCCTTACTATGTCATATTCCACATTCTGTGAAATATCGCCAGTAAATAACACCCTTTTTCCCGCAAATTCAAGCATGACAACCACACTTGAATCATTCAAATCATCATAATCTTTAAGAGGTGACAAAAAAGTCAACGTAACACCATTTAATTTCAGTCTATCAAATGGTCTTGCAATTGAAATCTTTAGGTTCTTTTTCTTCAGTGCGTTTAGCATATCCTCAAATGTCTGAGTATTTGTTGTTTTATTTGTTGTATAAAATCTTTCTATGTCATATTTAGAAATAATCTTGTCCATATTGCCAATATGGTCCTCATGCGGATGAGTTGCAATCACCACATCCAATTTTTTGACATTTAATCTATCTAAGGTTTGTAAAACATCCTGTTCAGCAGAATTCGGTCCTGAGTCAATCAATACAAACTTATTTTCGGGTGTTTTTATCAGTATACTATCTCCCTGACCTACATCCAAAAAAAATACACTACATATTTGCTTATCTAAAAACTGGGCTGAATTTGTTCCCCAAAAGTCAGAAGTTTGAAATAGATACGAACATCCACTTAAAAAAAGAAAGAAAGCAATTGTTATTAAAAGAACATATACTGAAAATTTTCTTTGCATTACTTAAACTTCCTCCAGTGCACCTCAAAAAATCAGCAGTCTTTGAGCCTACTTTTAAAAGCTTTTATAAAACTTTTCATAGCAGAGGTAGCATCTGCTACAATCCCGTAATGAGCAATTTTAAAAATCTGCGCATCTTTGTTTTTGTTAACTGCTATTATGAGTTTTGGATTGCCAATCCCACAAATATGATGGGCTGCACCCGAAACACCAAAAGCAAAATATATCTGTGGTGATACAATCTTGCCACTTTGACCAATTTGATATTCTTTGTCAAGCCAGCCCATGTCAACAAGCGGCCGCGTGACACCCACCGCACCGTTTAAGATATTTGCAAGTTCAAAAGCATATTTTAAATTTTCCTTGTCTTTGATTCCCCTTCCTACACCAATAACTATTTTAGCACTTTCAAGTTTGTTATCAATATTCTGAGCTAAATTTTTTTCAATAATCTTAATTCTGCCAGAAAAAGGCTCAAAGTTCTCAAAGAGACTTTCAACAATCTCTACTTTACTATCAATGGTCTCAAAAGAACATTCAGCTACATTTTTTATTTTTAACGTAGCAAAGACAATAGAAGAATTTTTGACTAAAATCTCAGCGTTTATATTTCCTGCATATGCAGGCTTTAAAAAACTGTAGTTATGAGTACTCTCATCAAAAATAAGGTCTGTACAATCAACAGCAAACCCACATGAAAAGCGTGCAGCAACTCTTGCTAAAATTGACTTTATAAAATCGCTTGATATTGAAATGACAGCATGAGGTTTTATTGTATTTATATGCTGGGTTATAGCTTCGATGTAAGGCCATTCCCAGTCTGAAAAAAGTTCATTTTTACAGATAACAATTTGACTTAATGGAAGAGTCTTTAGGAAATTGATATCCTTATCTTCCACTTGTCTATTCGAATATAGGTATAAAATAATTTTTTTATCTTTAACTGTAATTCTGCTCTCAATGAAAGAAAGAAAAGAAGCAAGTTGTGAGATTTCATCAACATGATAAATTGCCGGCACAAATATCACATGTTCCATTTCTCTTTTTAGTCCCCCTTATGAAATTGAAGTTTTTTATAAGAATCTCATAACAAGGTTAGCTATACACTCTATTTGAGCATCTTCAATATCTTCATAGATTTCACATTTAACATCTTCAAAGCTTTGTTCAACAAACCTATTTACCGAGGTTTTTGAACCTTCTGCTCCTACTTTGCTAAAATCAAAGTTTTCTAAATCATCTAAACTAATAATTTGAGGAGTATAAGAAAGAGCTTTTATCATTAAGCTCAGTTTTGGAAGCCTGAGAAAAGCACTATCTTTCTTGACAGAAATCAGCGCAGGCAGTTTTACCTCAAACCTAAATAGTTGATTTTTAAATTTTCTTTCAATTTCAACGTGTTGCAAATCAGAAACTTTTATATTAGTCGCAAATGATATGTGAGGAATATTAAGATACTCTGCTATCTGAGGTGGAACAATAGATGTCTCACCATCTAAGGAAGACTCACCACACAGTATCAAGTCAAAATTGCCAAGCTTTTCAATAGCCTTTGCCAGCGCATACGCAGTAGAATACGCATCAGAACCAGCAAGTCTTTTATCACTCAAAAGCACACAGCTGTCACAACCAACCTCTATAAGTTCTTTTATTTTGCTTTCACACTCAACAGGACCCATTGAAAGGGTTGTGATATGAACATCTTTATTAACATCTTTTATTCTAAGAGCAAATTCTAAAGCGCTAAGGTCAGCAGGATTGTTCATCAAATGCTGAGCATTTCTTTTTATTGTCCTGGTTTCAGGATTATACTCCACCTTTTCCGGATCAACGACTTGTTTTATACACACAAGAATTTTCATCTTTCAAAAACTCCTCCTCAAGTCTTTAGGATTTTAATACTCTTTTATGATTTCAGAGGCAATAATATTTCTCTGAATTTGATTTGCTCCTTCAAATATCTGAGTCACTTTAGCATCCCTCATCATCTTTTCAACCGGATAGTCTTTAACATATCCATTTCCACCCATAATTTGAACGGCATCAGTAGTGACCTTCATAGCAACATCAGATGCAAAAACTTTGCACGCTGAAGATTCCTTTGAAAAATCCTTTGCACCACTATCAATCATTCGGCATGTTGAATAAAGCAGAGATCTTGCAGCTTCGATGTTTATGTACATGTCAGCAAGCATATGCTGAATTGCCTGAAAGGATGAAAGAGGTTGTCCGAACTGGACTCTTTCTTTTGCATATCTGATTGCATGCTCATAAGCACCTTGAGCAATCCCAACAGCCATTGCAGCCACTCCAGGTCGTGTCCTGTCAAACGTCTTCATTGCAATAATAAATCCTGTCCCTTCACGACCTAAAATATTTTCCTTGGGCACTTTACAATCTTCAAATATAAGTTCTGTGGTAGAAGATGCTCTTATGCCCATCTTGTCCTCTTTTTTACCGCAATAAAACCCTTCATATCCCTTTTCTATAATGAAAGCTGAAATTCCGCGTGGTCCTTTTGATTTATCGGTCACTGCAAAAACCACATACACGTCAGCTTCACCGCCGTTTGTTATCCAGTGCTTGCTGCCATTTAAAATATAATAATCTCCTTTTTTCTCTGCAGTTGTCTTTATACTGCTCACATCGCTTCCAGCATCAGCTTCTGTCAATGCAAACGCGGCTATCAACTCTCCTTTTGCTATCTTAGGTAAATACTTTTCCTTTTGTTCTTCTTTACCATAAAGAATTATGGGATATGCACCCAGAGCTGTTGCAGCGTATGATACCGCAACACCTGCACAATTTCTTGAAAGCTCTTCTACAACAAGGCACATTTCCATAACACCGCCACCAAACCCACCGTACTCTTTAGGAATGTATACACCAGTGAGCTCTGTGTATGCTAAAAGGTCCAATATATCTCTTGGAAATATGCCTTCTTTGTCATATTTTATTGCAACCTTTGACACGTATTCATCTGAAATCCTTTTTGCAAGTTTCTTTATAATCTTTTGTTCTTCACTTAAAAAATATTCCACCTTAAAAATTCGCCTCCTACTTTTGCAGTATCCTTCTTCATAGTTTATCAGATGAAATTCTTTATTGTCAAACATTCATACAATTTTTGCATTATTGAGTTTATTTAGTAACAATAATTATTGTATTTTGTGACTATTTTTTGATATCATACTTCATATAAAAAACTGTCCTGAGGAAGGGTTACAAAATGAGAGTTGCTGGTATTATAGTAGAATATAACCCTTTTCACAATGGACACTTATACCATTTGCAAAAGACAAGAGAAATAACAAATGCAGACATAGTTGTGGGCGTAATGAGCGGTAACTTTATTCAAAGAGGAGAACCTGCAATTGTAAATAAATGGGCAAGGACAAAGATGGCTATTTTAAACGGGGTAGATGTCATCTTTGAGCTTCCATTCGCATATGCCTGCAATAGTGCTGAAATATTCGCATATGGTGCAATATCCATTTTAAACCAGCTTGGTGTTGACTTTATTGTTTTTGGCTCAGAATGTGGTGATATAGACAAGCTTAAAGAAACTGCTAAACATTTAGCATTTGAAGAAGATGATTTTAAGTCAAGTTTGAAAAGTTATTTGAAAGAAGGGTATTCCTTCCCAAAAGCTCGTGAACTTGCTCTTATAAAAACATGCAAAACCAATATTGAATTTTCCTCTAACAACATACTTGGAATTGAATATATCAAATGGATTTATAGGCTAAATTCAAAGATTGAACCATTTACTATAAGAAGGATAGGTGCCTCTTATAATGACCCCAACCTCACACAAGACACATACGCTTCAGCTACTGCTATAAGAAGAAACATAAATAACCTCCATGCAATCAAAAATAAAATGCCATCTGTTTCTTATGAAATACTTTTAGAAGAATTTGAAAGCGGAAGAGGACCTGTAATTCTTGAGGATTACTTTAAGCTCTTTATCTACAACGCTATCGTTGTACCAGATTTTCTGAAGAACAAAATTGATGTCAAAGAAGGGCTTGAAAATAGATTTGAAAAGTATATTTTCAATTCTCCATCAGCTAAAAATCTTCTTGAGAATGTAAAAACTAAAAGATATACCCTTACAAGACTTCAGAGAATATTCATACACGCTATTGTGAGAAACAATTTTGACCAAAAAGCTCTTCTTTCCATTACACCTTATGTGAGAGTTTTGGGATTCAACTATAAAGGAAAAGAATATTTAAATAAGATAAAAGACAAAATTGAGTACATCACAAAACTAAATCAGCAGTGGTTAAAAAACCCTCAATACAAAGAGCTTCTTGAACTTGAAATAAGATCTTCAATGCTGCATGCCCTGCAATATAAAGATTTTCACAAATATCTGCAGACAGAATTTAAATCATCTCCTATCTATATCAGTTCAAGAAGCTAAATTCTTTAAGTTTTCTAACTCCTCTTCTGCCCTTTTCTTTCCTCTTTGATACGCCTTCTCTACATCAGCAAGGGTATATGGATTTATATCTTCAAGATTAATTTTTATGAGGTAATCAAAGTACCTCTGCTTAAGTCTGAGTATCTCTTCACCCATAATATCAATGGTAGTCATTATCATTTCAAAGATATTTTTAGGTTCTTTGAGCGAACTTTTACCTGAAACATCCACACCAACTACGAACTCGCAACCATTTTCTTTTAAAACCTTTCCCGGCACTTTGTCTACTACCGCTCCATCAACCAGCACAGTATCCCCTATTTTATACGGTGGAAGAACCCCCGGAATGGATATGCTGCTTCTTACAGCATCATATAAACTTCCCTCGCTGAAGACCACCTGCTCACCTTTTAAAAGGTCTGTTGCAACAACATAAAACGGATATTTCAAATCCGAAAACCTTTTATCTCTCAAAAAAAGCTTTAAAATCTCTTCAATATTTTTACCTGAAATGAGAGCATTTTTACTTACTTTAAAATCTATGAGTACGTCATTTCTTATTTGTTTTGCTACCTTATATATAAGACCAAGGTCATATCCAAGACAGTAAAATGCGCCAATAACAGCACCAATGCTTGAACCTGAAAAAGCTTCAAATTTAAACTCCTTTTCCAGCACTTCTATAACCCCTATGTGTGCAAATCCTCTCATTGCACCAGAACCAAGTGCAAGCGAAACTTTTTTCATTTTACCCTCCATACAGCAATAATATTTTAAGTAGAATACCATTTAAATATGTATTGGAGCAGAGCACTTGAGAGAGATATTTAACTTTACCGTAATAATATTATGTATACTTTATTTTTTATCTATGTTTTTAAAGCCTCAACTTATCATTCAGTCAACAACAAAATCAGTAATCATATGGTGGGAAAAAGTCCTGCCTTCTCTCTTTCCATACTTTTTGGTTATAAATGTACTTGTAGAATCAAAACTAATAAGCCATATTTCAAACATCTTCTTTTTGCCCTCCAAAAAGATATTCAAACTTTCATCAAATGGGTTTTTAGCAATGATAATAGGAATGCTAACCGGATATCCAGTCGGTAGCAAGATGGTATGTAACTTATATAGCCAAAAATTAATCAGTAAAAACGAAGCTGTAAGGCTCCTTTATTTTGTTAACAACTCTGGACCTCTTTTTATCATTGGAACGGTTGGAATCAATCTGCTCAGTTCTAAAAAGTATGGATATATCCTATTTTTTGCCCATATACTCGCAAGTTTGATAATAGCTTTTTGTACTTCTCGATTTGCACAAAGTGAAATACTGGCAGCTTCAGAACTTTACAAACCTTTAAATTTTGATATTGGCAAGGTTTTATCAAAATCCGTAAAAGATTCAATTGAGTCCATACTTATTATAGGGGGCTTTATAACTCTCTTTTTTAATTTAAATAACATCCTCGACTATTTTAAAATTTATCATTTAATATGTAATCTCTTTAAATTTGTAGGTGCAGATGCTACTTTAGTAAAAGGACTTTTATACGGATTTTTTGAAATAACAAACGGCTGTGTACAGATTAATACAAACCCTCTTCCTGTCTGGCAAAAATTGATAGCATCTGAACTCATTATTTCCTGGGGCGGACTTTCGGTACACTTTCAAACAATATCCTTTTTGAGTGCAGCAGGTTTGCAATCTTTCCACTATATTATTGGAAAATTAATTCAGTGTGCTTTATCTACAGCTCTCATTACTTTAATTTTTATAATTTTATCGCTATGAGTTTTTCTGCCTAATTTGGTCAATATTGTCATTTAGTTCTTTTACAATATTTTCAATTGTTTTCTTTGTCTGTTCCAAAAGCTCAATGGTATAACTCTGGGCCATGAGTCTATACTCTTTTGCATGTTCTTTTGCTTTTTGGATAATCTCCTCTGCCCTCTTCTCTGCTAATTTGACAATCTCTGTCTCATCTACAAGCCCTTTTACCTTGCTCTCTGCATCATTTATGATTGCTTCTGCTTCCTTCTGAGCTCTCTCTAAAATCTTCTTCCTCTCTTCCTTTGCCCACTTGACTTGAGAAAGTTCCTGCGGCAGCAAAAGCCTTATTTCTTTTATTATCTCTAATAGTTCATCCTTTTCTACCATAACCTTTGATGTAAACGGTATTGATTTGCTATTTTCTATTATTTCCTCCATTCTCTCTAAAAGCTCCAATATACTCAGTTCACTCATTACTTATTTTTCCTCCATTTCCGTATATTTCTTATTCAACTTTTTCATTACCTTTTTAGCGATCTTTTCAGGAACTAAGTCTTCTATGCACCCTCCAAATCTAGCAACTTCTTTAACCATACTTGAACTGAGGTATGAATACTTGCTGTTTGTCATCATAAAAATTGTTTCAATCGAAGGTTCAAGTTTTTTGTTCAAAAGTGCCATCTGAAATTCATATTCAAAATCGGATACTGCCCTCAATCCCTTTACTATAACCTTAGCATTTTCTTGTTTCATGAAATCAATTAAAAGACCTTTAAAAGCTTTTACCTCAACGTTCGGCAAATGTTCTGTTGTCTCTTTTAAAAGTTCAACCCTCTCTTCAATGTCAAACACAGGTGTTTTATTTGGATTGACCAGAACAGCCACAATTAATTTATCAAAAATTTTCGAAGCCCTTTCAATTATATCAAGATGACCATTTGTAACAGGGTCAAAACTTCCTGGATATACTCCTATTTTCAACTTCTTTTACCCCCAAAACAGAAAATTGTAATTTTAGTATCACCATATTCTCTCTCTCTCAAAATAGAAAGGTTTTCATCTTCATATCGAAACTCTAAATTAGATTCAACAATTATAAGACCATTTTCACTTATTCTGTTATTTTCTATTATTTCAGAAATACACTCTTTTGCATAACCAGACTTGTACGGCGGGTCTAAAAAGATAATATCAAATACTGGACAGTTTTTAGACTTTAAAAATCTTATTACATCACCTTTTATTATCCTTGCCCTTTTCAACAAATCCAAATTTTTAAGGTTTTCCTTTATTAGATTAATGCACCTCACATCTTTTTCAACAAATGTAACTTCTCTGACACCTCTTGACAAAAACTCAATCCCTACATTTCCCGTCCCTGCAAAAAAATCAGCTACAATAAGGTTTTTATTCAAAAAAGGTGCTATCATATTAAAAATAGCTTCTTTTACTCTATCTGATGTGGGTCTTAACCCTTCAATATTTGCACTTTTTAATTTTCTACCTTTTTGCTGACCACTTATAACCCTCATTTTTTAAGCAACTTCTTACAATTTGTTTATATATTGATTATATAAAAATCCCTCTAAAAAAACAACAACGAAGAGACTCAAAAAGTCCCTTCGTTGTTGGTAAATTTTAAACACCTCGCGGGGTTATTTGCCTGCTGCTCTATTTTCATAATCCTGAATCATTCTCTTTACCATATAACCACCAATTGAACCTGCCTGTTTTGCTGTCAAATCACCGTTGTAACCTGGTTTCAACTGAACACCAATTGAGCTTGCTACCTCTGCCTTTAATTGGTCAAGAGCCTTAGTTGCTTCCGGAACAAGCTTTCTATTTCTTGCCATGGCCTTCAACCCCCTTTTTTGTTTGAGACTTTTCTTTTTTCACTATATTAATATGCTCACTTTTAAAAAAATTATAACAAGAAATATTTGAAAAGGGTTAAAGGCCAATATTTTCTATATTATTGTAAAATTGTTTATTGATTTTCTCTAAAAGTTTATTATCAACAAGATTAAGTCTAATGGTTTCTTCTGCAGCAATTCTTGCTTGCTTTAAAATATCCATATCATTTATGATATCGGCTACTTTAAAGTTCATGATACCATGTTGTTTTGTTCCAAATAAATCACCAGGTCCTCGAAGTTTTAGGTCCATTTCAGCAATTTCAAACCCGTTCTGACTTCTTGTTATAGCTATCATCCTTTTTTTGGCAATCTCTGAATCGCTTTGATTAAACAAGATACAGTACGACTGGTACTCGCCTCTGCCAACTCGCCCCCTAAGCTGATGCAGCTGGGCAAGTCCAAATCTTTCAGCATTTTCAATCACCATAACTGTGGCATTTGGAACGTTTATTCCAACCTCGACAACTGTAGTTGAAACTAATATATGAATGTGTCCATCTTTAAAATCATTTAAGATTTTGTCTCTCTCTTTTACAGAAAGTTTTCCGTGTAAGCAAGCTACATTGTAGTCTTTAAAAAATCCTTCTTTCAAAGATTTTGCAAATTCAACCGCCGATTTTGCATTCAAAGTTTCTGACTCTTCAATCAGAGGACATATCCAGTAAACCTGCCTTCCTTCATTTAACTGTTTCTTTATGAAATTGTACACACGCTGGCGAAAACTCTCATCAACAGCGTATGTCAAAATTTTTTTTCTGCCGGGAGGTAGCTGGTCAATAATAGAAATATCAAGGTCTCCATACAAAACCAAACTCAAAGTTCTGGGTATTGGAGTTGCTGTCATAACAAGAATGTTCGGTGAACTTCCTTTTTTTGTAAGCTCTACCCTTTGGATAACTCCAAATCTGTGCTGTTCATCAGTAATTGCCAAGCCAAGGTTTTTAAATTTTACATCATCTTGGATAAGTGCATGGGTTCCAATGACCATTTTGCAAAGTCCATGTTCAAGCTCTTTTAAGATTATTTCCTTTTCTTTTTTTGGAGTTGATCCAATTAGAAGTCTTACATTGAATTTATTATCAAAGTATTTTTTACATTCGTTATAATGCTGCAAAGCTAAAACCTCTGTTGGTGCCATTAGTGCAACCTGATATCCCGCTTTAATTGTTGCATACGCGCTTGCCAAAGCTACAACCGTCTTTCCGCAACCCACATCGCCTTGGATAAGCCTGTTCATCTGTTTTGTACTTTCTAAATCTTGTGCAATCTCTGCCAGCACTCTTTTTTGCGCCTCGGTCAACTCAAACGGAAGAAGCTTTTCAAACTCTTTTAAGCTACTTTGCACATTTTCAATTTTTATTCCTTCGTTTTTTTCTATGTTTTCTTTTAGAAGCAAAAGGGAAAGCTGAAGAAGATAAAACTCTTCAAACACAAGCCTTTTCCTTGCAAGTTCTAAACTCAATTTGTTTTCTGGAAAATGAATATTTTTTATTGCAAAATTGATTTCACTCAAATTATATTTTTGCCTTATATAAGGCGGAATTATATCTATAAGCATTCCATCAACTTGCTGCAAAAGATTGTTTACAATATTTCTAATCACCTTTTGTGAAAGACCTTCAGTAGAATTATATACAGGAACAATCCTACCTGTATGAATAAGATGTTGGTCATATTTCTCAAATTCAGGATTTTTCACTTCAATATAAAAGCCTTTTCTCTCAATCTTCCCAGAAAAGCAAAAAACCTCTCCTTCTTTCAAAACATTTTTTATATAGTCCTGGTTAAACCATACAGTTGTAACAACCCCGGTACTATCCTCAACAGGAATTTTTATTATCTTTACTGACCTTGTTTCTATCTCCACAGGTTTGCCTGCAACCTTTGCAACAAATGACTCTATCTCACCATCACAAAGCTCTCTTATTTTCTTTAGCCTGCTATAATCAAGATATTTTCGGGGTATGTGCCAGAGCAAATCTTCGGCTTTTTTTATACCCAGCTTTTTAAATAGCTTTTCTCTGTTTTCTCCAACACCTTTTAAGAATCTTATGTCTTTTTCAAGAACATTCATTTTACCATCACATCTCAGCTACAATAATTAATTGATAAATTTCATTTCCACTTTCATAGCTCTCAATGTCAATTTTCGGGTATATTTCTTGTATGTTTTTAACAAGCACCTCTATATCTTCTAAGGCTACACCTTTGCCATAGTAAATACTCAAAATCTGGGTTGTAGAATCAACAATCTTTTCGACACAAGCCAAAGCTACTTTTAACATATCTTTGTCACATGCAATTATTTCCTTTTTGGAAATCCCTATAAAATCGCCTTCTTCAATCTCAAACCCGTTTATTTTTGTATTTCTCACTGCCTTAGTTATTTCTACAACCTTTACTGAGTTTATAGCTTGCTGCATGAGCTTTATATTTTCTTCAATACTCTTGTTCAAATCAAACTTTATCATTGCAGTAATGCACTCAGGAATATTGGTTGTCTTCATAATCACTATATTTTTATTTGTATTAATAAGCTGTAAAGAAAGCTCTGCTGACATAATCACGTTTTTATTGTTCGGGAAAATAAATACATTTTTGGCTGGTACATTCTTTATAGCATTTACAAAGTCCTCAGCGCTTGGATTCATAGTCTGTCCGCCTTCAATTACAAAATCAACACCCAAGCCTTTTAATATTTCATTGAATCCTTCTCCTTGTGATACAGCTACAAAACCATATTCTTTTATAATAACTTCAGCCTGTGTTTGAAGTTCTGTCTCATGGTTTTCTCTTTTACTTATAAACTCCTGGTGCTGATATTTCATATTATCAATCTTTATATTTATAAGCTCACCATATTTCAAAGCCTTTTCTATTACCTTGCCAGGTGAATTTGTGTGAACGTGTGTTTTGAGAATGTCGCCATCTTGGATTACAATAATTGAATCACCAATTGTCTCAAGATATTCCTTAAATTCTTTTTCAATATTCTTTTTCAAACCGGTAATAAAAAACTCTGTACAGTAAGTAAACTTAATATCTTCAGGTTTAAAAGTGAGGACTGTATAAACTTCCTGCTGTGATGGCTCTTCAAATACCATTCCTTCTTTTAAGAATTTATACATCCCTTCAAAAATTATTACAAGACCCATACCGCCACTGTCAACTACATTTGCCTCTTTTAAAATAGAAAGCATCTCTGGTGTCTTTGCAAGCCACTTCTTCCCGCTTGAAACACACACTTCCAGCAAATCCTCTATTTCACTCACAATGCCTTCTGCCACTTCTTTTTCAACATCCTCTGCAATCCCGCGTGCAACTGTGAGCATAGTGCCTTCTGTAGGCTTCATCACTGCTTTGTAAGCACTTGCAGACGCAGATTTTAAACAAGCAACAAATGTTGGTATATCTATAACATCTTTGCCTTTTAGCTCTTTGGCAAATCCGCGTAAAAGCTGAGAAAGAATAACACCAGAATTACCGCGTGCACCTTTTAAGCTGCCAAACGCAACTGCATTCATAAGTTTGTCCACATTTTCGAAAGTCTTTCCATTTATTTCTTTTATGCTGCTGTCAAGAGTGGCAGACATATTGGTGCCTGTGTCACCATCTGGTACTGGAAAGACGTTTAATGAGTTTATCTTATCTATGTGCAATTTTAAATAATTATTTGCAGCTTTTAACATATCTTTTAATACATCTGCAGTTAAAAATTTCATAGTCCAATCCTCCTCAGCAAGTTACAAACGAATACCATCTACAAAGATATTTATAGTTCCCGGCTTTAGACCTGTGTATTTTCCAATAGCATATGAAACTCTTTCTCTGATATTTTCAGCAACAACAGGAATTCTGGTGCCGTACTCCACAATTATGTGAATATCAACGTTAACAATACCATTTTCCGCCATAACCTTTATACCTTTTTGCAAGTTTTCCCTGCCAAGAAGTGTAACTATCCCGTCTGCTACACTTTTTGATACCATACCCACAACACCATAGCTTTCCATACACGAAAGCCCTATTATTGTAGCAATGCAATCATTGGTAATCTCTATCTTTCCAAATTCATTTTCAAAATAAACACCCATAATTTTCATCTCCTATCTTTTTACAATCTTCGACAACCTTTTATAAATAACAAAAGTAACCACTGAAATTATTGTACCTTTTACCAAATTAAAAGGAATTATTGAAAATAAAATCAATGTAAACTTATCTGTCACAAGACCATTTACCTTTGAAGCAATTTTTACTATCTCTGAGATTGGAAATTTCAAAGCATTTTCGTAAAGAGGGAGAAGCACAAAGTAGTTTAGCAAACCGGCCCAGATAGAAAATGCAATGGTAGAAATAATAAGAGCTACTGCAGCACCTCTTTTAGTTCTATTCTTGGCATATATGTATCCTGCAATGTACACAAAAAAGCCGCCAATCATAAAGTTAGCAAATTCGCCTATCCCGACCGTTTTGGTAACAAACAGATGAAGTACATTTTTCAAAAATTCAACACCCACACCCCAAGCAGGTCCAAGAGCAAATGAAATTATCAATGCTATACAGTCACTAAAATCAAGCTTTAAAAATTCCGGAAATATCCCTAAAGGAAATTCTATTAGCATTACAACAAATGCTAAAGCACCAAAGATTGAAACCTTAACAAGATTTTTTAACTCAACCTGTTTCATCTTTCAATTACCTCTCCTCTCTTTTTACTTACCAAACACCAAATAAGCCTCTTCCACTTTCATCACCCTGTATTCACCCGGTTTTAAACTTTGGTCTAAATTAAGACCTCCTATTCTCAGACGTTTTAGGTCCACCACCTTATTTCCAATTGCTTCGAACATCCTTTTAACTTGATGATATTTACCTTCATATATACACAATTTGACTGTGGTACTATCAATAATAGTATATTTTGCAGGAAGTGTCTTATAACCATCATCTAAGATAATACCATTTTCAAACTCATTCAGCTTTTCCTCATCCACCTCTTTTTCAAGCCTTACTAAATACTCTTTTTCAATTCTTTTTTTGGGTGAGATAACTCTGTGCGTATATTCACCATCATCTGTAATTATCAAAAGACCTTCTGCGTCTTTGTCAAGCCTTCCAACTGTATGCAAATCTCGATACTTTAAATCATCAGAAATAAGTGAAAACACTGTAAGTGATGCCAGCTCTTCATTTGAGCACACATAACCTTTCGGTTTGTTCATCATGATATAAATCTGTTTACTGAACTTTGCAACTCTTCCATCAACTTCTATTATATCTTCTTCAGGATTAATCTTAAAATCAACTTCAACTATTTGTTTCCCATTTACAGTTACAATTCCTTCTCTTATTAACTTTTTAACCTGACTTCGTGAACCAAAACCACAGTGAGTCAGAAACTTGTCAAGCCTCATTTTTATTCTAATCTCCATCCTTTTGGGAAATAATTTTTTATTATATGTCCCTCTGCTTTACCCCAACCAAGAGTAAAGCCATCTACACATATCCCTACAAATCCATTCAGATTTTCTTTGTTCTCTATCGTCTCGCCTTTTAAATACCTCCACAACCTTTCATCTTCTTGAGAAAAGTTAATAGCAACCTTGAGATTTTCGCACTTTAAACTCGCAATCAAATGAGCAGAAGGATAAAATCTTCCTTTATAAACTTCTCCAAGCAAAAGACCATTTCGAAGCGGTGTTATTTTATCAAAAGGTCCGTCAAAACCCAAATACAGTTTGTTTGCTTTTTTATAAAACACCCTATCTTTAAAGTTACTTAAGTCTATGTTCAAGTATTTATTACAAAACTTTTCGAAAATTTTTAAATCCTCACTGTCCACCTCTAATCTTTGTGGCTGAAAAGTCCACTCAAATCCACTTTCTCGCACCTTTCTTAACTTGCAAATAAAATGTCCCTCGCCTCTGACCCTATGCGGGTAAATTCTCACCGCTTTTTTCAAATTTTCATTGCCATTTATCTCAATTCCATCCGAAAAACCCTCATATTTTTTTATCTCAACAACCTCATAGTTTTTATGTTTTTTTAAGAACCAGTCAATAATTCCTTCATTCTCTTCTACTTCAAACGTACAGGTGGAATATACTATCTCACCACCCACTTTCAAAAGTTCATCCACCTCTGTCATTATACTTCTCTGCAGATTGACATACTTTTCAGGATGATTGGAAGTCCACTTTTTGGCTGCCGTTGGGTCTTTGCGAAACATTCCCTCACCAGAACAAGGTGCGTCAACTAAAATCTTGTCAAAATATGCACCATAGCTTTCCGCTATCTCTTTTGGTTTGTTGTTCAGAATGACAACATTTGTAAGCCCAAGATTTTCAACATTCTTTACAAGCGCCTTGATTCTTGATGGTTTTACATCATTGGATATAAGCAATCCATTTTGACCAAGTCTTGCTGCTATCTGAATGCTCTTTCCCCCAGGTGCAGCACACAAGTCCAAAACTTTTTCGCCTTCCTTTACATCCAAAGCCTCAACCGGAAACATGGCTGATGGTTCCTGAATATATACAAGCCCAGCAAAATAGTATGGGTGTTTGCTCAGTCTTAACTCTTCAGTGTAGAAAAAACCATCTTTACACCATGGAATTCTTTCAAATTCAATTCCCATTTTATCTATAAACTCTTTGACTGAAACTTTGGCAGTGTTGACCCTAAAACCTTTATAACTGTCAAAGTCATATATTTTTATAAACTGGTCAAATTCATCATTTAAAATCTCTCTCATTTTTGACAAAAATTCTTCTGGCAAATTCAATTTACAGTTAGCCTCCTTGTAAATCTTATAGAACCTGAAAAATAAAACATTTGAGGTACAGAGACTCTTCATAGCTAATAAGATATGGATGGTCTTTCGCCTGTGTTCTGTACTCAATGAGCCTTAACGTCTTTTTTGCATCTATTGCAGCATCTTTAATAACCTCAAAAAATATGTCTGGCTTCATATAATGTGAACATGAACAGGTCACAAGAATTCCACCCTTTTTGAGTATCTTCATAGCTCGCAAGTTTATCTCTTTATAACCTCTTTTTGCATTTTCCAAAGTGTGTATGCTTTTTGCAAATGCCGGAGGGTCAAGTATTATCATATCGTATTTTTCTTTTTTGTCGTCAAGTTCATTCAGATAATCAAAAACATTTGCAACCACAAATTCACATTTTGATTCAACCTCATTTAACTTAGCATTTTTTACTGCTTGTTCAATTGCTGTATCTGAGATATCAACACCTATGACCTTTGATGCACCGAACTTGGCAGCGTTTATTGTAAATCCTCCTGTGTGACAGAAACAGTCCAAAATAACTTTATCCTTTACAAAGTTTCTTATTGCAACCCTGTTCTCTTTTTGGTCCAAAAAATATCCTGTTTTTTGTCCATTTTCTATATCCACTATCATCTTAATACCATTTTCCTCTATCTCAACTTCCACAGGTGAGCTGCCATATAAAAACCCCTTTCTCAAATCAAGTCCTTCAATCTCTCTTACCCTTGCATCATTTCTTTCATATATAGCTTTTGGATTGACAACCTCAACTAATATTTCTACCAGCTTATCTTTAAATTTGTCAACACCTTTTGATAATGTCTGCATTACAAGAACATCACCAAACTTGTCAACAATAAGTCCTGGTAAAAAATCAGCCTCAGCAAATATAAGCCGGCAATTTTGTGTATAACCTATACTTTTTCTGTATTCCCAGGCATCTTGAACTCTTTTTCTAAAAAAGTCAATATTAATCTCCTCATTTTTGCGTGTAAGAAGTCTTACAAGTATTTGAGACTTGGAATTTATAAATCCCTTTCCCACAAACTTCCCTTTAAAATTTAACACATCAACAATATCCCCATCCTCGAACTCCCCATCTATCTTCTGTACTTCATGCCTGAAAACCCATGGATGACCGCTCTCTACTCTCAGTCCTTTCCCTTTTGCCAAAAACACTTTTGCCATACTCCAAACAACACCTCTTTTTTAGTTTATTTTCCTTCGTACAAGGTACTCATATACAAGATAAGTAGAATAGAACCTAAACTTGCCCCAGTCACCCCAAAAACCTCTTTGTTCTTTCAAGATATCACAAAGATTTTTTAATTTACCAAAAGAAATTTTTATTGCTTCAGAAATTTCGCCATCAGTTTTTGCAAGATTATCATTTTCATACTTTTCAATTAAAAATACAAACGAATAAAAATCGAAATGTTCTTGCAAATAGAGAAGATTATACTTTATCACTCCAATCAGCAAAAAATCTTTAATATTCAGTGCAAGCTCTTCTTTTACTTCTCTTTTCAAAGCCTCATCCACATCCTCGTTAAGACCGATGCCACCAGAAGGTATCCTGTAAACCTTATCAGGATACTCTTTTTGTCTTACAACAAGCACTTCTTCACCATCTTTTATCGCAAACACCACTTCACCTATTCTATCAACATTTATTTTGCTTTTAACATATTCAAAGAATTCTCTATCTTCTATTGTTACAGTAACCTCTTTAACAATTAAATCTGTAGCTATTGGTAATCTTTCTAAATCAAACCTGGTTAGAAAGAGATCTTCTAAACCTTTCATTTGCCTCCTCCAAATCAGATTGAGTATTTATATTTCTAAAACTTTCTAAAAAAGGGTCGAATCTCAAAATTTCGTCAAGTTCAATTTTCTTTACATTTGAGTTCTGTAAGATAGTAGAAAGAGAAAATATATCCTTGTTTATAAAATCCAATGCTTTTTCTAAAAATGTTTTAGTATATACACAAAAAAGAGGCTCAAAATAGCCATTATAATAAGGAACAACTGCATCGTAACCATCAAAACTTAGCATATATTCTACAAGTTCTTTTTTCACAAACGGCATATCACATGCTATTATAAAATTCTTATTTGTTCTTGTAACCATCAAACTTGTCAAAACACCTGCAACAGGTGCATCTATATTAACTTTATCTTTTATCACCTCAAACCCTTCAAACTCTATATGCCCATTTTTTACCACAATAAACTTTTTGTCAAAAAGTCCACCTATACTCTTGTCTATTAATTGTATAACACTTTGATTACTAATCTTAAGATATAATTTGTCAAATCCAAGCCTTTTTGACTTTCCACCCGCCAAAATAAATAAATTTTTCATGTTGCCACCTTTTTCACAAATACAAAATTTGAATTAAATGCTGCTTGACTGTCCATCTCTGCTGTCTTGGGAAAAATGCAAGAGTTTATTGTCTCAATATTTTGGTTTTGATAACCTTCTTCAACAATTATATAACCTCTTTTTATATCCATTTTCAAAATTGCTTCAACAACAAAACTTCCACAGCCATTGTAAATAAGCACTTTATCGCCATTTCCAATTCCAAGTCTCTTTGCATCCTCAATATTAAAAATAGCAATTGGTCTTCTTTCAAAAAACTCCTGAGAATGCAATGTTTTTTGAGAATGAACGGTCACAAGTCTGAGCTGGTTTTTTAATATCTTATTTTCATCTATAGTTGGCACAGCTACACCCATCTTTTCATTTTCAAATTCAAATTTTTTGCTCTTTGTTGCAAATAGTTTATCTTCCCATGGAACTTCCATTTTGGTTGCACGCACAAAATATTTGTCAAATTTAATATTTAAAGCTTTCTCAAAATGAGCTTTTACATATTCTACCCACTCTTTTTCTGATTTTATAGGAAAATCCAAGTCAAGCCTTTTTGCAAGCTGGTTTATTATCTCAACCTCTGACTTTGACTCACCGATGTTTTCAATAACCTTCTCAGAAACCCCAATATAATCATGCCACATATTCGGCACAAACACATCTTCTTTCTCAAGAAAACTTGCAGCAGGAAGTATAATGGTTGCTGCTTGCGTTGTCGCTGTCAAAAACATATCAACAACAACCACAAATCTTTTTTGAAGTTCCCTAAATACCAAATCTGAGTCAGGACACTGCGAAACAGGATTTCCAGCAGATATATAAATCATCTCAATCGGCGGGTTTTGCTGGTCTTTTAGATATTCACCAAGTTTTGCTCTGTTATAAAAACGCTTATTCACAGCCCTGTTATCGTCTTTGAAAACTGAAGCTAAATTTTGAGTGAACCTGTTAGCAAAGTTTGAACCTCCGCCCTTTATTCCCACATTACCTGAGATTGCAACAAGATAGTCAATTGTTCTAATTGTATTTACTCCATTTGTATATCTTTGCGGACCATATCCAATAAAAGTTGATACAGGTTTTTGAATGTAAATATTTACAATGTTTTCTATATCTTTTTTACTCACACCGCACTTTTTCTCTATCTCTTCATATGTTATTCTACTTGCAATCTCCTTTACCTTTTCAAATCCAATGGTATACTTTTCGATAAATTCTCTGTCTTCCTTCCCATTTTCTAATATATATTTTATTGCTCCATAGGCAAGGTAAGAGTCAGACCCAGGATTTATAATCAGCCCAATATCAGCTATCTTAAACGCTTCGGTAGGGTAAATGTCAATCACTGCTACTTTTTTACCCTGTTTTTTTGCCATATGGACAAAATAAAAAAGATGAAGATTTGTCCATATAGCATTTCTTCCCCAAAGAACAATCCAGTTAGAATTAAAAATATCAAACGGTGAATGACAAAGCGAATTTCCAAAATCCATTTTTTGGGCAAGAAGACCTGCTCCCCAGCACAAACTCCCTTCAGAGTATGTCGCACCACCTAAATAATCAAAAAATAGCCTTTCAATATTTCTTAAATATCCTTCATACCCATCTCCACTATAGTATAAAATGGCACTTGAGTTGTACTTTTTTAAAATCTCTTTTATTTGCTCTGCAATCATGTCAAGAGCTTGATTCCAGGAAATTTGGTGAAATTCATTTTTGACCCTCAAAAGAGGAGTGGTTATCCTTTCTTTTGAATAAACCTTCTCAAGCAATCTATAACCTTTCGGGCATAAAAAACCATTAGTGATAGGGTGGTCTTTACTACCGTATAGTTTTACTGCTTTCCCATCTTCAACCTGAGCAACAATCGCACAACTGTCAAAACAGTCAAGTGGACAAAATGTCTTTTTTTTCATAAGAGTTTGCCTCCAAAAAACTTTAGTCTACAAAGTCAAGGCTAATATCAAGGCTTTTTACTGAATGGGTAATAGAACCAACAGAAATAATATCAACACCTGTTTTTGCAATCTCTTCAATGCTATCAATATTTATATTTCCCGATGCTTCTATTAAAACTCTTCCTTCAGCTTTCTCAACAGCCATTTTCATCTCATCAACTGTGAAATGGTCAAGCATAATTATATCTGCACCAGCAGCCAATGCCTCTTCAAACTCTTGCATATTACGCACTTCTACTTCGACTTTCATTGTATGTGGGACATTCTCTTTTGCTCTTTTTACAGCCTCTGTTATACTCCCAACAGCCTTTATGTGATTATCCTTAATTAGCACTGCATCAGATAAGGAATACCTATGATTTTTTCCACCACCGACAAAAACAGCGTATTTATCAAGCATTCTCAAAAGAGGAATGGTCTTTCGAGTATCAGTGACAGCTGCCCTGTATCCTTTCACCTTTTGGACAAGCATATTTGTAAACGTTGCAATACCGCTCATCCTTTGAAGAATGTTTAAAGCAAGCCTTTCACCCATCAAGATTGCTCGTGTTTTCCCTTGTATTTTGGCCAAAACATCACCTTTTTGAATATTGTCTCCATCAGTTTTTAACTTTTCAAATTTTATGTTTGAGTCTAATATCTCAAATACTCTCTTTGCCACATCTATTCCACATAAAATTCCGCTCTCTTTAGCCAATAAAACAGCACTCGACGTGCTCTCTTGTGGAATTAATAAGTCTGTTGTAATATCTCCATATGGCATATCTTCTATAAGTGCATCTCTAATAATTTTATCAATCACCAAAAAATTCAGCATTTAAAAAATTTCCTCCCATCCATAAATGTTTGAATATACCAAATGCTTTTTCCAGTTAATATCGTCCTGATACGGAAAATCTTTTCTGTAATGAGAGCCTCTACTTTCTTTTCTCATAAGCGCAGCATTTGCCAGGATGTATCCTATCATAAGCATGTTATAATATTCTATCTCTTTTTGAGTGCTGAGTTTCATTGTATTCAATATTTCTAACCTTGAGACAATGTAATCTATCAATTTTTCAAGTCCTTCTCTTGTTCGCACAATCCCTGCATGCTCACTCATTTTACTTCTCAAACCTTCAATCTCGGTAGCTACGTTCAAATCAAAATCCTTTTTACTCAAGCTTCTATGATAGATTGCTATATGTTTTACATTTTTTTGTAACCTGCCATTGATATATTGAGCTATTCTTCTTCCAAAAACAAGACCTTCTAAAAGTGAATTTGATGCAAGCCTATTTGCTCCATGAACACGTGTCCCTGCTGCCTCACCACATACAAAAAGGTTTTCTACAGTGGTTCTGCCAAACTCGTCAGAAAGCACCCCACCCATACTATAATGCTGAGCAGGTGCAACAGGAATTCTCTGTTTTGTAATATCGATACCAAGTTCCAAACATTTTTGATATATATTAGGAAATCTCTTTCTTATAAAGTTAGCATCAAGATGAGTAATGTCAAGAAATACGTTTTCAGAACCTGTCCTCTGCAGCTCAAAGTATATACTACGAGAAACAATATCTCTTGGTGCAAGCTCTGCAAGAGGATGGTACTTAGGCATAAACCTTTCACCAAAACTATTAAAAAGAAGACCACCTTCTCCTCTTACTGCCTCTGATATTAAAAAGCTCTTGTTTTTTTCATGATAAAGCACTGTAGGATGAAACTGCACAAGTTCCATATCCACAACCTTTGCTCCACACCTTACAGCTGCAGCACAGCCATCGCCTGTTGTCACCTCAGGGTTGGTTGTGTATTTGTACAAATATCCATAGCCACCAGATGCCAGAACAATGTTTTTTGCAAATAAAATGACATTCTTATTATTTATCTTTAGCAAAACTCCTATGGCAGTGTTCTGTTCATCGGTGAGTATATCAACCAGAAAAGCATTTTCAAATATTGTAACGTTTTCATATGACTTAACTACATGTCCTAAATGCTCAGACACAATTCTTCCTGTTGCATCACCACTTGCATGAATTATTCTTCTTCGGCTGTGTGCTCCTTCCTGACCTAAAATAATCTCCCCTTCGTCATCTAAATCAAATGGAATATTCATCTTAAGCAAAATGTTTATATTTTCAATAGCCTCGTCAACCAAAATTCTTACCATGTGCGAATCACAAAGACCGCTGCCTGCTTTTATTGTGTCCATGTAGTGTATGTCAGGGCTGTCATCATGGCTAAGTGGCGCTGCAATCCCGCCTTGGGCTAAATTGGTATTGCTAACCTGCATGGTTTCTTTTGTTACAAGAGCAGTTTTTAGCCTTTTGTCAAGATTGACTGCAGTGTATAGCCCTGCAACGCCTGTTCCAATAATCACTACATCAAAATTTAATACTTCATCACTACCAGAGTCAAATTCAATACAAAACCTTTTAAACTCTGTCAAACTAACCATCCCCAATTTACAAATTAGCCCATTTCAAGCATCTTAGAAAGTGCTTTTTTTGCGCCTTCCATAATTTCTTCCTCAACTTCTATCTGGTACCTCTCATACAAAAGAGCATCTCTTACCGATTGCAAAGTATTCTTCTTCATATTAGGACAAATCATCCCTGGATGAAGAATATAAAACTTCTTGTCGGGATTTAGCTTCTTTAAACTGTATAGCACTCCCATCTCTGTTCCAATAATAAACTCTTTTTCTTTCGAAGTATTAGCAAAATCTATTATCTGTTTTGTACTTCCGACAAAATCAGCAAGCTCAACTACTTCTGGTCTACACTCAGGATGGACCAAAACCAAAGCATTTGGATGTAAAGATTTTGCCTTTTCAACATCCTCTTTTTTTATCTTGTAATGGGTAATACAGAATCCTTCCCATAAGATGATGTCTTTTTCCGGTACCTGTTTTTTTACAAAACTTCCTAAGTTTTTGTCTGGCAAGAAAATTATTTTGTCATTAGGAAATTCTCTTACAATCTTCACAGCATTTGATGAAGTACAGATAACATCTGATTTTGCTTTGACAGAAGCAGGAGAGTTAATATAACACACAATTGAATAATCAGGATATTTCTTTTTTAAATTCTCAACATCTTCTGCAGTCACCATATCAGCAAGAGGACATCCAGCATCTATCTCTGGCAACAGTACCTTTTTATGTGGCGAAAGTATCTTTGCACTCTCAGCCATAAAATGAACTCCACAAAATACTATAACTTTTTCTGGACGCTCAGCACACACTTTGCTAAGATAAAAAGAGTCGCCCACAAAATCAGCAATCTCCTGCACTTCATCAATTTGGTAATTGTGAGCAACTATCAAAGCGTTCTTTTCTTCTTTTAGCTTGTAAATTTCATTTTTAAGCACTTCTATATTCAATAATATCACTCGCTTTTCTTGGTAAGATTTTTATCATTAATATACCATTTAAGAAGACCAAAATCAACATACACAAAAGATTCTTAGCTTCCATTATAAAAGTCAAGATACCCCTGGAGAATATAAACTGCCGCAACCTTGTCAATTATCTTTTTCTTTCTTTTCCAGTTCAGTTCTTCATCTATCACTCTTTCAACAGCTTTTGTTGAAAATCTCTCATCCCATTTCACAATCTCTACATTGTATCTGCTTCCAATCTTTTCGGAAATCTCATCAATTTTTTTAAGTTTTTCATCTTTCTGATCAGGATGCAGCTTAGAAAGAGGATAGCCTATCACAACCTTTTCTATGTTGTATCCTTGAAATATCTTGTCAAGTTCTTCAAACAAATCTTTATTTCGTAACTCAATTGTCATAACCGGCTGGGCAGTAATTTTGAGTGGGTCTGAAATTGCAACACCAACTCTGCTGTTACCTATGTCAAGACATAGAATCCTCAATTTTCAACCACCTTTCTATTTTTCCAATTTGCTTCAGATTACTTTTAAAGCAAAAAGCTTACAATAGCTACTGCAGTATCCACAGCAAAGACATTTGGAATAGTCAACAACCACTTTTCCATCTTTCACAGAAATAGCATTTTGGTGGCAATGCAAAGCGCACTCTCCACAGCCTTCACACCAGCTTTCAACATGAAGCTTTTTTGTCTTTATATTTTCTAATAATTCCTTTTCCAAGTAAACCTTCTTTTCCTCAAAGCATCTAATATTATAGTCAACTTCAAATATACTTTGCATACCAATTGCAACAGAATGAAGATAAGGAAAGTCAAATATAAACTCAAGCGCTTGTCTAAAATTAGAAAGGAGGTTGCCTCCACCAAATATTTTCATAGCAAAAATTCCTTTGCCATGTATGTAAGCTTCTTTTATTGCCTCAGCCATCTCATCAACTGTACCATCTACAATTCCAATTCCCTTATAGTTAAATATTGGATGGATAACTTCAATTTCTGGATATTTGAGAGCATCTTTTACCGCCTTTACATAGTGGGTAGATATGCCAAAATGTTTGATATACCCTTTTTCTTTTGCTTTTAAAAAATACTCAACTGCTTCATAATGTCCTTTGAAAGTATTCTCACCTTCCTGTTCATGGAGCATAAATAGGTCTATGTAGTCAACATCCAGTTCTTTCAATGCTTTATTTAAAGAAAATTCTGCTGTTTTTTTATCATAAGCATATGATTTTGTAGATATCACTGGTCGTATCCCACTTATCTGGATTGACTTTCTTATGTATTCATATGTCTCATACAGCTCAGCAGTATCAACAAAATTTATACCTTTTTGATACGCGTACGCCAAAAGCCTTGCTCCATCTTCAATAGATAATCTCTTTTGAAGCGGCCCTAAAGTCAAGGTACCAAAACATATTCTGCTCACATAAAGTGATGTACTTCCAAGTTTAATTGTTTCCATATTCTTTCACCATCTTTGCAATGTATATATTCAAGTTTAAAAATCCCAATAAAAGACCTACAATTATCGTGCCTGAATCGTTTAAAAGCCATGCAAACATAGTAATTATAATAAACAATTTTATTTTTTCTTTTTCAAGTGGTCTTAAAACCAAAATTTCATTTTTGGTCAAAGCTAAGATACTTAAAATCACAAAGTAACTAACAAGCAAAATTGTCAATGGATATAATACAAAATAAGAAAGATTCATGAGCAATTTTCTTTTAATTGTATCAACTAAAACCTCAGTGTTTGAAAAAACATTAAATAGATAGCTATTCTTGAAGATAGCAAAAACTATCAAGATTGCAGCTGGTAACAATAAAAAAATCATCTTTTTTTTGTTTCGTGAATTTATAACTGAAAACGAAATAAAACCTAAAAGCATGGAAACAAGCCCGCCAAAATTTATACCATAATACGGAATAGATAAAAATACAGCTAAGATCCCAAGGATTATATAAAGATTTTTCAAAGGAATTTTAGTCACAATTGAAAATACAAATGCAAAGCCCAATAAATAAGCAAAAAATTCATTTCCTATGCCATAAAACCTATTTGCAAATGAAGGATGATATCCCGCAGTAGAAATAATTTGCAAATAGTTATCATAAAAAATAGCTTGAATCAAAATAGAGAGGATTCCACTCAAAGCAACTCCAGCTTGAGTTTTTTCTAAACTGAAGTATGATAATATTAACGAAGTTGCAAAAAATAGTAATAAAAATATAAAAATATGGTTAATATACTGAACTATTATCGGTGAGTAGATAATAAAAAGGTACGAAACTATCACAGTGGTAGGCAATAATTTTAAAATATACATACGTATGCCGTTTCCTGCATCTATTTTAAAATCGCCAAAATAGATTGTTGCTTCTAAAATTGAGAAAATAATAATAACAGTAAAAAGCACTATCAAATACTTATTAAGATACATAAGCTGATAATTCAATGCCCAAAAAAACTTCCACAAGTATTGTAAAAAGTCTTTTGCTACTAATATTTTGGCATCATTATTAAACTTGCCTTCTAATATATCCATAAACTCGCTGTCCAGCACAAGTCCAACTCTTTTAGTGTGAACTGACTTGAAAGTAAAAAAGCCTTCATCAGAAAGGTTATCGAAGACAAAGATTAATCTGTCATCACCACTGTATAAAAAAAACAGACCCTCTTTTTTCTTTTTTATCTGTGATAGATTACTAATATTTGTCCCTTTTTTCCCAAGATATTCTTTAATCTTTTGACTTCTTTCTTCATCTTTTAAAACTACAATCACTGCCCAACCTTTTTTGCTACTTGAAATAACTTCTTTTACAGCAGCAAAAAAATATTTATTAATAAACTCTTTCCCTTCAAACTTGTAGAAACTGAATGCAAAACTTAAGCTGAAAATTAAACTACTCAATGTTATTATCAATATAAAACTTAACAATTTCTTCCAATATTTCATCTCTTTCAATTCTCCTTATTATAGAGCGGGCATTCTTATGATTAGTAATATAAGTTGGGTCACCTGATATTAAGTATCCTACAAGCTGAGCAATTGGATTGTAACCCTTTTCTTTCAGCGCACTGTAAACTTCACTCAATATCTCTTTAACCTTTTTGTCCATACTCTCTTCAAATGAGAAATGTTGAGTTTTATCGTTCATTTCTTATACCACCTTTTAATTAATTTTTAAGCCCTCATCCACAATTTTAACTCTGGATGAAGGCTTAAATTCTATCTTTTTCTCAATTCATACAACACAATTGAAGCTGCCACCGCCGCATTTAAAGACTCTGTTTCGCCGACCATAGGAATTTTTATCTTTCTTGTTGCCACCTTTGCAAAAGAATCGCTAACTCCTTCAGATTCATTACCAATAACAATACAAAATCTTTTGTCAGGAACAATTTTGGAAATTTCAATATCACCATACGGCGTTGCCACATAAACTGCAAAGCTATTATCTTTTAGGATTTTGATTAATTTTCCCTCTTCAGCCTCTCTCATAATCTGTAGATGAAAAAGTGAACCCATTGTGGCACGTGTTGTCTTAGGATTGTAAATATCAACTGTTCCCTTTGTTGTTACAACAGCGTCAAATCCAAATGCATCAGCACATCTAATTAATGTTCCCAAATTGCCAGGGTCCTGTAGCTTGTTAGCTACAACTACTCTTCTCAGATTTTTTATAAAATTTATGTCTTTGTCAACAAAGTTGCACTCAGCTAAAATACCTTGTGGTGTAGAAGTTGTAGTAATGTATTCAAACAACTTATCAGGAATCTCAATAACTCTTTTTATTTTCCCATCTTGTAAAAGACGCTTGCACTCCCAGTAAAATTCTTGATACCTATCTTTCGCCTGTTGAGAAAATATAACCAAGTTTATACATTCAATCTGATACTCAATAGCTTCTTTGACAAGTTTTAAGCCTTCAATTATGAAAGACCTAAACTCTTCTCTGTACTTTTTATCATGCAGTTTTTTTACTCTCTTTATACATTCGTTCTCGCGACTGCTAATAAACTCAACTTTTTTTGTGGACATCTTAT
The DNA here is from genome assembly GCF_000022325.1 of Caldicellulosiruptor bescii DSM 6725. Taxonomy (NCBI): domain Bacteria; kingdom Bacillati; phylum Bacillota; order Caldicellulosiruptorales; family Caldicellulosiruptoraceae; genus Caldicellulosiruptor; species Caldicellulosiruptor bescii. Next base: position 1,297,492 of record NC_012034.1, on the reverse strand, counting down.
CAATAACCCTTGTTAAAAAAAATTAAAATTTGAAACATTTTACTGCGCATTTATTTGCTTTTTAGCAATTTCAACCAGCTCAGCAAATGCTTTTTGGTCATTAACAGCCATATCTGCTAAGACTTTTCTATTAAGATTAATTCCTGCTTTTTTAAGACCATTCATAAACTTGCTGTACGAAAGACCATTTTGTCTTGCTGCTGCATTAATTCTTGTTATCCACAGTCTTCTAAAATCTCTCTTTTTAAGCCTTCTACCTATATATGCATATCTTAAAGACCTCATTACAGCTACATGCGCTTGTTTAAAAATCTTGCTCTTTGCACCAAAATAACCCTTTGCAAGTTTTAGCCATTTTTTATGTCTCTTTCTTGCCCATACACCATTTTTTATTCTCATTTATAACTCTACCTCCTGCTCAAAATTGTTGTTTATAGGTACGGCAAAAGCTTTTTGACTGCTTTAACGTTAGTAGCATCAACAACCACCGTCTTTTTCAAATTTCTCTTTCTCTTTCTTGACTTACCGCTCAAAAGGTGACTTTTACCTGCTTTCTTTCTCAAATATTTCCCACTTCCGCTAATCTTAATTCTTTTTGCAAGACCTCTATGTGTTTTTAGTTTCGGCATCAAAAACTCCTCCCCATCAAAAATTTTTATTGCTGTTTTGGCGCAATGACCGCTGTAAGGTTCTTTCCATCCAATTTCGGCTTTTTTTCAACAACTCCGTAATCTTTTATTTTTTCTATAAACTTGTTTATAATCTCTTCACCTATTTCAGGATGCAAGACTTCACGACCCCTAAAGCGAATAGATACCTTTACTTTGTCTCCATCCTTTAAAAACCTAATTGCATTTTTTACTTTTACGTTAAAGTCATGTTCTTCAATTGTGGTTGTAAGCCTGATTTCTTTTACGTTAATAACCTTTTGATTTTTCTTTGCCTCTTTCTCTTTTTTGGCAAGTTCAAACTTATACTTGCCATAATCCATTATCTTGCACACAGGCGGATTAGCATGAGGAGCAATCTTAACTAAATCAAGCTTTTTTTCCTCAGCAATCCTCAGTGCCTCTTTTATGCTCATAATTCCAAGTTGAACACCGTTCTCATCAATAACTCTTACCTCTTTGTCTCTTATCTGCTCATTAATGAGCAAATCTTTATTATTTATATTAAAACACCTCCTGAAAATAAATAACCCCAATTCCTAATTTAAACAAAAAGTGGATAGAAGCATAGCCTATCCACTCCCTTACCTCTTTTTGAGCCATATTAAATGGCTCAAAAAGCACTATTGACCCTCCGAGTCATTTCTCGGAAAGGTGAGAAGCGATAGACTTCTACTTCTTTTTCACCTTTATAAGGATACCATATATACTTTGAAAATGTCAATATCAAATAAAAATTTTAAAAAACCTATAAATTCAAACTCAAATTCATACTCCCTGTTCTGTACCCCTCTAAATCTAAAGTAATATACAAAAAACCTAACTCTTTAAACTTATTCCTAACACTCTCTATTAACTTAATATTTAAAAACTTCTCCATCTCATCCTTACCTATTTCTATTCGTGCAAGTTTGTCTTGATGATACCTTACCCTCACCTGCTTAAACCCAAGTCCAAGTAAATATTCCTCAGCTTTTTCTATCATGCTTAATTTTTCTTTTGTTATTCTTTCTCCGTAAGGTATGCGTGAAGAAAGGCATGCAAAGGCAGGTTTGTCCCATGTTGGAAGTTCCAACTCTTTTGACAATTTCCTAATATCCTCTTTTGTAAGCCCAGCAACTTTAAGTGGACTTACCACATTCAGCTCACATGCCGCCTTCATGCCAGGTCTAAAATCATTCAAATCATCAAAGTTTGAACCATCCGCAACATACTCAATTCCATGTGCCTTTGCTACTTTCCATATCTTTTCAAAAAGCTCTTTTTTGCAGTAATAGCATCTATCAACAGGGTTTTTATTGAATCCCTCAATTTCAAGCTCTTCTGATTCTATGACTATGTGTTTTGCTCCTACTTGTTTTATGAATGTTATTGCATCATTGAGTTCTCTTTTTGGATAGGTTGAGGATGTTGCAGTCACAGCAATAACTCTATCTCCTAAAACATCATAAGCAACTTTGACTAAAAATGTACTATCCACTCCACCTGAATAAGCAATTGCAAGGCTTCCTAAGCTTTTGATATAGTTTTTTAATTTTTCATATTTTTCTTGTAATGTTTCATCTATTATGATATCCATAAAATTACTCTCCTGTATGTTATTGTATTAAATTATTTAGATAGATTTAGTATAAATTTATTTTACACGTCTCCTTTTATTCTATCAACATCTTTTTAAACACACTAAGTTAACTACAAGACGTTGTTCTTATCATTTCCTTTTTGAAGAGCAAAATTCCTCAGCAATTTCAACGAATTTTTCTACATCATTTTCGCTATGTGCTACAGATAAGAACATCGCTTCAAATTGAGAGGAAGGAACATAAATATGGTTTTTTATCATATATTCTGCAAAACTTCTGAACAAGTCTAAATCGCTCATCTTTGCCATCTCGAAATTTTCTACCTTTTCAACTCCAAAGAAGATTGTTAGCATTGAACCTACCCTGTTTATGCAAAAAGTTAAATTGGAATTAGAAAAGACTTGTGTCAACTCTTTTTCGAGTTTTCCTGCTAACATCTCCAAATTACTATAAAAATGAGGATTTTCTTTAAGCTTTTTGATAGTAGCGTACCCTGCACTCATCACAATTGGATTGCCCGACATAGTACCTGCCTGAAAGACATTTCCCTGTGGTGCTAAACATTCCATAATCTCTTTCTTGCCACCAACTGCGCCACAAGGAAGCCCTCCACCAATTATCTTGCCAAAAGTTACAAGGTCTGGCTCAACATTATATAAAGCTCTTGCCCCTTTTAATGAGAGCCTAAAGCCGGTTATTACTTCATCAAAAATCAGAAGACTGCCGTGGAGGTTGCAAATTTCTCTTAGGACTTGCAAAAACTCTTTTTTGGCAGGTACAACACCCATATTCCCTGCCACAGGCTCGATTATAACAGCTGCTATCTCATCTTTGTTTTCTTTAAAAGCTTTTTCTACTGAATCTAAATTGTTGTATTCAACCACAATTGTATTTTGTACAATATCTTCATCAATTCGCTTTAATCTTAGCTCGGCTACTGCTGACCCTGCTTCTTTCAGAAATATGTCATGATGACCATGATAACAGCCTGCAAACTTTACTATTTTTTTCTTCCCAGTATAACCTTTTGCAAGCCTTACAGCAGTCATTGTAGCTTCTGTTCCTGAATTAACAAATCGAACCATATCAATTTGGGCTGTCTCACACACAAGCTTTGCCATCTTATATTCAATTTCTGTTGGTGCTCCAAATGCTATTTGATCTTCCACCACTTCTTTCATCCTATTTACAACATCAGGGTCACAATGTCCTAATATCATCGCACCCCAGGACAGAACAAAATCAATATATTCATTGCCATCAATATCAAATATACGGCAGCCTTTTCCTTTTGATATGACAGGCGGTGTAATACTCAAATTTTTAAATGCACGAACTGGACTGTTAACCCCGCCTGGTATATATCTTTTGGTGTTGTCAAATACTTCTTTACTTTTGTCAAGTCTCATTTTTAAAGCTCCTTTCTATTCAATATCCTTGCAGCCTCTAAAGCATGGTATGTTATAATCGCATCAGCACCTGCTCTCTTTATAGCAGTCAATATCTCAATTATAACCTCTTCTTCATTCAAAAAACCAAGCTTGCCAGCACTTTTTACCATAGCATACTCGCCGCTTACATTATATGCTATAATAGGAATATTGAATTTCTCTTTTGCAGCAGAAATTACATCAAGTGATGTCAAGGCAGGTTTTATAATTACTGCATCGGCGCCTTCTAAAATGTCAGCTTCTATCTCTCGCAAAGCCTCTCTTTTGTTTTGGTATGGCATTTGATAACTTTTTCTGTCGCCAAAAGCAGGCCGTGAGTTTGCTACATCTCTAAATGGTGCATAAAGTGAGGATGCAAACTTTGCACTGTATGGTATGATGGGAGTATAAACAAATCCGTGACTGTCAAGTTTTTTGCGGATAGCAGCAACCCTTCCGTCCATCATATCAGATGGACAAATAATATCTGCCCCTGCTTTTGCATAGGACAGTGCTATTTCACTTAAAACTTCTATTGTCTTATCATTGTCTATTTTATCACCTTTCAAAATACCGCAATGTCCATGAGATGTATACTCACAAAGGCACACATCTGCAAACACCAATATATCTTCGGAATATTCTTTTATTTTCCTTATTGCATGCTGGACTGCCCCATCATCCTTGGTAGCATAACTGCCCATCTCATCTTTCTGTGAAGTCACACCAAATAAAATTACACCGCCAATGTCAGCTTTCTTGATCTCATCCAAGGCTTCTTGTAGTCTGTCAACAGATACCTTTACAATGCCATCTAATTGCGGCATTCTTTCAAACACGTTTTTACCATCATCGATAAAAAGGGGAAAAACAAACTCTTTGCTGTAAAGTCTTGTTTCATAAAAAAGTTCTCTTAAAGCCTTTGTCTGTCTTAATCTTCTTAATCTTTTAAACTCCATTTTTGACCACCTCTAAAATCTTATTTACTATTCCCTCATCGGTTGCCTCATTACTAATGATACTTTTAATACCGAAACTTTCCAATGTCTTTTGGGTATGCTCACCAATTGAAATAACTATTTTATTAGAAAGCACTTCAACCCCATAGCATTCTATAAAGTGTCTAAACATTCCTGAGCTTGTAAATACAAATATATCTGAATCGTAAACTGCATCATTTGGGTTTTTAGTAAATTCCATTGAATATGCAAAGATGGTATCAACCTCAAATCCCAAGCTTTCAAGGGAATTTTTGAGGTAATCTCCTGCATTTTTTGACTGCACAGTCAATATCTTTTTGCTTTTATCAACTTCATTCTCGAAAATCTTGATTAAGCCATCTGATGAATGTTCATCTGGAATATATTTTACCCCAAATCCTCTCTTTTGGAGTGAAAGTGCAGTTTTTTTCCCTATTGCAGCAAAGTCACCTTTAATATTTCTCACATCTATATTTTTTTCAGTCAAGTAGTCAAAAAAACTATCAACACCATTTACACTTGTAAACACTAATATATCATACTCTGGCAAAGAGTTTAAAATTTTATCAATCTCCTCCCTATGGAGGACCAGTTTTGAGCAGCAACCATCAACAACGTCCGCACCAAGACTGAATAGCAAACTTTTTATATTCCTTGAGACACTTTTTGGACGTGTGATACAAATTCTCTTACCAAATAAAGGCAAACTCTCATGAAAAGAAAGCTTATTTCTAAATTTTATAACCTCACCTATTACAAATACCATCGGCGATGTAATTTGATTTTTAAACTTTCCAGTTGCAAAGTCTTCTAAATACCCGCTAATTACTTTTTGCCGACCAGTTGTTGCATTAATTACTGCTGCAGCAAGGGTTTTAGGTTGTTTGCCGTGTAAAATCAGTTTTTGTGAGATACTTTCAACATTTTCGGCAGACATGAGAAATATTAAAGTGCCATCAAGTTTAGAAATTATGTTCCAATTCAGCTCTTCATCGTTGCACGTGTGCCCAGTAAACACATGAAATTCACGTGCAAGCTTTCTATACGTGATTGGAATACCCGCAAAGGTTAAAGCAGAGTAAAATGAACTAACACCAGGAATAATTTCAAAAGGTATGTTATTTTTAAATAGTTTTTCTGCCTCTTCTGCTCCCCTTCCAAATATATATGGGTCTCCACCTTTTAGCCGAACAACATTAAAACCTTTTTTTGCATATTCTATCATTAAGTTTGTAATTCTGTCCTGAGAAAGTACATGTTTTTTTGGTTCTTTACCACAGTAGATATAAATTGCATCATCTTTTGCAAGCTTCAACAAATTTTTGTTTATTAACCTGTCGTAAATTATTACATCAGCAGTTTTTATAGCATTCAGACCCTTTACTGTTATCAAGTCCTCCATGTACGGACCGGCACCAACAATATATACTTTTCCAACTTTCAATATATACAACTCCTTCTTGGGCAATCTAATTTCATATGGGAACAAAAAGCTAACTTTTGAGCATATTACTTAGCTTATTTGCAAGAGACAAAAAGTCAGCTTTGTCACCCTCAATACTTGCTTTTACTAATTTATCACCTCTTAAAAGGGAAGCAAATGCATAAATTTTGTCCTGGTCTGTTTTACAAAAAACGCCAATCGACGAATGACATCCTCCTCCCAAAAGCTTTAAAACAAGCCTTTCAAATTGGGTTTGGATATATGCATTAACATCGTTTATTTTGCTTAAGATGCTTTTATAGGGACTATCTTCAAGGCATTCAATGCATATTGCCCCCTGACCAGGGCAAGGTGTAATTTCATTTATATCGAAAACATAACTCACATGAGAATCTAAATTTAGTCGTTTTAATGCAGCATAAGCAAGCACAACTCCATCAAGCCCTTCTGACTCAATCTTTGAAAGTCGCGTTTCTATATTTCCTCTTATATTAACAACCTGTATATCTTCTCTTAAATTTTTTAAATGTACCTCTCTTCTTAAACTACTTGTTCCAATTTTTGCGTTTGGTTTTAGCTGGTAGAATCCCACACCATCTTTTGACACAAGCACATCTCTGGGGTCCTCTCTTTCGACAACTGCAACAATATCAAAATTACTATCCATTTCACAAGGCAGGTCCTTTAGGCTGTGGACAGCTAAGTCTATTTCCCTTGATAAAAGTGCAAGTTCAATCTCCTTTACAAATACACCGGGGCTTTGAAAATCTTTTAAGCTTTTTGTTTTATCAATATCTCCTTTTGTCTTTATAGGAACAAATTCACATTCAATACCTAAGGTTTGCTTGATTTTTCTTGCTACAATATCAACTTGAATTCTGCTAAGTTTGCTGTCCCTTGCACCAATCCTAAGTTTTTTCACTTTTTTCACCTCAAAATTTTTAAACATCTTCATAAAATAACTTTATAACTTTATTTGCATACCCTTTTTTGAAAAAATAGTGAACTACCATCCACCTAAAGAGGTGGTGGCTTCGCAAGAAGTTTGGCAGCATCTCAAGCTACCCTTATTCTCACAGGGTGGTTCACACACCCACTACTGGTTATCTGCTTCACCACAGACTCACCAGCTACCTTTGCAACTATGTTTATCGCTCCATTTATATCCGCATTTATTACATACCCACACTTTCTGCATACATACAATCCCCTGTATCTCCTGCTACTTTTGCTAACATGCCCACATCTGCTACATCTTTGTGATGTATAACCCTCATCCACTTCCATATACCTTATACCATAATACATGCACTTTGATTTTAGCTTCCTCTTGAACTTGTCATATGGTATCCCCACAAAATTTTGATTGTTTACAACACCAAGCTCTATCCCCTGCTTTATACCTTTCATCCTGCCAACAACTACTGCACCTATCTGATTGTTCAAACAGTGCTTGATTATCAAACTTACGGCTTGATTCAAAAAGTTGTCAATTACATGCTGCCTTTCAAGAGAAATCTGAGCAAGTCTTCTGCCACATTTTATCCCCTGCTTGCTGTAGATTGACTGAAGTCTTGCCCTTTCTTTGTTGTACCATCGGTTGACTGATTTTAAAAACCTGCCTTCTATCAAAAAGGCAGTCCCGATGGTATCAACCACCGCTGCAAAATTGTCAAGCCCTAAGTCTACCCCTAAATACCTGCTCAAATCAAAAATTCTTGGCTGCTGCTTATCTTCATACACATACTCAATCTCAAACCATCTACCACCCAGCCTTGGCACTATCCTGACTTCCCTAATTTTCTTACCTAAAACCGTAGCTGGCAGGTCAAAATACAGGTACTTTACCCCAAACTCTTTTGCAAAACCCCTGCCAAAACTCAATCGTACTTTTTTTCCTTCTGTCTTGAACTGATCTTTCGGAAAAACTATCTGATACATCCCATCCTTCGGCAGGTATTTGGGCATTGAAACTTTTTCTTTTACCTTCCCTTCTTTTTTTGCTTTCAAAAGACTTAGAAAAGATTTAAAAGCTTCATCCACTGAGATAAGTGTTTGCTGGGCAACCTGTGATGGCAAAAGTCTGTAGTTTTCGTTGCCTTTCACAAGATGATATACACTCTCATATCTCAAATATTCCTGAGTTTTAAAGTAGTGTTGCCTTATATGGTACAGAGCATAGTTATACAAGTTTTTTGAGAAGTGGCAAAGCTGACGTAGCAGTCTGTATGTTTGTTTATCACATCTTATATGATTTTTCTGTGTTTTGTACATTTTAATCACCTGAGGAATATTATATCATATTTCTAGCAATTCATCTCCATCTTGTAGAAGATGGAGTCTTCTTGCTTAATTTTTTGATAAAAGTCATCTGAACAGACAAATTCTAATATCTGGTCTTTTTGTGGATGATGCTTTAATTTTTCTCTCAAATCAGTTGCCCATTTGCAGAACATAGTAAAACTTTGAAGAAAATTGAGAACTTTCTGTGTAAGATATTTTGAAAGTTTCGGATTTCCCCTATTTATTGACAAGCTAAAAACAAATTCATCAGTTCTTTTTTGGGCACCAAGCCTTAAGTTTCCAAGCTTATAATCTGAACACACCAGATATAATTTATTCAGTCTTTTGCAGTGCCAGATAATTCTTTTTTCAAGCTTTCTGTTTGACACCCCAATTACAACTATGTGCTTATCCTTTAAAAAACTTTTGCGAAATTTCCCTCTTTTGAGTTTTAGATATCCACTTTTCAACTCTCTGAAGCCTATATCAAACCTTGGCGACAAAACTTCAACCTCGCAGCCAGCTTTTAGAAATGTTTTGGTTTTTATCAAAGAAGCTTTTCCTGCACCTATAACCCCCACCTTAATGTTATTTGCTACAAGTCCAATATGCATGAGATTTTCAAAGCCTGAATCTATTTCAAGAATATCCTCTTTATCAGGTTTGAGCAAATTTCACCACTTCCCTCTTTGTGTGCCTCTCTTAAAACCTCAATTGCCCTGTCAATATATAAATTTGCCATCCTTATCAAAAGCCTTTCAACCTCTTTTCTTTCTCTGCTATCAACATTCTTAATATACTTCACCTGTGCTTTGCACAGCTGCTCTGCGTGTCTTTTCATCTCCATAATCAAGTTTCTGTACTGCCTAAACTCAAGCCAATCAATAAATTCATCAACATATTTATCAATTATATGGTAGTTCTCTTGCATCTTGGAAATCCTAAATTCCCTGTTAATAGTATCTATCTTATGGACTTGGTCTATATCAATCACTTTAACGTTCGGAAGTTCATACACCTCAACATCCACATCTCTTGGCACAGCAAGGTCAAATATGAGCAGATTTTTTCCCTCTGGTATATCATCTTTGTGGACAACTGAATGTGGAGCAGATGTTGAACATATTAGACATTGGGCTTCTAAGATTGTCTTCTTTTTATCATAATACCTAAACTTTTCAGGATTTAGCTTAACGAATTGGTCAATTTTTTCATTTTTTCGTCCTATCAAAAACACTTTGTCGACATCTGAATTTTTAAAGTAGTTGCAAAATAAAATTCCAATATTTCCCAGTCCAATGATAGCAATTTTTCTGATATTTGATTCTTTCAAAACCTTTCCAACAACTGATGCGATGGTGATGGGATGCTCGTTTAACCTTGCTTTTGTTCGAAATTCCTTTGAACATTTTAAAGCAACCTCAAAAAGCCTTTCAAGGACTGGATTTTTACCGCCCACCAGCTTTGAAATCTCTTTTGCTTCTTTTACCTGAGCAACGATTTGATCTTCACCAATTAAAAGAGAATCAAAACCACATACAACCTCAAATAGGTGTTTTATACAATCTTTGTCTTTGTAAATATAAAATAAATGCATATATCTCTTATCCCAGTCAAGTTCAGTGAATATTTTTTCTATGTCCACATACTCTTCTGAAAAGAAGTAGATTTCTGTTCTGTTGCAGGTACTGAGAATTATGACTTCATTTGCTAATTTTTTTAAGCTAATTAGCTTTTCTTGCAGCTTGGTCTTTATCAAAGAGAATTTTTGTCTGATATCAACTTCTACTTTGTGATTGATTCCAATGACCCATAGCACAAAACATCATCTCCGAAGGTTTTTGGACTATAAAAATGTTCATACGAAATATTTGATATATATTGTTGTTTATGATGAATTGCCCTCAAGAGAAATTTTATCATGTTTGCAAATCTTTGTGCAATTCTCTTGAGGGCTGGACAGAATAATTTTTTAATTTTTTGCAAAGTTTCATTTTTGAATATTTAATTTTTGTATGTTTCAAAATAATGCAAATAATAACTTCAGACTGTAAATTTGAAATTTCTATTTGCAGATATATCATACCACTTGTTAGCAAACATGGCTAAAAGAAAGTTATCGTTCTTTTGTAATTGAACTAATTCATTCTTAAAATCCTCAAATTCATCAATTGAGTTCACTTTCAAGTAAAATCCATCTGCTGTTATAATTGGAAGTTTACTGTAAATATACTGATCAATATTTACTAAGTCGCTTAATTGGCCTTTTCTAATTTTTGCAACAAGTTTACCATTTATATCAATGACATCAAAACTTTCAGGGTAAGAATAAGTTTCACCATCAATAGGAACAGCATCTCCTACTTTAAATGTTCTTTTGTACTTAGGATGTTTTCTAATAAGACCTTCAGACAATGAATAATAATATTCATCAAAGCAATGAACTATCATCTCTTTGTCATCTTTTACAAATTTAGTTGCCTCTTCTTTTAGGTTAGCTAAGCCTGATATGATGCCACCGCCAGAGACATCATACTCGTCTACTAAAACAAACCTACCTGTTGTAGGATTTACTTTAAATTCATCAAAGCAAATCTTTTCCTTAGTTTTTATAGTCACTTCTGCAACATCGTTTGTTTGAACATCAAGAGCATTTTCTACTGTCTCAAGAGTTGTCGCATCTATAACTTTGTCTATAGAAACAATTTCACATTCTGTCTCTTGTGTAACAAGCTTTAGTTTATATGTTTTATTCTTCTCAAGATTTCTTTTTCCAAGCCAAAACAAATTTGCCCTGAATGTATCTGAAACATATAAAGTATCATCGTTTTTGTGAACAATAACTTCTCCTCTTTTGTTAAAGAACTCATCTTCAATAGTAATTCCAATAGACATTCCTGCCACTACTTCATCCTTTTTATTATTTTCTGGCCAAAATTCAATCGATTTGACTTTGCTAACCTTTCCTTCTGGCAGGATTTTTATTTCATCTCCCACTTTTAGCCTTCCAGATTCAAGTCTGCCAGCAATTATCCTCCTGTGGTCAAATTTATACACATCCTGTATAGGAAATCTTAAGAGTCTATCTTCCAATTCTTTGTCTTTCTCAAAAAGGTCCAAAGCCTGAAGTAGAGTCTCACCCTTATACCATGGCATTTTATCAGACTTTCTTGTTATGTTCTCTCCTAAAAAGCCTGACACTGGAATGTACTTTTGGGGATATACATTGAGCTTGTCCAAAAAGGTTGAGATTTCATATTTGATTTCTTTGAACTTTTCCTCTGAAAAACCTATCATATCCATTTTATTAACTATAACATATACCTTTTGGATACCCAAAAGCGATAGAATATATGCATGTCTTTTAGATTGTTCCTGCACACCTTCAGTAGCGTCAATAACAAGAAGTCCTGCTTCTGCATTTGCAGCACCTGAAACCATGTTTTTGAGAAATTCCTTGTGTCCGGGAGCATCTATAATTAAATAGTCTCTCTTTGGGGTTGAAAATTTTATCTGGGTTGTATCAATTGTAATTCCTTGTTTTTGTTCTTCTTCTAATGCATCTAAAAGATAAGCATATTCAAAGGGTCTGCCCTTTTCTTTACTTATTCTCTTTACTCTTTCTATTGCAGTCTCTGGGACAGATTTAGTATCATACAAAAGTCTTCCAATTATTGTTGATTTACCATGGTCAACATGACCTACTACTACTATCTTGAGCAGTTCTCTTGCTGTCATAACTTCAAATACCTCCTTGTACATAGCATTACATGTATCCTTCTTTTCTCAGTTTTTGCATTGCATACGCATCTTCTTGGTCTTGAGCTCGTCCTGCTCTTTCGTTTACCTTGGTGTTTTTTAGCTCTTCAATTATCTCATCAATTGTTGTTGCATTTGACTCAACAGGGAATGTGCACGGTGCACAACCAAGGCTTCTGTATCTTTTTCCATTTTTAGCAAAGTACAGGTCAATAACTGGGATGTTTTCACGTTTGATGTACATCCAAATATCAATTTCTGTCCAGCTAAGCAAAGGATGAACTCTCACATGGCTTTCTTTAGGAAAATCTGTATTAAACTGGTTCCAAAACTCAGGTGGTTGATTTGTATAGTCCCATTCTGAATCTTCGTTTCTTAAGCTAAAGAACCTCTCTTTTGACCTTGAACCTTCTTCGTCTCTTCTTATGCCAAGTATTAAAGCTTCAAATTTGTATTTATTAATCACCTGCTGAAGTGCATCTGTCTTTAGTGCTTTGCAGCAAACAAGCCTTCCCTTTTCAGGACCCATCCCTTGTTTTAGTGCTTCTTCATTTATGTGAACAATTAAATCAAGGTTGTACTCTTTTGCTAATTTATCCCTGTACTTTATCATTTCCGGAATTTTATATGTGGTATCTATATGAATCAGTGGAAACGGGCAATGTCCAAAAAATGCTTTTTTAGTGAGCCACAAAAGCACTGTCGAATCTTTTCCTATTGACCAGAGCATTGCTATCTTGCTAAATTTGCTATAAGCCTCTCTCAAAATGTATATGCTTTCTGCTTCCAATCTATCTAAGTGATCCATTTTATTCTTCCCTCCTAATATGTGGTGTTATCTTTGAGATTCTGTACAATCATTTCTTTTTCGCCGCTGGGTTTTTCAAAGTACCAGTACATAATTTCATCATTTTCTTTTTCTACATACATAGTTGTTCCATTTCCCCCAATTTCTGCACCTAAAAAATATCTGATTGCAGAAAATTTACACTCTTTTACACACGCAGCACAGCCCCAGCAATCACGCGGGTCTCTGATAAATGCTTTCTTATCTTCATCTATCACAATTAAATTGCCTGGACAAATTTCAGCACATTTTCCACATCCAATACATCTTTGTCTGTCAATCCTTATGCTCATATACCTCATCCTTTTTTACTAAGCTTCTAAAGATTATCTTGACTTGGCCATCTTCAAATCGGGAATTCACATACTTCAAAAAGTTCTCATCGTCCTTATAAGGATAATCAACAAATTCTTGGAATGCTCTCCATCTTGTTTCTTTCCTTGCTTCTAAATGATGTAGCAAAACTTTGCAAACATAGAGTCTATCAATAAGCTCATAAATTTTCATAAGCTGGTAAGTATCTTCGGCTCTTAATCTTTGGGCAAGTGTAAAAAGTTCTTCTATTCTTTTTTTAGCAATTTGTAGCCCTTTTAGATTGTACGCATAACCTGCCGAAATCCCACCAGCATAAACATCCATTACTTTTTGCATAGTTTCTTCTAATTCTTCTGTGGTGTACAAAGAAGAAGTATTGGTGAAAAATCTGTGCACCTCATAGAGTTTTTGTTCTATTGAGGATATATCTAAGGTTTCAAACTCTTTGTCTTTTATATACTTTAGCGCAGAATTTGCAGCTATTTCAGCCTCTGCGAAGCAGCCTGTTACATACTTGTGAGGACAACCACCAACAACATCCCCTGCTGCAAATAAGCCTCTCAAGGTTGTTTGTCTTTCTGTATCTACCCAATAACCACTTGCTGAATGACCACCAACGATGTATGGTTCTGAGCCTTCAATTTCGACATTCTCAACCGACGGCCCTTTGCCACTGTCGATCCACTTAAGTGTCTGTGATGGTGCCATGTGAAGATATGCTTTTATTAGCTTCTGCTCGTCCTCTTTAGAAATCCCTACTGTTTTTAAATAACACGGACCTCGGCCTGCTTTCATTTCCTCAACCGTTGAAAATACTCTGTTGTATGTGGTAGGTCTTCCATATCTTTTTTCATAGTACTCACCTTTTGAATTGATAAACTCAGCTTTTACCTCTTGAGCTATTGTTCCTGTTGGCGCTAAAGTATCCTTGCAGCGAAGAGCTATAAATCTAACTTCGTAACTTGTCATCTCGCAACATGCTCTGATTCCCATTGCATATCCTGAACCTACATTAAAAGGTGGATACCACATCTTGTGTCTTGAAAATCCATGGTTGTTAGGTCTGTAGAGCCCTGCAGCACCACCTGTTGCACAGATCACTGCTTTGGCGATGATAATGTAGAAAACATTGCTATTTATAGAGAATCCATATACCCCTATTACTTTACTGTCTTTGACAATGTAATCAATGATATTTACATGATTTAGCACTTTGATATTACTTTTACTCTCAACTGCTTTTGCTAAAATTGGTTTTATATTTTCGCCATTTATTTTTATGTTTCTTTTACCTCTTGCTAAATATTTTCCATTTGAATCTTTTAAGATGACAAGCCCCATATCTTCAATCTTCTTTGTAACCTCATTTAATCTTAAGGCCATAGTGTATACCAAATCTTCTCTTACGATATTTTCGTAATCCTCCTTGACATACTGCAGGTACGTCTCGGGAGTTTCTCCTTCTGTGATATAGGCATTCAGAGCATTGACACCTGCAGCAAGGCATCCGCTTCGCTTAATGTTTGCCTTTTCTGCAATTAAAACACTCACGTTTGGCGCTTTTTCAGCAATTGCTATGGCAGCAAAACACCCAGCTGTTCCACCACCAATTATGAGTATGTCAGTTTTTAGCATCTTCACTTCAAAGTTCATCTTACTTTATCACCCTTCTTTAGTTTTGGGAAACATGCCATTTTAAATCTTTTCAAGTGCCTGGTAAAAATCTTCTATTATGTCTTCTACATCCTCAAGGCCAACACATATTCTTATCATATCTTCATAAACACCCATAGATTCTTTTTCTTCAACAGAAAAGCTTGCATATATAGTTGACGCAGGATGTACAACAAGTGTCCTTACATCTCCTATATTGGTTGAATTTATGGCATATCGCAATGAATCTATCACTTTAAAGGCATTCACCTTTGTTCCAACCCGTATTGTCAAAATTGCTCCATATTTGCCTCCAAACTGTTCTGTTGCAACTCTAAAGTAACTACTTTCATCAAGCCCAGGGTAATTTACTGAAACAACCTTCTTATTTTCTTTTAGGGCTTTGGCAAGGCAAAGAGCATTCTCGCAAATCTTTTGCATACGAACACCGAGGGTTTCAAGCCCGATTGTATTTAAAAATGCATTAAAAGGCGATATACAGGCGCCAAAATCTTTAAGCAAATTATTTCGAAGTCGTGCAATGTACGCAAATTCACCATACTTTTTGTATTCCTTAATAAGCGGATACCTATCATAATCAATTTTCATGTTGCTGCTTGCAACTATAACTCCGCCAATACAGCTGCCGCTTCCATTTATAAACTTTGATGTAGAATGAACCACTATATCAGCACCGAGTTTTATGGGTTTTACAAGGTACGGTGTTGTGACAGTGCTATCAACAATGAGTGCAATACCATGCTCATGCGCAAGCTCAGCTATTTGTTTGATATTTGGCACATCCAGTTTTGGATTTCCTATTGTTTCTACAAAAATTACTTTAGTTTTCTCTGTTATATGCTTTTCAAAGCTCTCAAGGCTGCTATCTTCTGCAAATCTTGTCTTAATACCAAGGTTTTCAAATGATCTGAACAATGAATATGTGCCACCAAAAATCCCGCTTGCTGAAACAATTTCATCTCCATTTCTTACTAAATTCAATATTGCTAAGGCAACGGCTGCCATGCCAGATGATGTGGCAACAGCAGCAATGCCTTCTTCTAAAAATGCTATTCTTCTTTCAAACGCTTCAACTGTGGGATTGTTAATCCTTGTATATATAAAGCCTGGCTTTTTGCCAGAAAAAACCTCTTCCAACTCACGTGCAGTTTCATATTGGAAAGAATTACATTGGTATATCGGAATGTTAGTTGCCCCCTTATTTTCTTTTTGACCAATACCTCCATGAATTAAAGAAGTATTAAACCTCATTACTGCACACCCTTTTTTACAAATATTGTATATGTCCCATCATTGTTATTTATCACCTTCAAAATCTCATGTCCTTCTTCTTTTAAGCTTCTTGGGACATTTTGAATGGGCTCACCCTCGTTCATTCTTATCTCTATGATTTGTCCTGCCTCCATATCCTCCATTGTGGCTTTTGCTTTTACAAATGTCATAGGACATACAAGATTAGTAATGTCCAGAAAAACATCAGCCTTGATATCACTCATCAAAATCACTCCTTTCATTTTTCTGTTGCTTTTTCCAACTCTTTTTTAAATATATCCCATCCCACTCTCTCTAAGGTATTTCTGAATCTTTCGCCTTGCTTGCCATATTTTTTATAAAATTCAAGTGTAGCCTGAATGACCTTGTGAACATCCTCTTTTGAAAATAGTATTGGCAAAATTTGTTTTCCAAGCGCTATGTTGTTTCCAAACATACCACCAAAATAGAGAAGATAGCCTGGCTTGCCTTTCGACGAATTAGTCGGGCACGACTTTACACACCTTCCGCAATAGGTACACTTGTCTCTATCTATGGTAATCTCTTTATTTTTCTCATCTATTTGTATTGCTTTTGTTGGACATACAGCCTGGCAAAGTCCACAAAATGTGCAGCTGTTCTTTTCCCACTCAGGTTTTACTGCTCCTTTTATACCTAAATCATTTTCCTCAGCTTTAAGGCAATTATTACCACAACCTGTTATTCCGATTTTAAATTTGTGTGGAAGTTCCTGAGCATAATATCTTTTGTCACACTCATTGGCAAGCTCTGTTGTGTCTATAATTCCGTTTGGGCAAATGCTACAGCCTTGGCAAGCAGTAATTGTCCTTACTCTTGGTCCGCATGCACCAGGCTCTAGTCCTGCTTCTGATAACTCTTTTTTAACTGCCTCTATATCCTCCAGTTTGATAAATGGTATTTCTACTCCCTGTCGTGCAGTCAGGTGTACATATCCTCTACCATATTTGTTTGCAACCTCGTATATTTTTTTTAATTGTTCGGCACTTAGTCTTCCGCCAACAACTCTTAGCCTCATAGAAAAATAACCTTTTTGGACCTGTCGCATAAACCCCCCTTTTTTTAGCTCACTGTAATTTATTTCTTTCACCTCAGATTACCCCCTAATCTTTTTAAATGATTTGGATTTCTTCTTCTTCCACATAGCTTTCATATATCCTAAATGATTTTAAAACAGGATTTTTTTCATCCATGAGTGATAATATAAGATAGCTCAAATCCCTGTCAAAAGCAAGTCTTTTGTCCTCTTCAGATGGCCTTGAAGGTGATGTTGGATGGCTATGAAAATTGCCAAGTAATACCCAGCCATTTTTTCTCATGTCTTTTACAGCTGCAAACTGTTCAAGTGGGTCCATTGAAAAATGTTCTGAACTTTGGTCTACATTGGTAAGCAAGTAAACTTTCTTAACAATTCTCTTTTCATCCTCAATAACTCCACCCAGAAGTCCACACGCCTCAATAGGCAAGGAGTTCAAACAATGATTTAACATCTCCTCATATAATGTTTTTGGCAATATTATCAATTCTAATTTATCCCTCCCGTTTTTGGCATTCACTTTTGGTACTCTTATCCTTAACCTTTTAAATCACACTGAGGCTGTTCATAGTCGATTAATTCTTTTATTGTTGGATTTTTACCACATATCTCACAGCTTTCTCTCTTGTTTATCTTTACTTTTCTAAATTCCATCTTCAAAGCGTTGTAAATTAAGATATATCCTGTTAGCAGGTCACCAATTCCAAGCAAATATTTAATTGCTTCTGTTGCCTGAATTGTCCCAATTATACCACCCATCACACCTAAAACTCCTGCCTGTCTACAAGTTGGAACTGCATCAGGTGGCGGTGGGTTTTGAAAGATACATCTAAAGCACGGCCCTTTCTCTGGCACATAAGTCATGGTTTGCCCATCAAATCTTATGATACCTGCATGTGAAAATGGTTTTTTTAGTATTACACAGGCATCGTTTATCAAAAATTTAGCTGGAAAGTTGTCTGTGCCGTCGATTATAAAATCATAATCTCTATCCTTGATGATGTCTATAATATTGCTTGAATTTACCATTTCACGATAAGTTACTACTTCCACATCAGGATTCATTTGGTTTATCTTTTCTTTTGCAGAAAACACCTTTGGCTTGCCTACATCGGGTGTAAAATGTATTATTTGTCTTTGAAGATTGGAAAGCTCAACTGCGTCGAAATCAACAAGCCCAATTGTACCAACACCAGCAGCTGCTAAAAACATTGCAGCAGGGGAACCAAGTCCCCCAGTCCCAATGATCAAAACCTCAGATTCCAAAAGTTTTTGCTGTCCTTTTGCGCCGACCTCGTTTAGGATGATGTGTCTTGAGTATCTCTCAAGTTGGGTGTCTGTTAACTTCATAATAGTCCCCCTCCCATGAAATATAAAAACTCAACTTCATCGCCATCTTTTACTGTAACCTTATCATATTCACTTCTGGGGATAATTTGGCCGTTAATTTGCACTGTTACATATTCTTTCATTGAGACATCCAAAACATCTAACAATTCAAAGATTGTCATCTCTCTTTCAATTTGTACTTCATTACCATTTGCCTTAATTTTCATTCTTTTCTACCTCCCTCAGGAATTTTTCATGTATTTTTAAGGCCCCATCTAAGTCTTATTTGATTTTCTAAGGGACCAAAAATTGCCTTTTCTACAACAAGTCCGAAAACAATTGTTACTATCATCACGCTAATGACCTGACTCATATCTGCAAGATCTCTTCCAACCATGAGTACTTGTCCCAAACCTTTCGTAGCAAAAAGCATCTCACCTGCCATTAGTGCTCTGAATGCAAATGACCATCCTTGCTTCATGCCTGAGATAACGTATGGAAGGCTTGCAGGAATTATAACATTTAAGTAAAGTCTTAATCCTGTTGCACCCATCGTCTTTGCTGCTTTTATATAAAGTGGATTGACATTTTTAATACCTGACTCTACTGCAAGTGTTATAGAAAATAGAGAGCCAATTGCAGTTACAAATATAATGGCTTTTTCTGAAAGACCATACCATAGTATGGCAAATGGTAGCCAGCAGACGCTTGGCAATGTTTGAAAACCAAGAATAAGTGGTCTTAAATTTCTATCTAAAAATCCGAACTTTACTATTGAAAGTCCAAGAATAATTCCCGCAAGAAGAGAAATCAAATAACCTATAACCATTCTTTTAGTTGTTGCCCAGATTGCTATGAACAAAACATTGTTATCCAGAAGTCTTATAAAAGTTTCTGCTACTGATACAGGAGATGGAAAAACATAAGGTTTCCATATCTTAAAAAGCTCAACAAAAATTCTATAGACCAATTCCCAAGCTGCTATCAGAGCTATATAAAACAGTGTCCTTTTCAAAACTCCAATCGCTATCGTATTCTGCTTTTGCAATCTTTTCCACCTCATCTTTTAACTCTTTCATAATAGCAGATATCATATAGACTATGTCAGGATTATCAAGAAGTCGCGGTCTTGCAAGTTTTATCTCAAAAACCTTTTTGAT
Organism: Caldicellulosiruptor bescii DSM 6725; assembly: GCF_000022325.1. NCBI lineage: Bacteria > Bacillati > Bacillota > Caldicellulosiruptorales > Caldicellulosiruptoraceae > Caldicellulosiruptor > Caldicellulosiruptor bescii. The sequence continues at coordinate 1,277,694 of NC_012034.1, read as the reverse complement.
TTTTCCCGGGTTTGAAGACATAACCACCACTTTGTCTGCTAAAAGCACTGCTTCTTCTATATTGTGTGTCACAAATATAATTGTCTTTTTAGTCTCCCACCAGATTCGCTGAAGTTCAAGCAATAGGATATTTTTTGTCTGGCTGTCAAGTGCTGCAAAAGGTTCATCCATAAGAAGAATTTCAGAGTCAAGCGTCAATGCCCTTGCTAATGCAACTCTTTGTTTCATTCCACCTGATAATTGGTGAACATAAACGTCTTTAAACTTAGTCAGGTGAACCATCTTTAAGTATTTAAGCGCTCTTTCATGTCTCTCTTTTTTGGGCACACCTCGTATTTTCATACCAAATTCAACATTGTCAATTACTTTTAGCCATGGAAATAAAGCTGACTCTTGGAACATTACAACTCTGTCTGGCCCGGGTGACAAGACTTCTCTGCCGTTTAAAAAAACCTTTCCCTCAGATGGTTTTTCAAGTCCAGCTATTATATTCAAAAGTGTAGACTTCCCACATCCAGAGGGACCAAGAATACATATAAATTTCCCTTTTTGTACTTCTAAATTTATTTTTTCTAACACATTTATTTCTTTGTTTTTTGATTGAAATCTCTTGCTTACATTTTCAATTACCAGTGCCAATTTTTAGTACACCTCTTTGTTTTTGATTCTATCTAAAATTTCTGTGTTAACTAATTTTTCAATATTTGGCTTTTCTCTTAAGTATCCCAACTCAAAATATGACTCAATTGCTTTTTCTAAGGATTTCCTTTGTATTTCGCTTGAAAGTTTGATATTTTTGAAGGAGTCTTTTAGGATGTCTGCCGGCAGCGGCTTAGAAGTTATCTCAGAAATTTGGTTATTTATTATTTCATATGATTTTTCAGGATTTTTTTCAATAAAGTCTGTTACCTCAAGATGCGCTATGAGAAATTTTTCTACAATATCAGAATACTCTTTTAAAAACTTTGTGGTAGTAATAATTACTGTTGTAGGAATATCTATGTATTGCCTTATTTGGCTACTGTCAAGCACAACATTGCTATTTACTTCTTTTTTCAACCTTGTTCCCCAAGGCTCAGGAACCAACGCAGCATCTATCTGGTTTCTATCAAGCAAAGTTTTAATGTCTGGATTTTCAGCTTGAATAATCTCAACATCTCCACCTTTGGTAGTATCTTTTAGCCCAGCTTTGCTTAGCAAAAACCTTAATACAATATCTTGGGTATTCCCATATTGAGGAACTGCAATTTTCTTGCCTTTTAAGTCATCTAAATTCTTTATATTCAAATCCTGCCTTGAAACCAGCATCATTCCTCCGTTTGTAGCTCCTGCAATAATCTTTATTTCTCCATTTGTCTTTGCAAATCCATTTATCGCTGGTATAGGTCCAATATAGCCTATGTCAACCTCATCTGCTAAAAACGCTTCTATCTCAGCCGGACCTGCATTGAAAACCTTATATTCAACTTTTACATCCTTGCCTATTCTCTTTTGGAAAATACCAAGTTCTTTCCCTACCAATGCTTGGGCATGAGTTATGTTCGGGAAAAATGCAATTCTTACCTTTAGATTTTTGTCTTTTTTTCTTGCATAGCATCCTGAAAGGAGAAATAGAAAAGCAATTGGCAATATAACGAAGGTAATTACTTTATAATATCTTTTTATTTCCATTTATGTACCTCCCTAATATTAATTATTAATATCGAAATACTTCGAATTCGGGTTATTTTTTTACCTCTGCTCAAAAAGCTAAAGAGCAGAGGTAAATTTTCAACTTTAAACTTATAAATTTCTATCTGTATACTTGGTTATTAAAATTATAATACATGGTAATTTTTATGTCAATAGTTTTTTTAAATGTTTTTTTCAAATGGTGAACAGAATATTCATAACCACTTAATTACAATAAATTCAAAGAGTATACAATGTAAACTCAGTAAAATTCTATTAAAAGATAAACACAAATTTTGAGCGTGTATTTTTTTGACAAATGTTATATCAAAATAATTTAAATTTGAATGCAAAATACTGCAAAAAAAACAATATTATTAATTGAGACTAGGAAAAGTTTCAGATATGTTTTAATTATAAAGATAATCGGATAAAAAAAGAAAGGTGAGATGAAGTGCTGAAAAAATTTAAATTTATGAAAAGTGAAAAAGACAAAAAATTTTTGATTGTTGTATTAGTTTTTTTATAGTAATTAATTACTATAATGTATTTGCAGAAAATATAGTTACAAATGTGTGCCTTCCTGTTAAAAATGTAAAACAAGCATACTCAAACTGGTGCTGGGCAGCAGGTTGTGAATCGATATTATACTATTGTAGAAACTATTTAGGTTTTGGACAAGAAGCAACACAGTGGGATATAGTAAAATATATTTACGGAAGTTATGTAAATCAACCTGCTTCGCTCTATGATGTACAAAGAGCATTAAGATATTTCGGTGTTGGTTCATCACGTATGTATCCTATAAGCGGTTATACAATATCTTACGGTCAAATTTGTGAGCAGATAATCAATCTGAAAAGTCCAATAGGTGGACACTTTTTTGTAGGAACCGGACATTTTGCCGTAATTTGTGGTGCATATCAATATTTTGATTCTCGAGGTTTTTTGATAAATGAATTGTTCGTTATGGATCCATGGGTAGGATATGTTGTCTCAAAAAAATACAATGATTTAATAGACAATAATTACGATTGGGATTTGTTAGATGCAATAAGAGTTTATAGACCATGAGAGAGAGGTGTAAAAAATGAAAAAGTATATCATTTTAGTATTGGTAGTATTGTTGAATATGTGTTTATTATATACACCAGCATTTGCTTATATGCTTTCAAGTTCAACTATAAACCATGATGAAGAAATAATGAAGTCACAAAGGCAAGTATCAGCTGAATATACATTAAATATTATATGTGATATAGTAAACAGCAAAGATTCAAATTCTTTTAAAAAAGAATTAGAAAAATTAACCGGTAAAAAAGCACCTTATGAACGAACCAGGTTCAAGTTAAGTGAAGAGTATGAGTTATATCGTCCGTTTGTTTTTCCTTACAAAAAGATATTAACCGAACGTGGCACATCTATCTATTTTGAAGAAAATGCTAAAGATAAAATGAAAAATTTTAGGATTGATACGTTTCAGGATCTTATTAATAACCAATTTGTTGACAAAAAATGGTTAAGAATCGTTTACTATGAAGATAAACCTGTTGGATATATTCAAATTAATTGGTATGATGATATAGGCAGTTATGACTCGTCAGAATGGTCGATAGGTAATTACCATTTATTTAATGCAATAGAAACCATGAAAGATTTTCTAAAATACAAAAAAGAAAATACCAACGTCAAAATCTTATCATTTGATGGATTAGCAAAATATATTGTTTCAGAAGATGGAAATTGGTGGTGCACTGACGGTGAAGGAACTATAAATCCAGCAAAATATAAAAATATGATATGGAGTTTTGAAGAAATAAAAAATAATTTAAACAATAGACCAAAAGAAATGTTAAATTACTTCGAGACATATAAATATGTGTCAGAGATGCCTTTGGGTGGTTTACCATTTAAACCTCTTTATGAAAGCGTGTATGAGCGCAGAAATAAAATAAAAAATATGCTTATAGCAATAATTTTGTTGCTGGCAACTGCTATGACTGTTGCAGGTATTAAACTTGTTTCAAGAATAAAAAATGCCTAACTTTTTCAATTTTGTTATTTACCATCCTCATTGCGGTGTTTTTCTTCTTGTGATTGAAATTTTACCTCAATGAGGATGGATTTTTTATTCATATTTTCTGGTTGGTTTTAAGTAAAAAAGAATAATTATGATTCCAATAATTGATAATATGGCTGTTATATAGAAGTTAAATATATAACTCCCAAAAATATCTCTTATTTTTCCAGACATTAAGTTTCCTAAAAGAGCCCCTACCCCGTATCCTGTAAATAGAATACCATAATTTTTACTATAGTGAATTGTTCCAAAAAACTGTGCAGTTGCAGTTGGTGCGATTGAGAGCCAGCCACCTAAGCTCAACCACAACAAACTAAAAGTTATCATAAATAAAAGAGTCATTTTTTCTTTTGCAAAAAGCATACCCATCGATGCCAAAAACATTAAAGAAAAATTAAATATTGCCGCAAACCTCGGTGTAATTTTATCAACAAGCCATCCAAAAAATGGCCGACCAATCCCGTTAAATATAGCAAATATAGAAACTGACAAAGCAGAAGTTTCAGCTGATAACTTTATTATCTCCTGCCCAACAGGGCTTGATATTCCAATTGCCATCAGTCCACTCAGTGTTCCTATAACAAAGCAAAACCAAAGAGCCCAGAAAGTTTTTGTTTTTACCATCTCAGAAGGAGAATAAGAAAGTTTATCTTTTTTGGTCTTAAATTCTTCATCAGTTTTCACTTCTCTAAATGGAAACTTTAATGGGATTGATAATAAAATAATAATAATCAGAAAAACTACTCCTAATATTTTAAATGTCAAAAGAGGACCATACATCTGTATAAGTTTTCTTGCAATAGGTGCTGTAATAAGAGGTGACATGCCAAATCCTAAGACAGTTAGTCCAACCGCAAATCCTCTTTTGTCTTCAAACCATTTTGCAGAAACTGCAATTGGTACCCCATACGCAATTCCCACGCCAGTTCCAGCAATAATTCCATATCCCAGAATCAGATTTATCAAACCATTAGAAAAACCTGCCAAAATCCAACCAATACCAACTAAAATTCCTCCAACTATTGATACCATCCGTGGTCCAAACTTATCTAAAACCCTTCCTGCAAGCGGCATCAAAATAGCATAGAATACAAGAAAAAACATGTATGGCAAACTACTTTCAGTTGCACTTAGTTTAAATAATTGCTCCAGCGGTTTTCTAAACACACTCCATGAGTATACAGAACCAAGGCATAAATTAATAATGAGTCCTAACAATATATAAATATAACGTCTTTTGTTGGCTACAAAATTTTCAGGATGATTTTTTATCATCCCTCCTGCCTCCTCTTAAGATATTCTTCATACCCAACGCCTTCTAAGTTTTTAGCTTTTTCTTCTACTTCTGATCTCATTTTTTCTTTATATTCAATTACCTTTTGTCTGACATGGGGATACTTTATACTCAGGATTTGAGCTGCTAAAATTCCGGCATTTTTAGCATTATTAATTGCAACAGTGGCAACAGGCACTCCTGCTGGCATCTGCACAATTGACATAAGAGAATCCAGACCATTTAAAGAAGAAGTTTTTACTGGAACGCCAATAACCGGCAAAGATGAAATTGAAGCAACCATGCCAGGAAGGTGTGCAGCGCCGCCAGCCCCAGCAATAATAACTTCTATACCCCGTACTTCTGCCTCTTTTGCATATTTGAACATCCTCTCAGGAGTCCTGTGAGCAGAAACAATTGTTATCTCATACTCTATCTCAAAATCTTCTAAAACCTTTGCAGCCTCTTTCATAACAGGAAGGTCAGAATCGCTCCCCATAATGATACCAACAAGTGGTTTTTTCATTAAAATTACACCTCCGCTTTAATTTTGAGCACTTCTTTTACTCTCTTTGCTTTTTCAATTGCTACTTCCAAGTCGTCATCAAGTATTGTCACATGCCCCATTTTTCTAAAAGGTGCTGTCATCTTCTTACCATAGAAATGAAACGAAACTCCTTCTATAGACAAACTTTCTGCCAAGCCCTCTATCTTTGGTCTTCCCTTATAATCTTTTTCGCCCAAGAGGTTTATCATGACAGCCGGTGAAAGTTGCTTTGTAGACCCGAGCGGCAAGTCGCAGATTGCTCTCAAGTGCTGTTCAAACTGACTTGTCACGCATGCTTCTATTGTATAATGTCCAGAGTTATGTGGTCTTGGAGCAACTTCATTTATTAAAATTTCGTCATCCTTTGTTAAAAACAGCTCAACTCCAAACACACCAACACCGTCCAGCACTTCAACCACCTTGATTGCTACTTCTCTTGCTCTTTGTGCTATCTTTTCGTCAATCCTTGCAGGCGCAACTAAAAAATCAAGAATGTTAGCTGACTGCTCAAAAACCATCTCAACAACAGGATAGCTTTTAACATCTCCTTTTTTGTTCCTGGCAACCATCACTGCCAATTCCTTTTTTATGTCAACTAACTCTTCTACAAAAGATTCTGTCTCAAGTACTTTATTTAAATCCTCTTTGTCCTTTATTACAACAACTCCTCTTCCATCATAGCCGCCTTTTGAAGCCTTCTGGACACACGGGAAACCAAACTTTTTAAAAAAAGATACATCCAAATGAGTTACCTTTTCAAACCTTGGTACGGGAAGGTTTGCACTTTTGAACATTTGCTTTTGTTTGTATTTGTCTTGAATAACCTCTAAACAATAAGGCGATGGATAAATTTGATATCCCTTATCGTAAAGGTCTTTTAACACTGATGTGTTGATATGTTCTATCTCATAAGTGGTGATATCGCTTTTTTCAACAAGTTCTTTTAACTTTTCAGGGTTGTAAAAATCACTTACAATCAGCTCATCAGAAACCGAAGCTGCAGGACACTCAGGGCTGGGATCTAAAGAGATGACATAAAAGCCCATCTGTTTTGCCTTTTGCGCAAGCATCTTTCCCAGCTGTCCGCCACCAATAATTCCAATTTTCTTTATGGGAAAACCAAAAGTGCTGCGATGCATCTCTCTTTTCATCTCTCCTTTCCAAATATAGTTTACCACAAACTCTTCAAAAAACAATAAATGACCTCCCCACAAAATATTCTTTGCAGGGAGGTATTGTTTTTGTCTATTTTATCAAAGATACATAGTCATCTATGCTTCCATCATCCAAGCAGCATTCTATAATTCTTCTTCCAAGTGGGTGTAAATCCAATGTTTTGAATTTTATAATCTCTTTCTTGAAAAATTCTGTCAAAATCTTTGCTCCTTCCATATAGGCTTCTTCTCCAACCTCTTGCTGGAGATCAACCTGGAGTAAAAACTTTGGTATATAAGTTCCTTCAACTTTCATGTATTCAAGTGCCCATCCCAAAAGCGGCAGCTTTGCAGGTTTTAGCTGATCAGGTCTTAATTTAACATTACCTCTTTTTGCTAAGTATTCTCTTGTTATCCACTGTGGCATAAAGCCAACCTTGTATGCACCTATGTGCTGGTTTGGAATGAGAATATACTGAGTTTTTGTAAACTGTAAAATCTGTTCAAGCAAAAGGTTTGCTTGTTTTACCATAAGTCCTGTTGCAAATGGCCAGTAAGAACCAACACCCTCAGAGCTCAAAGCCTCAGCCTGCGTTATACTTGGATTAGCATGACCGCGGGGGCTAACAAGCCTCCACAGCCATGCCAATGCAGGTGGTAAAAGGTGAAACATCCCTATAATACCGTAAGTCGGCTTTTGTTTAGTGCAAGGTGGTGTTCTCACACCAAAGCTTCGTATGTCAACCTCAACAGGTTCATCCACAATGTTCGGAATAAACCTGCGAGGCAAAATAACCCTTGGATTAGGGCAAGGTTTTCCTGGCTCATCCATTGTGTGTTCCCATATAAGACAGGTTGAACCAGGCACACCCTCTAAATTTAAGAATATTAACGGCTCGGGTGGGTGAATGCAAAGCCTCTCAAGCTGTGGGTCTGTACCGTAATGTGGAATATTATCAAGTCTTACAAACCAACCTTGTTCGGCGTCTTTTACAACCATTTTTGAACCCTTTTGAAGGCTGGGATGAACAAGTGCTATATCGTCTGTAACTGGATGTATCTCGCAAGATTCTTTTATTTCAAGGTAAATTCTTTCTTTTGTTATAATATTTTCTCCAAGCAAGACTCTATTGTCTTTTTCTCTATGCATCTGCTGGCACATTTCGCTCTTTCCGCCACCACTTGCTCCCTCGTGCATTATTGTTATCACATTGTCATATGGTGTAACAATCCTGACTGTCGAAGCATGTGCAGCAACCCAGCCTTCCATTTCACCGATGTTTAAAAGCACACCATATACTCCCTTTTTAGCACTTGGTCCTGGGTACAAGTTATATGAAAATATTTCATGGACGCCATTTAACCTATTGTGCACAACCACTTGTTTTCCGTTAAAATGTGTATGTCTAAAAGGTGGAGCTACATATATCACTGCTTTTGGTTCAAAAACATCAATCTTTTCAAATTCGCTTTTTGGAATAAATCCCTGGATATCAGCAAGTGCAAATCCAAAAAATGCGGCATTTAGCGGAGCTATTACAAGAGCAGGATACCCGTGTTCCTTTCCTCCAGCATAAAATCCATATACTACTAATTCTTGTTTTTTCAGCCATTCAAATGTTTCTTTCCTCACTCTTTCAAAATTGTCTCCATAAATGTCTTTATATCGTTGTTTGTCAGTTTCCCCATCATCACCAATAATTAAACTATCTGGGTCTCTTCTTCTCATGTACACATCAGTATAATTTACAACAATACCATTTTTACATCTTGTAACTATCGCCTCAACTACTTCACCCTTACCTTCTACCTCATACTTTACCTCAAACACCATATTATCTTTTCCACCAAGGGATAAATCTATAAAATCAAGTCTCTTTTCTGGCATAATTATTCCCTTGCAGCTGCTTAAAATTTCATACACTTCATCTTTTACCTTTAAGTTTAGAAGCTTGATCATCGCAATATATACCCCCTATCAAGAAAATTTTTCAATTACTCTCAATAAACTCAATCTTCTCAATCAACAGTTTTAGAAGATACCTGTAGTTTTCAATTGCTTCCTTTGTTTTCCTGAAATACTCTCCATTTTCTTTGAAAAATTCCACAACATAATACTCCAAACATTGCACCACAATTTTTAAGTCTTTGAGAAAATTTTTATCTTTCCTTATATAAAAGTTAAGGGTTTTGGTGTTGAGGCGAAATACATCCAACAAAACAAGTGGCAAGGCCCACAGGTCAATGTAACTTCCGTCCCAAAAATACTTATAAAAGAAGCCTGTTAAAAATGGATTTGTCTCACAGTATTCTTTGAAGAATTTCTCTATGAGTATAAAAAATGTTTTTCTTGTAAACAGTTTTGACGCTAAGTCCTGAGTCTTGTGGAGGTTTGCCTCATAAATTTCAGCAAACAATACAAATACCTCCCTAATTTGTATTTACCACCTTTGCAGGGCATCAAAAAAGGCCAATATTTGCAAAGCCTTTTTGCCCTGCAAATATTGGCCTACCTTGCAACTGGCCAATTTATTGGCCCTTTGCTCGGTCTGCCAAATTTTACTGACTCAATTTTTTTTCTAAGTTCTCATTTAAAGTTATTACAATTACTTTTTCACCATTTACTGTGTTCACATCTGAGTAAATGCCAGCAATATCAACATCAACTACCTGTTTTATTAAGTTTGCCAAATCCTCTTTTGCATTCTCAAACAAAGTTGCTCTCACCTTTTTGATAAGTTCAATGCCTTCCTTAGTTTGTGCAAGCTTTTTTTCTGTAGGACTTAAAAAACCAATCAGTCTCACCACAATAATGTCCTCTGTAATTATAGTTTTTATCTGCTTTGGTCCTCTGCCCATGTATTCTATTTCGAACTTGCTTACCGCCTCGCTGATTTTTGCCTCTATCTGCCCCTTGGTCATTTTGCTTTTCCAAAAACCATCCCTGCTTTGTTCAACTTCTTTTTTTAGTATAGCAAAATGAAATTTGCATGTCAATATATTTCAATTAAATTTTTCTGGATGTTGCTAAATCATTGATTATTCTAAATTTTAAAAGCTTAACTTTATATAAATTGCAAGTTTGACTTTTCCATTATGCACCTTTAGATAATAAAAAGGCAGGGCTGTGTATTTTTTTGCACAGCCCTGCCTTCCGTCTCATTTTACTTATTTTTTTGACAAAATTTCGTTCAAATCATTCTCTGGGTTTGAAATAGGTTTTATATTGAATCTCTCTACAAGTACCTGCAGAATATTTGGTGAAACAAACGCTGGGAGCGATGGCCCTAAGTAGATATTTTTAATGCCAAGGGATAGCAGTGTCAAAAGTATCGCTACTGCCTTTTGTTCAAACCATGAAAGAACAAGTGTAAGTGGCAAATCATTTACATCAACCCCAAAAGCCTTTGCAAGTTCAATTGCAATGATGATTGCAGAATATGCATCATTGCACTGACCAACATCTAAAAGCCTTGGAAATTCAGCAACTCTACCAAAGTCTTTCTTATTGAATCTATACTTTCCACATGCAAGCGTCAAAATAAGCGTGTCTTTTGGAGTTTTTTCAGCAAACTCTGTATAGTAGTTTCTACCTGGCTTTGCACCATCGCATCCACCAATTAAGAAGAAATGCTTGATCTGACCACTTTTTACAGCCTCAATTATTTTGTTTGCAACACCAAGCACAGTATTGTGAGCAAATCCAACAAGGATTTTCTTTTCTTCTTCGTCTTCCTGCCAACCACCAAGTTCTAATGCCTTTTGAATAATTGGTGTGAAATCCTTTTTGCCATTTACTTCTTCAATGTGTGCAACACCATCAAACCCAACAACACCCGTTGTAAATATTCTGTCTTTGTAACTGTCGCGTGGTTTTTGCAGACAGTTTGTGGTCATCAAGATACACCCTGGAATGCTGTCAAATTCCTTTTGCTGGTCTTGCCATGCACCACCATAATTACCGACAAGATGTTTGTACTTCTTTAGCTCTGGATAACCATGCGCAGGAAGCATTTCACCGTGTGTATAGATATTTATTCCTTTTCCTTCTGTTTGCTCTAAAAGTTCTTTTAAGTCTTTCAAATCATGACCAGAGACAATTATAAATGGTCCTTTTTTCTTGGAAATCAAAACTTCTGTTGGCCGTGGATGACCAAAAGTCTCAGTGTGAGCTTTGTCCAAAATTTCCATACATTTGAAATTCTTCTTTCCAAGTTCCATACAAAGGTTGTAAAGCTCATCTGTTGACAAGTTGCTGTCCAGCGTTTTTGCAAGTGCCGTAAAGAAGAAATTGTTCACATCATCATCCTTGTAGCCAAGCCTATATGCATGATGAGCATATGCAGCCATTCCTTTTAAGCCATAAATAAGGAGCTCTCTTAAAGACCTGACATCCTCATCAATGTCATCTGCCAGAATTCCAACCTTTTTCCCATCTGTTATCATCTTTTCAACATCTTCTGGTGGCCGATAGTAAACGGCAGCGGGTAGATTATCTAAGTTAGAAACTTGGTTTTTTAGATTTTCTTTCACGCTGTCTGCTTCAAGAATATATCTTACAAATCTTTTCTCATCAAAGTTCACATTTGTAAGAGTAGAAAATAGAGCATCCATCATGAATTTGGTTGTACCTTCGTCAATCTTTTTTCCCTCAGCTAAAATCTTGCTGCCCAAGTATGCAATGCCTTTTAACTGGTATAAGAGCAAATCCTGAAGTGTAGCAACTCTGCTGTCTTTCCCACAAACACCTACCTTTGTGCAGCCTTTCCCACCTGCTGTCTGTTCGCATTGGAAACAAAACATATCAGTTTGAATCATCACAATATAACACCTCCTAAAATATTATCAATTTCTATTTACCCAAAAATTATTCTTTTATACCACCATCAGTGGTAATTGTTACCTCTTGATACGGCAAAATCTTCTGTGCCTGAAGCATAGCTTTTTTAACTATGCTTGCAATACCATTGCAACAAGGAACTTCCATCTTGACAACTGTGATGCTTTTTATATTATGATTCTGAATAATTTCTAAGATTTTTTCATAGTAGTATTCAATATTGTCAAGCTTTGGACATCCTATTATTGTCACTTTTCCTTTCATAAAATCTCTGTGGAAAGACGCATATGCATAGGCAACACAGTCAGCAGCAATGAGTATATGCGCGTTATCAAAAAATTTTGCATAAGGATTAACAAGATTTAGCTGCACCGGCCAGTTAACAAGTTCAGATAACTCTTCTTTGCTCTCTTGTACTCTTTGATTCTTCTCTTCTTGAGCTTCGAGCTTGCTACTTCTTTCAATTATTCTCTCCTGAGAACCAGGACACATACATGAAAACTGCTCACGCTGTTTTTTCTGATTGAGTCTTTCTTCCACAGCCTTTTCATTGAATGGTTTTGCTTCAGCTTCAATTATCTCAATTGCCCCTGTTGGGCAAACAGGTAAACAATTTCCAAGTCCGTCACAGTATTCTTCACTGACAAGTTTCGCCTTGCCATTTACAAGCTCAATCGCACCCTCAATACATGCATTCACACACAGTCCGCACCCATTGCACTTTTCTTCGTTGATCTTCACAATCTTTCTTATCATTTTCAACCATCCCTCTCTGTTTACTTGCAATTATATTTTATATGGTTTAGAATATATTTGCGGTAACATATGTTACAGTTTTATATGCATTTTAAAGAAGGTGAAAACCGATGCATCTTGAAAGGGTATGTCAAAGCAAGCTGTTTAAGATGATGGATCAAAGCGAAATAAAAGAGATATTGGATACCTTTCATATTCTTAAAAAGGATTTTGAAAAAGACCAGGTGATTGTACTTGAAGGTGACGAATGCAGCTTTGTAGGGCTTATACTCAGCGGAATGGTTGAAGTGAAGAAAAGCTCTGTCTCAGGCAAAGAATATACCATAACTACATTGTCACAAGGCGATACGTTTGGTGAAGCTGTCATATTCTCTTCGGCAAACACTTTTCCTGCGACAATTGTTTCAAAAACCAAAACAGAGGTTATATTTATTCCAAAGCATGCCATAATTGAGATGTGCAAAAAGAACGAAAAGTTTTTACACAACTTTTTAAACCTTCTTTCAGATAGAATCCTTCTCTTGAACACTAAACTTAAAGAAAATACGCTTTCTACTTTGAGACAAAAGATTTGTAATTTTTTAATTGAAGAGTACAAAAAACAAAAAACTACAAAATTAAAACTTAATTTGACAAAGCAAGAGCTTGCTAAAATTTTTAATGTGCAAAGGCCTTCACTTTCAAGAGAGCTTATAAAAATGAAAGAAGAAGGACTAATTGATTTTTGGGGAAAAGAGATCTGGGTCAAAGATCTGGAAAAGATAGAGGAGTATTTGTACGAAGATGCATAAAAGGCTGGGTATCTGCCCAGCCGTGTGATTTTTATTAGTTTTCAAAAAGAGCATCTACAAATTCTTTTGCGTTAAATTGCTGAAGATCATCTATCTTTTCTCCCACACCTACAAACTTTACCGGAATCTTTAGCTCATCACAGATGGAAATCACAATACCACCTTTTGCCGTACCATCAAGCTTTGTAAGTACAATTCCAGAAATATTGACTGCCTGATTAAACTCTTTTGCTTGATTTAGAGCATTTTGACCGGTTGTTGCATCAATTACAAGCAAAGTCTCTTTTGCAGCTTCTGGCATTTGCTGATTTATCACCCGGTCAATCTTTTTGAGCTCCTCAATCAAATTTTTCTTAGTATGAAGTCTGCCAGCCGTGTCTACTATCAAAACATCAGCCTTTCTTGCCCTCATTGCTTGGATACCATCAAATACAACAGCTGCTGGATCGCTACCTTCCACATGCTTTATAATGTCACACCCAACCCTTTTTGCCCAAATCTCAAGCTGTTCTGCAGCTGCTGCTCTAAATGTGTCTGCTGCCGCAATTAAAACCTTTTTACCATTTGATTTTAAAAGATTTGCAATTTTACCTATGGATGTTGTCTTACCCACACCGTTTACGCCAACCATCAGAATTATGAGGGGATACTTTTCACTTAATTTGTTTTCAAGATTAATAATGTTCAGCATCTCCTCTTTTAAAAGTTCTTTTACAACTTGAGGATCAAGAATTCTTTCTTTTTTAACCCTCTCTTTGAGATTTTCTATTATTTTTTGAGATGTTTTAACACCAACATCTGAGAGTACCAAAACCTCTTCAAGTTCTTCAAAGAGATCATCATCTATCTGCTTGAATGATTTTAATAAACTCTCCACCTTCTCAGTAAAATTCTTTTTAGTCTTTGAAAGACCTTCTTTAAGTCTATCAATAAATCCCATCTTCTATCATCCTTTCTGTATTTTTTCAATGTTTAGCGATAAAACTTTTGAAACACCGCGTTCTTCCATTGTAACACCATATAGAACGTCGGCAATCTCCATTGTGGGTTTCCTATGGGTAACGATAATGATTTGGCTCTGGTTATTTAAATTCTTTATATACTGGGCAAACCTTTGAACATTTGCCTCATCCAAGCTGGAATCTATCTCGTCTAATATGCACAAAAGAGAACCTTTAAATGTTAAGAATGCGAACAAAAGTGCAATTGCTACCAAAGCCTTTTCTCCACCCGAAAGAAGATTTATATTTTGCAGCTTTTTGCCTGGAGGCTTAACATCAATATCTACACCAAGCTCGCCATCCTGCCCTATGAGCTTCAAATCACAACTTCCTCCGCCAAAAAGCTCAAAGAATATCTCTGAAAACAAACTCTTTATCTTTTCAAAGTTTTCTAAAAATATCTCTTTCATATTTTTTTCAAGATGACTAATAAGTCTTTTTAACTCATCTGTTGTCTTTTGCAAATCTTCAATCTGTTTTTGCAAAAATTGCATTCTTTCCTGTAGCCTCTTCTCCTGATCGATTGAATATAACTTTACTTCCCCCAGTTCAGAAAGCGCCGCTGTGCACCTTTCAAGCTCATCTTCCTTCTCTTTTGACCAAAAAACTTCTCTATTTGAAGTATTGATATCTTCATTAAATGTTTCAAAATATTTTTCTTTTATATTCTTCATATAGTTTTCAACATCATGCTTTTCAAGAGCAATTTGCCCAAGTTTTTTTTCTATCTCCTGAATTTTATTTAAAGCTTCATTTAACCTTTTTTGCTCAGAATTGTATCGGCCAGAAAGTTCAGAGTAATCTTTCTCAAGCCGCTGCAAATTATTTTTAAACTCTTCTGCTTTCTGTTTTTTCTCCTCTATCTCCTCAGAAGTTTGAAAAATTTGCCCCTCAATCTCTTTTATATTCTCTTCACATTTCACCTTCTCATTGGACCTGTACATTTTTTGATTCTCTATCTCAGCCATGTTATAACTTTTACTTTCAAGCTTGTGTTTTAATATAGAAATCTCTGCTTCAATCTTATTCTTTTCTTCTATCGCTTTTGTGAACTTACCATCCAAAAAATTATAATCTTTTTTTAGTTTGCTCAAAGTAGTTTTAAGATTTGAAATCTTTTTTTCCAATCCCTCTTTTGATTTTTTGAGATTCTCTAAGTTTTCCTGTGAAGACTTTATGTCGCATTCAAGTGTTATGAGTTGCTGACCTATCAATTTCTTTTCGTTTTCTAAAGCATCTTTGTTTTGGGCAAGCTGTTTTATTTTGTAGTCATACATCTCAATTTCTCTTTCAAGCTCATTCATTTTCAACAATAAATCATTTAAGTTTTCTTCCGCTTCTTGCTTCGCAGTTTTCAGATCATACAATACTTCACTATTTTTTATAATCAATTTATCCATTTCCTCAAGCTTGGATGAAAGGTTTTTAACATCAAGTTCCAGCTCTTCTTTCTCTACTTTCCTTTCCAGAAGAGAAAAATCAGCTTTCTTCTCACCACCAACAAAAACCCCACCGGGAGAAATTAGTTCTCCCGAAAGTGTAACACACCTTGCCTTATATCCTACCTTTCTTTGATACTCTATAGCTCTGTCGATAGTATCAAAAACTAAGGTCCGACCAAGCAAAAATTCTACTACCTTTCTCAATTCATCATTTATATCAATAAACTCATCTGCAAATCCTAAAAAGCCATCTGCGTTAATATCTTCTTTTTGACTCAAAACCGAAACAGTATCAATAGGTATAATTGTGACCTTGCCAAGTTTCTCATTCTTTGCTATCTCTATTATCCTTTTTGCATCATCTTCATTTTTCACAACAAGGTATTGCAAAGAACTGCTCAGGGCTGTTTCAATAGCTTTTAGATATTCTCTTTTGACAGATATCAAACTTCCCACCGTCCCATACAGACAAATGGGAAGATTTTTTACACGTTTGAAAATTTCCTTGATTGTCTTGCTGTATCCTTCATAGCTCTCTTCCATCATTTTCAAAACACTTAATTTTTCTTGCTTTTTTATCAGCTGTTTTGAAAGATCTTCTACTAAACTTCTGATGTTGGCAAGATGACTCTCTTTTTCTGATACCTGCTGGTTTAAATCTTCAAGTAAAATAACAAGCTTTTTCTTATCATTATCTAATTCTTTAAGTTTTGATTTTTTTGTATCTTGTGCAACGGTCAGTTTTTCAAGTTCATTTAAAATAGCATTTGTCTGCTCAATTATTTTCTCTTTTCTATTTTCTAAAGTACCTGACAAATGCAAAATTCCATTTAATTTTTGGTTAAACTTTTCTATCTGGGATATGCATTCAATTAACTCTGCTTCTTTCTTTTGGATTTCTGATTCTATTTTTGTAATGCTTTCTTTTAAAGCTGTAATTTGTTTTTGTAACTTTGCATAAACCTCTAAAACGTTTCTATGCTCTTCTTCTTTTTCAGAAAGACTCTTTTGCACTTCTTCTATGCTCTTTTTTAAATCCTCTTTTTGCTCCTCAAGCTGTAAAATCTGCCTTGACAAATGGTCCTTAAGTTGCTGTTCGCTTTCAAGCTGCTTTTTTAAAAACTTTAGGCGAGTAGTAGCCTCTGTAAGTTCACTTTTTAATTCATCATAAGATAGTCTTGTTTTCTCTACCTCCTGGGTCAGCAGGTCCATTTGTAATTTGTTCTGATTTATACTTTCTTCAAGTTCTCTTCTCAATTGTATTAGCTTTTCGAGTTCCTCATTTAATTGCTTCTCCTTTGTGAGAAAATCATGATATCTTCTGCCTGTCAAGTTATACTCATAAACATACTTTTCTTTTTTCAAACTTTGGAGTTTTTGATTTATTTGTAGATATGTCTTGGCTTTTTCTACATCTGTCTTAATTTCCTCCAGCTGTGTGCTAAGTTCAAAAATTACATCCTGAAGTCTTTGAATGTTCTCCTCTGTTGCTTTAAGCTTTCTCTCTGTTTCTTCTTTTCTGTACTTATACTTTGTAATCCCACACGCTTCTTCAAAAATCCTATACCTCTCAACAGGCCTTGCATTTATTATCTCATCAACTCTACCTTGGGATATAATAGAATATCCGTCTTTTCCAAGTCCAGAGTCAAGAAAAAGTTCATATACATCTTTCAATCTGCAAGGAATTTTATTTATAAAAAACTCACTCTCACCACTTCTAAAAAGCCTTCTTGTTATCACCACTTCTTGATAATCGATGGGAAGAACCCCGCTTGAGTTGTCAAAACATATAGAAACCTCAGCAAAACCCTGAGATTTTCTCTTCTCTGTGCCGGCAAAAATAAGGTCTTCTTGTTTTGCTGCACGCAAAAGTTTAAGGCTCTGCTCACCTAAAGCCCATCTAATTGCGTCTGTGATATTGCTCTTGCCACAACCGTTTGGTCCAACTATTGCAGTAATGCCTTTTTCAAACTCTATCCTTGTCTTTTCACAAAAAGATTTAAAACCATAGATTTCAAGCCATTTTATGTACATCTTTAGCTCTTCCCCCATAAAGATTAAAACAACAATTATTTTAGCAAAAATATAGGGACAATTCTATACCAGTGTTTCAAAATGATTTTTTAAAAAGATAAACTAAAAGAGGCTATCCATTTGGTTTTAGATAGCCTCTCTCAATTTTATGAATTGATATTATATTTTTGTAATTTTTATGGTTCATACCCAGGGAGAAAATTGAATGTTTCTGAAGTTATTTTCCACTCTCCATTTTCTTTTTCTAAGTTGAAACCATACCTTTCACCAAATTTTACTTTATATTCACGTACTTTCTTAGGTAACTTTTCAGCTTTTTCGATAAACCTTTTCTGTTCTTCAGCTGACATTTTATAACCTTTAGCATTGGTTATTTCATTTAATTCAGAAGGCGGAATTGTATCAGTATCTAAAGCCAAACCTACAGATTTATATTCACCAAATACGTCTACAACAACTGTTGCTTTGTCTCCATTGATTTTTATTTCTAAAAATTTTATATCAGTCATTTTATGTTCAACAGGTTTAAATGAAGAGGGATATGCATCAAAAAGTACAGCATTCTTATAAATTTCCAATCTATTGGCCATCCAGCCGTATTTATTACTATAATACTTTTCACATGCTTGAGTAATTTCCTTTAATTTTCTATTTACAACTTCTTGAGGAATCTGAATGTCAGGTGATTTTGTATATTCTGCAGGATAGTCAAGCATTCCATGTGCTAATTTTAAAGCCCCTATTACTGTTTTCTTTATTTCCTGTTCATTATCTAATTGTTGACTACTTTTTACATTAATAGCAATAATTAATGCGCTGCACAAAATTAGTATTGATATTAAAGAAATAATTAAAGAGAAAATTTTCCTATCCTTCATTCTCAACACCTCTCTCATCTCATTTTGGACGAATTGCTACTATTGTTGTAGTAGTAGCTCTGACATTGTATGGTTTTAAATGCCAAATTGCATGAAATCTATCATAAGTGTGTTGATCTTGAACATTGCCAGTTCTCCCATAAGTAGAATCGTACCCTAAACCTACAGAAACACCAGCATGGTCAAATCTTCCATCTGAATTCCAATCATAAAATAGAATATCACCAGGTTGAAGTACATCATTATAATCATTAAAGCCTATTTGCCCCTCATATTTCCATCTACCTAAAATCGTTCCCCTGGCTGAGTTTGATAGATATCTGTACAAATCATCAGCTACACTCCAAGCTGTTCCCCAATTCCACCACCAAAGAACTTTCTCGCAATACCAACCATTTTGTTTATCAAATGGCAAAGTTCCTCCCTCATGCATTGCTTGAGATGCAAAATTTGTGCAATCTGCGTCAAAACTAGGGTAGTTTGAATTTCTGCTTAGTGCCCAAATATCTGCATATGAAGCAGCCCCAAAGCTATTGTAAGCTGCTTCAACTTTTACGCAATTGAAACAGTTTATCAGAACAAAACAGATAAGCATTAAAGATAGCGCAATGTTTCTTTTTATAGTCTATCCCCTCCATCCACACAAAATACCATGTTTGATTTTAGGCTCTTAAGTATTGCATTTTCAATTTGCTAATGTTGTACTCTTATGTTTCTTAATAATTTCAGCAGAAATATAAATAGTTATACAAAACGGAAATATATTATTTTAGTATACAAAAGTTTTAATGGAATAATATTACCTCTTTGGTAATTTATTTGTCTTTATAATAAAAAAAAGAAAAAAATCAATGTGTACTTTTCACAAAATTCAGAGTTATATTTTATTATCTTTTACCATTTCTGCGACTGGCTTTCAAGCGATATGTAAATATTTTGAATTTAACAACAGAATAAAGGTGTTAAAGAGAAAAGCATAACGGGTTTAGGAATTTCGAGAGGTTCAAAAAAAGGATACTGGTATGTCTTACAAACTAATAAGATAGCAAATGTAAATATTTAAAAATTCATTTTTTAGTATGGAATAGACTTAGTTGATATGTTTTTTTCAATTAAATTAGGTTGTTGAATAAAAAATATTACCAACAATACATAAAATAAACACAAATTATTGATTCCATTCATAAGAAAAAGAAAACTTCTTGCCTTCTAACTTTCTAAGAAGTTGCTCAAACAAAAAAGTAATTAGTATCCAATCAATATACCTTTTATAATTTCTAAATCCCTTGAGCCTCACATTCTCAAGAGGGTGTGTAAATAATTTTGTGTATTTAAGATAAGCCATCCTTCTTGGTAAGTAATCATTCAAAATTTTAGGGAGTTAAAATAAAATTGTGTCCACTGTATAATTAGTATTGAAATAATCACCAAAGGGGGTTCACGATTATGGAGAAAAATGAAATTTTTGAGACCGCTAAAAATATGGCTATCGAACAAGTGCTAAATATGTATTGCTTCCTGTGATGATCCTACTCGCCCAGCTCTAAAACAGCTAAAAGTAAAACTTGCTCGATTGCTTTATGTTATCAGAAAGAACTGTTTACCTTGCTAAAAACGAAAACGACAAAGGCAATGGCTTCTATGAAAGAAAACTTGCAACACCTGCCTAACGTCTTGAAATCTCTGTCCCTCGCACACGCCCTTAGAATTTCCGACCTTCTATTCTCTTCTTTCCGCTACAAAAGAGTTGATAGCTTATCTACTTCCCTGCTTATGTCGCAAGTACCTCAATGGTTACTCTTGAGCGTTCTCTTGTCCAAACTCTTAAAAGCATGAATTTGCCTTATTCTGAAGACGAAATCGAAAAAATCAAAAACGATCTAAAAAACGAGCTTCAACTCTTTAAACAAAGAGAACTTCCTGAAAGTACTTTTGCTCTCATCATTGACGGTTATTCAAAAGCGAAATTAAAGATAACTCAAAAGCTAAACAAGCTACTTGCTATGTTGTCCTCGGTATTGATTTAGAAGGCAAAAAAGATATCTTCGGTATTCTGCCCTTTCTTCGGCAAAGAAAACAAAGCCGATTGGATGAGAGTCTTTGACGACTTAATTACAAAAGGTCTTAAAAAAGTCTTAATAGTCGTAAGCGATGATTTCCCAGGTATAATCGATGCTGCTTAGCTCGCTTATCCCCTTGCCGACCATAAGCTTGTTCACCTTCAACGCAACGTTAGAAAACAATAGTCTTGAGATGATGCTTCTGTTTTCAACAAAGAACTTGATAAATTAAGAACTTCCTCTTCTGACTTCGATGAAGCAGTTTTAAAGTTTAAAGAACTTTGTAATCAATATTCCTCAAAATACCCCAGATTCTTAAAGGGTGTTTGCGAAAAAGCCGAATTTTATCTTGCACATATGAAGTATCCTGAAGATTTAAGAAAGCATATCTATACTTACCTGTGCAGTAGAAAGTGTTAACAGTATAATTGAAAAAATAAGAATAAACTCAGGCGGTTATTTTCAATCTGTAGAAATTTTAGAAATAAACATTTACTTACAAAGAGAAAACTTGCATCGTGGCAAGTGGAAAAACGGAATACCTATTCTTAAAAAATGCAGTTACAATATATTACAGCTCTACAATATGCGCTATTGATGTGGAAACACAAAATTCTTGACAAGTCTCCCCGTTATTGTTCCACCAGTTCCAACACCTGCAACAAATATATCTACCTGCCCGTCCGTGTCTCTCCATATCTCCTCTGCTGTTGTCCTTCTATGAATTTCAGGATTGGCTGGATTTTTGAATTGTTGTGGTATAAATGAATTTGGTATCTGTGCTGCTAATTCCTCTGCTTTTTTTACAGTTCCCTTCATTCCTTCAGCACCCGGAGTTAATACAAGCTCGGCTCCCAAAGCCTTTAAAAGTTTCCTTCTTTCAATACTCATTGTATCTGGCATTGTGAGTATTAACCTGTACCCTTTTGCAGCTGCCACAAAAGCTAATGCAATCCCAGTATTTCCACTCGTTGGTTCAATAATAACAGTGTCTTTATTTATCAACCCTTTTTCCTCAGCATCTCTGATCATTGCGTATCCAATTCTATCCTTTACACTTGATGCTGGATTAAAATATTCTAATTTTGCTATAATTCTTGCTTCTAAATTATTTAACCTGTTATAGTTTGATAGCTCTAATAAAGGTGTATTACCAATGAGATCAGTAAGATTTTTTGCAATCCTTGACATAGTATTACCTCCTATTTTTTACTCCAAGTATTTTTATATAATTACTTGGTTATCTTTGTTTTAATACCTTAAAAAATGTTTGTCAATAGATTTTAGAATAAAAAAAACAGGTAGTGTTTCTACCTGCCCTAACTTGTAAAACATTGATTTTCCTTACCTTGCCTGAACAATAAACTTTATTGCAGTTCTTTCTTCACCATCAATATCAATTTCAGAAAATGCTGGAATTACAATTAAGTCAATACCATTTGGCGCTACTTTTCCTCTTGCAATTGCAATAGCCTTGACAGCCTGGTTTACAGCACCTGCTCCAACTGCCTGAAGCTCAGCAACTCTTTTTTCCTTTATTACTGCAGTCAGAGCTCCTGCCACTTTTTGTGGTTTTGAATTTGCAGCAACTTTTAGAACTTCCATACTCACATTATACCTCCTGAATATGATGTGGTGATTTCATTTAAATATAAAACCGAATTTTATACTATATATAATTCTACATCATTTTAAAAATTCCTTCTTTAATTTATCCTCTGCCCAAAATTCTGTTATACCTTCGAATTATCATGTTTGCAAACGTATTTATTATAAACACAATTACAATGAGCAATGTTGCAGTAGCATATGAATTTAATTTTGAAAGTCCTTCTGAAGAAAGAATATAAAGATGCACAGACATGGTTCTCGTTGGACTAAATATGCTTGTGGGGAAATTTAGCGAACTTCCAGCTGTTAAAAGCACTGCAGCAGTCTCACCTATTGCCCTTCCAACTCCCAAGATAACTCCTGTCAATATCCCAGGCATCGCAGGTGGGATCACAACCTTAGCTATTGTCTGCCACTTTGTCGCACCAAGTGCAAGACTCCCTTCCCTAAAAGACATCGGAACAGTTTTTATAGCCTCTTCTGAAGTTCGTATAATGGTAGGCAGAATCATTATCGAAAGCGTAAGTGCACCTGATAAAATGGACCATCTAAATCCAAGTGCAATTACAAAAAATGCAAATCCGAAAAGTCCATAAATTATAGAAGGTATTCCTGCCAATGTTTCTGTGCCGAATCTTATAAGTTCAACAACTTTTCCTTTCTTTGCATATTCAGTCAAATAGATTGCTGCTAATACCCCTACAGGCGAAGCAATTATAACTGCAAGCAAGGTCACATACAAAGTTCCCACAATAACAGGGAATATTCCTCCGCTTTTGCCCATCTCTTCAGGGTACTGTAGAATAAAGTTTAAACTTATACCTTTTAGTCCATTAGAAATAATGTGAAATACTATAACAATTAATATTACCATGGTGATTAACGTAAAAAGTCCAATTATAGAAAATACAATACCCTGTACAACTTTATTCTTTCTTATCATCTCTCTTCACCAACTTTTCTTGCAATTACATTTGCAATGGTGTTTAAAATCATAATAATTACAAAAAGAACAATTCCGGTTGCAAAAAGCGCCTGAGCATGTTTACCAGACGCATACCCCATCTCAATTGCTATATTTCCTGTCAAGGTTCTTACCTGATCCAAAATACTATTTGGTATTTTTGGACTATTGCCTGCTACCATAATCACAGCCATTGTCTCGCCAATCGCCCTTCCCATGCCAAGAATTATTGAAGCAATAATTCCAGACTTTGCAGCAGGCAAAATAACCCCTTTTATTGTCTGCCAGTGAGTTGCACCAAGGGCTAAAGACCCTTCTTTATACTCTCTTGGCACAGACCTTATTGATACTTCTGAGATGTTAATAATTGTTGGCAAAATCATAATTCCCAAAATTATAGAAGATGCCAAAATAGAAAAACCAGAGCCTCCTAAAAATTTCCTTATTAGAGGAACCACCACAACAAGACCATAAAAACCGTAGATCACAGATGGAATTCCTGCCAACAGCTCAACAAATGGTCTTATAAGCCTTGATATCTTTTCATTTACAAGTTCACCCAAAAATATTGCTGTTGCAATTCCAATTGGTACACCTATAATAATTGCTCCCAAAGTAACATAAATCGAACCTAAAATCATTGGAAAAATCCCAAATTTGCCACTCAAAGGTGCCCATTTTCTGCCTAAAATGAAATTCCAAAGCCCATATTCTTTTATGATTGCAAAACCTTCTTTAAAAATAAAAATGGTGATAAGCAGTACAGAAACTACTGAAATAGCAGCAGCTAAAAACAAAATCATTTCTATGGCACTTTTCTTCTTAGGCATAATAAATCTTACACCCCATTGCAATAAAATACTACTTCACTTTGATGTAATGGTGTTTTTCTACAATGGCCTGTCCTTCTTCACTTAAAGTAAAATCAATAAATTCTTTTACAAGACCTTTTGGTTCATCCTTGGTCAAAAACAGAAAAGGTCTTTGAAGTTTATACTTGCCATTTTTTACATTATCCTCTATCGGTTCCACTCCTTCTATTTTTACAGCTTTAACACTTGAATCCAGCACACCTATTGAGATATATCCTATTGCATTAGGGTCTTGCGAAACAGATTGCTTTACTGCACCAGTTGATGGCTGAACAACTGCAGAATCAGAAATTGAACTACCACCCATCACAAGTTCTTCAAATGCACCACGTGTTCCAGACCCTTCTTCTCGTGTTACAACAACAATCTGCGCATCTTTTCCACCAACATCTTTCCAATTTTTTATTTTGCCTGTATATATATCTTTTATCTGATCTATTGTAAGATTTTCAATAGGATTTGAAGGATGCACAACAATTGCAATTCCATCAACTGCTATCTTGTATTCATGAAGACCTTTTTCTTCTGGTTTTAGTTCTCTCGAAGATGTGCCAATATCAGCAACACCGTCTCTGGCTGATTTTATCCCAACACCTGAACCTCCGCCCTGGACCTCAATTTTGGTGTCTGGGTGTTTTTCCATAAACGCCTTTGCCAAATCGTCTGCCAATGGCTGAACAGAGGTTGAACCCGCAACTGTAATTGAATTTTTAGATTTCTGAGCTTCATTTCCCACATTTTTGCAACCAAAAAGAAGCAAACTCAAAAAAGATAATACAACTACTAAAACAAAAGATTTTTTGAACATTCTTCCACTCCCCATTTTAATTTTTTACATAATTATTTTTACCCTTATGTTTTTGATATATTACGATTTTACACAACTAATGTTAAATCAAATTAAAATGAATGTTAAATCTATGTTAAATAACCTCAAAGTCTGCTAATATCAACTACAGTTTCGTTAGATTCTGTAATCATCCTTATCTTATCAACCTCTTCATTGCTACATAACACTTCAATTTCAGCATGAGAAAAAAGCAGTTTAAACCTCTTGATATTACTTTTTTTCTGTCCTACAAACTTTGAGTAGTTCTTAGGATGTACTATAAACAATACTTTAGTAAACTTTTGGTCTTGTAATCTTTCTACAACCTTTCTGAATATTATCTCTGAGTCTACAAGCTCACCAAACGAAGGATGAAAAGGTCCTGCTAAAACTTTTGCATTGTAATTTATCTCTTCTGTTGGCTGAAGCCCAACTCTAATAACATTTACGCCCTTTTCTATAAATATGGATTTTATCTGGCTACATCTTTCCACTGCCTCATTTAAAGAAAGAGGCTCATATTCTCCTCTTTGGTACATCTTTGCAAGATAAGTACCCTCTATGACAAGAGTTGGATAAATCCTTGCAATGTCTGGTGAAAAACTGGTCAATATCTTTGCTGTTTCAATATCCTTCTCAGACGTTGATTTTGGAAGCCCTACCATAACTTGAACCCCGAGTAAAAACCCAAACTTTTTTATCATTTCCATTGCATTTTTGCTATGTTGAGCAGTGTGTCCTCTTGCACTCGCATTTAAAACATGGTCAAACATGCTTTGGATTCCAAGTTCTATTGTCCTCACATTGTAAAGTTTTAATAATCTTAATCTCTCCTCATCAATACAGTCAGGTCTTGTGGAAATTCGAATACTCTTTATTCTCTCGAAACTATTAGCAAGTTCAAGCAATTTTTTTTGAAAATCTATATCGATGGCAGTAAAATTACCACCATAATATGCAAGTTCAACCTCCTCATCTGAATTAATTTTCAGCCCTTGTTCAATCTGCCTTTTTATCCTGTCCAAGCTTACCTCTTCTTTTTCTCCAGATATTGTTTTTTGATTGCAAAATATACAGTTAAAAGGACAGGCATACTGAGGAATAAATATGGGCAAAATCCTCTGTTTCACTCCTCTTGCTCCCCCATTTCAAGCAAGAATTTATACGCTGCATCCTGCTGAGCTTCTTTTTTTGAAGTTCCGTATCCTTCAGAGACTTTTTTCCCTTCAATGAAAAGCTCTGACTTGAAATATTTCTTTTCAATTATTTCATAATCTTTGTACACAATCTTTTTTTGCCCTTTCTTCTGTACAAACTCTTGAAGCTTTGTCTTGTAATCGTAAAAAAGCTTGCCTGCTACAGCTTTTTGAATGTAAGGTTTAAGAAGATTAACAATAATCTTCTCAAGTTTTTCGAAGCCAGATTCAATAAAAATTGCTCCAAAAATAGCTTCAACTACATCTGTTAAAATAGATTTGTTCTCATGAAATTTTTCCATTTTTTCACGTTTCCCAAAAATTATATGATTTTTAAGATTCAGCTTTTCAGCAATCTTAGATAACGTCTGACTACACACAACTGCAGCTCTTATATTAGTAAGTTCACCTTCAGAAAGCTCTGGAAAATGGACAAACAAATATTTGCTCACAACAAGTTCTAAAGCTGCATCACCAAGAAATTCAAGCCTTTCATAGCAGTTTTTGTTACTATGTGTTGCTGATTTATGAGTAAGCGCAAGTCTCAACAAGTTTTTATCCATGAATTTGTATCCTAAAGCTTTCTCTATTTCTTCCATCCTTACTTCTGTTTTCCCCTTTCGTGAAAATCTTCTATTAACAAATACAAAATGCCCCAATTTCTTTTTTAAAATTGGGGCATCTTTATTTTCTACTCTTCGTATTTTTTAAGAACAAGAACTGCGTTGTGACCTCCAAAACCGAAAGAGTTTGTCATAGCATACTCAATATTTCTTTCTCTGCCCTGATTAACAGTATAATCCAAATCGCACTCTTCATCTTTGGTAGTATAATTAATTGTTGGTGGAACAAATTGGTTATATATTGCCAATGCAGTTATCAATGTTTCCACTGCTCCTGCAGCGCCAAGCCAATGACCTGTCATAGACTTTGTAGAACTTACTGAAAGTTTATATGCATGTTCACCAAACAATTTCTTAATTGCAAGTGTTTCGTATTTATCATTATAAGGTGTAGAAGTACCATGAGCATTTATATAGTCTATCTTTTCAGGATCAATTCCTGCATCCTTTATTGCCCTTTGCATTGCAAGCATAGGCCCTTCCCCTTCTGGGTCAGGGGCTGTTATGTGATATGCATCATCTGACGCACCATATCCCACAACCTCAGCATATATTTTAGCTCCTCGCTTTTTTGCATGTTCAAGTTCTTCTAAGATAAGTATCGCTCCACCTTCGCCCATTACAAACCCGTCCCTGTCTTTATCAAACGGTCTGCAGGCTGAATTTGGGTCAGGGTTTGTTGACATTGCCTTCATAGCACAAAAACCTGCAAATGAAAGTGGAGTGATTGCCGCCTCAGACCCGCCAGTGACTATCACATCAGCATAGTCTTGCTGAATCATTCTAAATGCTTCTCCAATTGCATGTGCGGAAGAGGCACATGCTGTAACAATTGTTTCATTTATACCTTTGAATCCATATGTTATTGCAATGTGTCCTGCTGCAATATTTGCTATCATCATTGGAACAAAGAAAGGACTTACCCTTGATGGTCCTTTCTCTCTCAATATATTTGCCTGTTCCTCTAATGTCTCAATTCCCCCAATG
Organism: Caldicellulosiruptor bescii DSM 6725; assembly: GCF_000022325.1. Classification (NCBI taxonomy): domain Bacteria; kingdom Bacillati; phylum Bacillota; order Caldicellulosiruptorales; family Caldicellulosiruptoraceae; genus Caldicellulosiruptor; species Caldicellulosiruptor bescii. Next base: position 1,250,082 of record NC_012034.1, on the reverse strand, counting down.
CCACTTCCTATTACTACACCAACTTTTGTCTTGTCAATGTTTTCTAAATTGAGTTTACTATCTTCAAGTGCAAGTTTTGTTGCTGCTAAAGCAAAGTGTGTGAACCTATCCATTCTTCGTGCTTCTTTTTTGTCTATGTAATTTGTGGGGTCAAAGTTTACAATCTCTGCAGCAACCTTTGTAGGAAAGTTTGAAATGTCAAATTTCTCTACAACTTTGATACCATTTTTCCCATTTTTGATAGAATTCCAAAACGTATCTATATCAAATCCCAAAGAGGATATAACTCCCAGCCCAGTTATCACAACTCTTCTTTTCATTCAAGTTTACCTCCTAAACGTTTAAAAGTTGAATACTTTACCCCTGCTTTTGAAATTCTTAAAAGCAGGGGCAAGTATTTTTTATTGATGCTCTTCAATATATTTTACCGCATCTGCAACTGTTCTAATCTTTTCTGCATCCTCATCTGGAATTTCAATGCCAAACTCTTCTTCAAGCTCCATGATAAGCTCAACAATGTCCAGTGAGTCTGCACCAAGGTCATCCAAGAAAGAAGATTCAGGTGTTATCTTGTCTTCTTCAATGTCAAGTTTGTCTGCTATGATTTTTTTTACCTTTTCAAAAATTTCGCTGTTCACAAAAAACACCTCCAAAAATTTTGTATTTTTAATAATCGCTCTACTTAAGAATATTATTACATAATCATCCCACCGTCAACAACAATAACTTGCCCAGTAATATAGGATGAAAGGCTTGAGGCAAGAAAAAGTGCCACGTTTGCAATCTCATCAGCCTCGCCAAATCGACCAAGTGGGATGGAAGAAAGCATGGCCTCTTTTACCTTGTCACTTAAAACTTCTGTCATGTCAGTTTTAATAAATCCTGGTGCTATTGCATTTACCCTGATATTGCGGGACGCAAGTTCTTTTGCAAGAGACTTTGTAAGACCTATTATTCCTGCTTTGGACGCTGCATAATTTGCCTGTCCAACATTTCCTGCAATTCCTACAACAGAGGATATATTAATTATATTGCCAAACCGCTGTTTTACCATCATTTTGGCAGCTGCTCTTGCGCACAAAAACGCTCCTTTTAGGTTTATCGAAATAACCTTATCAAAATCCTCCTCATTTATTCTAAGAATTAGTCCATCTTTTGTAATTCCAGCATTGTTAACAAGTATATCAAGTCTTCCAAATTCATTTTCTACTTGTGAAAACATCTGATTTACTTCATCTGGATTTGAAACATCACATTTTATTATCATCGTTTTTGTTCCTATTTTCTCTATCTCTTCTTTCAAATTTTCTGCTTGGGACTGACTTGACGAATAGTTAATAACTACATTTGCTCCGTTTTGAGCAAACTTTAAAGCAATAGCTCTTCCAATTCCACGTGATGCACCTGTAATGAGCGCCACTTTATCTTTTAAAAGTTCCATAATTTAAAATCCTCCTACAACAAAATCTTATGAATGCGATATTAAAGATTATTTATGTCTTCAACCTTGTTAATGTTTATAATTTTAACATCCTTTTTTATCTTCTTTACAAGACCACTTAAAGTGGTTCCAGGTCCTATCTCTACAAATGTATCAAACCCATCTTCCAAAAGCCTATTTACACATCCAAGGAAATTTACAGTAGTATAAACCTGTTTTTCTAAAAGGTCTATTATATCCTCTTTTTTCATATAATCTGCTGTAACATTCGATACAACAGGGATTTGAGGTTCTTTTATGTCAATTTCTAATAAGTGTTTTTTTAGTTTCTCTCCTGCACCTTTTATAAGGCTGCAGTGAAATGGGGCAGAGACGTTAAGTTCCACACATCTTTTTGCTCCCTTTTGCTTTGTAATCTCCATTGCAAAATACACAGCTTGTTTTTCTCCGGAAATCACTGTCTGTTCAGGAGAATTGATGTTTGAAATTTCAACAACTCCCTTCTCTTTTGCTATTCTACAGACTTCTTTTACATCTTCAGCTGACAAGCCCAAAACCGCTGCCATTGCTCCTACACCTTCAGGCACCTCATTTTGCATATATTCTCCTCTTTTTGAAACAAGCCACACAGCAGTTTTAAAATCAATACAACCAGATACAACAAGCGCAGAGTACTCTCCTAAGCTCTGACCAAATACAGCTTTAGGTTCCAGTCTGTCTTTCACAGCTTCATATATTGCAATTGAGGTTGTAAGAATCGCAGGCTGAGTAATTCTTGTAAGTTTTAGCTCCTCTTCAGGACCATTGAAAACAATGTTTTTCAAATCGAAATCCAAAGCTTCATTTGCTAAATCAAAAATCCTTTTAGAAGCGTCAAAATTCTGATAAAAATCATAACCCATACCAACAAATTGCGCACCTTGACCAGGGAACATAACTGCCAATTTTCCCACTTTTTATATCTCTCCTTTCTAAATCCATTTAACAGCACAAGATGCCCACGTAAGGCCTCCTCCGAATCCAACAAGTACAATCTTGTCACCTTTTTTTATCTTTCCTTCTTCTATTGCCTCATCAAGTGCAATTGGGATTGATGCAGCAGATGTATTACCATATTTGTGCAGGTTAACAAACACCTTCTCCATCGGAATTTTGAGCCTCTTTGCAGCACTTTCAATTATCCTTATATTTGCTTGATGGGGTATGAAAACATCAATATCCGAAGAAGAAAGCCCAACCTTTTCCAAAACTTTTTCAACTGCGTATGGCATTATTTTAACAGCAAACTTATAAACCTCGTTGCCGTCCATAAAGATTTTTCTAAAATTTGGCATATCTTTGGACTGAGAATAGCTTAAATCACTGAGCCCAAACGCATGACAGTAAAGCAAAAGCCCATTTTCACCATCACTTCCAAGCTCAAACCCTAAAATACCTTCTTCGCTTGAAGCTGTTAAAATGGCAGCACCTGCCCCATCACCAAAAAGCACACATGTGGACCTGTCAGACCAGTTAGTTATCTTAGAGAGTGCTTCGGCACCTATAACAAGAGCAGTTTTGCAAAACCCGTTTTGAATAAATTGAGTAGCAATTGCCATACCATATATAAAACCTGAACATGCTGCGGATATGTCAAAAGCAAATGCATTTTTAAGTTTTAACTCTTTTTGAACAAGGCATGCTGTTGAAGGAAAAAACATCTCAGGTGTTACTGTTGCAACAACCACAAGGTCAATCTCATTGGGTAAAATTCCTGCCTTTTGAATAGCATTTCTTGCCGCTTGGACCGCTAAATCGGTTGTAGAAAGTTTTCCATCAACTATTCTTCTTTCTTTTATACCTGTTCGCTGGGTTATCCATTCATCAGATGTATCAACCATCTTTTCTAAATCATGGTTGGAAAGAATTCTCTCGGGTACAAATCTTCCTGTTGAAATAATCTTGACATTGTGTTTCATTTTTAGACCTCGCTTTCGGCTGTGATTTCTTCTTTAAGTAATGCTAATACATTATTTTCATAAAAAGCCTTTGCTTGATGTATTCCGCTGAAAATTGCCTGCCCATCTGATGAACCATGACATTTTACTATTATTCCATCTATTCCCAAAAGAGGAGCTCCTCCTACTTCCTTGTAATCGTATTTACCTTTTAATCTTTTGAGGTACGGTTTTAACAAAAGTCCACCAATTTGGGCTCTAAAACTTGATTTTGCAATATCTTTTAGGATATCAAAAAACAAAAGTCCCATTCCCTCTGTAAGTTTTAAAACTATATTGCCAACAAATCCATCACACACAACTATATCAGGGGGTGAAAATGGTAAACTTCTTGCCTCAACATTCCCCACAAAGTTTATGTTTTTTGCACTTTTTAAAAGTTCATACGACTGTTTTGAAAGGTCATTGCCTTTATTTTCTTCTGTGCCTATATTCAAAAGCCCGACTGTCGGGTTTTTCTTACCAAGCACCTTACTTACATACACTGTTGCCATCTGAGCAAACTGCAAAATATTTATTGGTCTGCAATCTGTGTTTGAACCAACATCAATTAAAAGGTACTGCCCATCTTTGTAGGGAAGCCGAGTTGTCAAAGCAGGCCTGTCTATCCCTTTGATTCTTCCAACAATCAAAAGCCCGCCTGCCATCAAAGCACCAGTGCTTCCTGCTGATACAAAAGCATCAATCTTGCCTTCTTTCAAGTACTGCAAACCCACTACGATAGATGAGTCTTTCTTTTGCCTTATTGCTTTTACTGGTTCATCTTCAAATTCTATCTTTTCTTTACAATCTATTATTTCTAATTTATCGAGAGGTTGCACTTTTTGAACACACTCTTCTTCAATAATGTTTTTATCGCCAAAAATTACTATTTCGTCATCTCTATTCTCCTTTAAATAGAGTGCAACGCCCTCTATAACTGCATGTGGTGCGTTGTCACCGCCCATTGCATCAATACCAATCCTCATATTTTACTACACTCCCATTTCCTATTGCGCTGAATTAGTCTCTTCATTTAATGCAACAAGAATAAATTTGCCCCTGAAAACCTCCTCATTATTCCTCTTGATAAATACCCATACTATATATTTATTGTTCCTTTTCTTTTTCAGCTCAGCTCTTGCAACAAGCCTATCATTTGCAAAAACTGGTGTTTTATACTTTATATTTGCCACTCCAATCAACGCTGCTTTTGCATCAATAACAGACATCGCAACCGACTCAGCAAAAGCATAGATGTACTGACCTTTGACCATATTACTATTGGTAAAGGTCATCCACAGCTCTGGCTCAAATGTTGCAATAGCAAAATTTTCAAGCTCTATGTCAATAATCTCACCCACAACATCTCGCGGTGAGATTGTCTTGAGCTTAGATATGCTTTCTTTTGCCATCTCCTTTATTCTTTCTCGAACTTCTTTGATATCCAAAATTGCCCTGTCAAGCCTTATTGTCTGAACCGAACATCCAAATTCACTTGCTAACTCCTCATCTGTTATAAAAGGGTTTTCTTTTATTCTTTGAAGCAGAAGTCTGTGTCTTTCTTTCCTTGATAGTTTTGCCATAATTTTATCACCATGATTTAATATTTGATATTAATATCAGGTATTAAATTCTTATGCCAATATTATATATAAATATGACTTAATTTTCAATAACAAAAAAGCCACTTTTTTGAAAGTGGCTAAAAAACTAATCTTAAATTTCTTCTATTTCGTGTAATTTCTCTTTATAATTTTTGGCATTTACAAGAGTAACAAGATAATTGTAAAAATCTTTGCCAATGTCTTTTCTTGAAAGAGCAATCTCGACTGTTGCTTGCAAAAATCCAAGTTTATTGCCCACATCATATCTTTTCCCTTCAAACTCATAAGCATACATAGCTTCTTTTTTTGAAAGTTCTCTTAAAGCGTCAGTCAGCTGTATTTCTCCACCAACACCTTCTTTTGTGTCTTCTAAGATATTTAATATCTCAGGTGTGATGATATATCTTCCAAGCACAGCGATATTCGAAGGTGCTTCTTCCTTTTTTGGTTTTTCAACAAGGTCCTTTACCTTATAGATTCTATCTTCTATTTGTTTTCCTGCCACAATTCCATACTTGCTAACATCATCATCTGATACTTTTTGCACACCCAAGATGGTTGTCCTGTACTCTTCATACACCTCTATCAGCTGTTTCAAACATGGCTTTTCAGAAATGATGATATCATCACCAAGCAAAACTGCAAAAGGTTCATTGTCAATAAAAAGTCTTGCACAGTATACTGCATCACCAAGTCCTCTTGGCTCTTTTTGACGTATGTAATGAACATTGTAGTCTGCTATTTTTCTTATTAGCTGAAGATTATCATAATCCTTTTTGTTTTCAAGTGCAACTTCAAGCTCAAAAGACTTGTCAAAGTGGTCTTCAATTGCTCTTTTGCCACGCCCTGTGACAATTAAAATACTCTCTATCCCCGATTCTAACGCTTCTTCAACTATGTATTGAATTGTTGGCTTGTCCACAATGGGAAGCATCTCTTTTGGCTGTGCCTTTGTTGCCGGCAAAAACCTTGTTCCAAGTCCTGCCGCAGGAATGATTGCTTTTTTAATAATTCTTTTCACTTATTTATCACCTTCTTTTTATGATTTTATTTAATTAATTCCATTATATCACAAATTGAGAGAAAAAAATAAAGCACGACCTCAAAAATTGGCCGTGCTTTATTTTTCACTTACTCTTCATCATCGTCATACATATCAAAGTCTTCGTCATCAAATCTGGACTGGAAGATTTCAAATACATTTTCAAGCTCTTCTTCGTCTTCTACACCCACATATACCTCTTCACCGTCTCTATCTTCTATTCTGAGAATTACAACCTCAGCCTCTTCATCTTCTTTCTCCATCTCTTCTAAAGGAAGAAGTACTATATAGTCATTACCATTGTAATTGACCCTATCAAGCATCTCAAAAGATATTTCTCTTCCTTCCTCATCTACCAATGTTACTACATTGTCTGCAAACATATCCATAATAAATTCACCTCTTTTCTAAATATAGATTATTGTAATACAAAAATTGGCACATGTCAACACTCAAATTCATCTACAAATATATTATCCCCACCAGATTTCATCATAACCATCTTCTTGGTCATTTGGTCCTTCGTAAAAGTCCAAATAACAAATCTTACCTGTAGATTTCTCAACCATTTTCAACCTAAACATAAAATCCGGATGCTCAATTTTATCAACTGCATCATAATCATAGGCATTATCAGTGGCAACTTCAAACCCAAAACCTTCAAGGTCGCTTATGACTTCTTTAATCTCATATTCAAAGTCGATATCAATCTCAGGGATATTTCCTTCTTTTAAAAGCTTTGCAACCTCATCGATTTCGCCTGTTTGATACCTGAAACCTCTTTTTATCATATTCTAAACAACCCCTTTTTAATAGCATTTATAAGTATATTAAATCTTACGATATAATGATACCCTTTATAAAAATTGTTAAACAGATTTAGATATAAAACATTCAACTGTCTTTTTCAATCCTTCCAAAAGTGAAAATTGTGGTGAAAATCCAAAGACATTCTTCAAAAGATTATTGGAAAGACAGCTGTGTGCAATATCGCCGGGCCGTTTTGATTGATAAACAGGACTTTTTTTGTACCCTGTTAAGCCAGAAAGAATCTCAAATAGTTCATTTACCGATATATTTTTACCAGTGCTCAGATTAAATGTTCCCGAAACAGAACTTTCCAGTGCAATACAGTTTGCTTCAGCAACATCTTCAACATATATAAAGTCTCTTGTCTGAGTCCCATCTCCATATATAATTACATCTTTGCTACCCAGCATACGCTCACAAAAAATTGATACAACTCCGCCCTCTCCACATGGGTCCTGTCGTGGTCCATAGACATTTGAATATCTGAAAATGATATACTCAAAATGAAACTTGTGTGCAAACATCTTTATATACTCTTCTGAAGTAAGCTTAGACAAACCATAAAAAGATTCTGGTCTTAACGGATGATTTTCGTCAATTGGAATATATTTTGGTTCTCCATAAACTGCTGCTGATGATGCAAAAATAAATTTTTTCACTTTGTATTTTACGCAGTAATCAAGAAGATTAACCGTGCCCAAGATATTTATACTGCAATCAAGGTAAGAATCTTCCATAGACTTTGCAACACTCACCTGAGCTGCCTGGTGTATGCAATATTCAATCTTATTTTCTTCAAATACTTTTTCTAAATTGTCACGAATATCAAGTTGATAGAATTTAGATTTTGGATTAATATTACAAACGTTGCCGGAAAGAAGATTGTCCACAACGCATACATCATACCCTCTTTCAATGAGTTTGTCAACAATATGCGACCCTATAAAACCCGCACCGCCTGTCACAAGAACTGTCAATAGACTTTGCACTCCTTTTTATTTTGTATATAGAAAAAGTATATATCTAATTTATTTCGATTGCAAACTTTGATATAATTAGAGGGGAAAATAAAATTAAACATCAGGGGGTTTTTAAAATACGAAATGAAAACCAAAAAGATATTTCTATATAGTCTGCACATTTTGAAAAACCACTTTCTAACAACTGTCATATTTATAGCCTTTATGTACCTATATTTTTCGGTTTTCAGGGGAGTAACTTCACAGCTTATAAGTGGCATATTTATCTGTCTACTTTATTTTTATGGAAATTTTTCGAGTGGCAGGTTTCATGCAAAAAAAAGAGATGCACTGTCTCTTTTAGAAGGTGCTGTAGCTATAACTATAGCTTCACTTCCCACAATTGTTTTAGCTATACTGGCAACAAATTATGTATCTCTGAATGATAAGGGTTTTTTAAATACTCATTGGGCAAATGTAGCATATAGACTTTGGAACTCCCCTTTTATTGGAGTATATTCATACGCAGATGAGATTGCAAAATCTAAGCATTCAGTCAATGTTATAATAACAACTTACTGGATAACCACATTATTCTTGCCTGTTTCATCCTTGATAGGCTATTCAATTGGTGTACTGGAAAAGAAAGAATTAATAAAGCTTCCTGAATATACTTTTTTACCTAAAAAGAAGAGCCAAAATAAAAAGCAGAGCAAAACCGGTAAATCCTATTAAAGTTCCAATTGCAAGGTTTACTATGTTAAATCCAATATGAAGACCATACGGCTGGCACATGAGATTAAAAAGGATGATAAAAGATGCAGTAAGAATAAATCTCACAATTAAATCAAAAAGTTTCATATATTGATTCCCTCTGATATGACTTTTCTAAATATAAATTTATGTCAAATCAAAAATAAAAAGAACCCTCTTTTTCAGTGAGGGTTCTGCTTTAAGATTTTATACAGGTAGTTTAACCACTTTTCAGCAAGAATTTGTTGATAGATGGCAATCTCTATAAGGTCTTGATCAGAAGCGAAATTAAAAATGGTGTTTGCCGAGGCAAGTAAACCTTTTACATAATTAAGTAATGATTCATAGTCATTTCTTTTTTGATCATCCATTTCTTTGCTTAGTTTATCTGCAAACTGGTCTGATACTACATTTAAAATATCCACTTTCATTTTAATTTACAGTTTTCCTCATTTATAAAGCTTCTTTTATATATTATGCACCAATATTTTATTTAATATACTACTAAATCTCTCTTCTTCCTTCTATTGCTTTAAGAATTGTAACCTCATCAGCATACTCAATGTCCCCACCAACTGGAATTCCTCTGGCAATTCTTGTAACCCTGATACCCATTGGTTTTATAAGCCTCGCTAAGTAGGAGGCAGTTGCCTCACCGTCAACGTCAGGATTTGTGGCAATTATAACCTCCTTGATTTGTGGGTCAGAAAGTCTTTTTAGCAAAACATCAATCGTAAGCTGTTCAGGATACTTACCTTTGAGCGGGGATATCGCACCGTGCAATACATGATATAGTCCTTTATATTCCTTTACTCTTTCAAGTGCTGCAACATCCTGTGGTTCTTCCACAACACAGATAATACTTTTGTCTCTTTTCTCGTCTTTACAGATAGGACATACCTCGTCTTCTGTAAAGTTACAGCACACTCTGCACAGTTTTGTGCTGGTTTTAGCACTCAAGATAGCATCAGCAAGTGCCTTGACATCTTCAGTTTTCATGTTAATGATATGAAATGCAAGCCTCTGGGCAGTTTTTTGCCCAATTCCCGGAAGCTTTTCAAGCTGCTGAATTAGTTTCGATATAGCATTTTCTTTTTGCTGCATCTTCATCTCAACCTCGTTTTAAAAAAGACCTGGGATACCAAACCCTGTAACTTTTTGCATCTCTTCTTCAACCATCTTGTCAACTTTTCTTATAGCTTCATTTACACATGCAACTATCAAATCCTGCAAAGTTTCCACATCTTCCGGATCAACAACCTCGGGTAATATTTGAATGCTTTTTATCTCTTTTTTACCATTAATAACAACCTTGACAGCACCACCGCCACTACTTACCTCAATCTCCCTTTGATTTAATTCCTCTTGCAACTTTTCTATTTCCTCTTGCATCTTTCTTGCCTGTTTTTGGAGCTGATTTATATTAAAGCCACCACCAAGCCCAGGAAACTTATTTTTTGCCATTAAAGTTTTACCTCCTTATCCAACATTAATTTCTTTTCAAAAATACTTTAATATTATACAACAAAAATTTTAGACCCTTCCACATCTTTTTTAACAATAATCCGTTGGTCGAACGCATCCATTAAATCCTCAATGTGGGTTATAACAAGTATAGTGTCAAATTGGTCTTTAATTCTATTCAAACATTCAACAATGTGGTCTTTTCCCTCTTCATCTTGAGAACCAAAACCTTCGTCTAAAATTAGCATTCTGATTGAAGCACCTGCTCTTTTGAGAAGTACCTTTGAAAGAGCAATTCTGATAGCAAAATTTATTCTGAAAAGCTCTCCTCCAGAAAAAAGCTCATAGTTTCTTGTACCATTTGCATCAGAAATTTCTATCTGGAGAGTTTCTATTGTTTTTCCAGATGCTGTTTCTTTTTGGGTTTTAAAATCTATTGAAAATGCTCCGTTTGTTAGTATTTTTAAAAGTCCATTTGCTTCATCTCTTATCTGTGGCAGCGTATTCGCAATAATCTCATTTTTTATTCCATCTGGTCCTGTGATATCTATTATTATGTCGTATATTTCAATCTTTTTTTTCATCTCCTCTATTTCACTCTCAAGCCTCAATAACTTCTTTTTTGCCTCTTCAATCTGATTTAGTTTCTGCTCAAGGATTCCCAATTCCTTTAAAACAGAATTAAGACTTTCTTGAAGATTTCTTATTTTACTTTCACAGCTTAGAATATCTGACTTTACTTTTTCAAGCATTACAGTATGTGCAATAGTAGATATATTTGCTATCTCCTGCTTTAAATCCTCAACCTTTTTCAAAATCTCTTTTTCCTGTTGTTGATACTCAAGTATCTCCTTTTTTAAATTCTCAGCTTTGACCTTGTTTATAGTAAGCTCATTAAATAGGCTTTGATACATTTCAAGTTCTTTTTCTCTTTGCAAAAGCTGGGTGTAGTAATTCTCATCAAAGTTTAAAATGGAAATTTCTCTTTTTAGGTTTGTCATCTCTTCTTTTAACCTTTCTATCTCATCTTCACAAAGCTTTATAGTTTGGGTCACCTGAATTACTGAATTTTGTAGATTAACAATGTTTTGTGTTTTCTGCTCCACCTTAGCCTTCAAGTTTTCAAACATCCCGTGAAGCTTTTTTTCTCTTGCCCGAAGAACCTCTTCAAGTTTTATCTTCTCTTCAAGCTCAGAAAACTCTTTTTTCAAAATTTCAAGTTTTTTTATCAAACTTTCTCTTCTTTGTTTAAATTCCCTACCCTGGGCTGCAATTTCACTCTTTATATGCTCTTTTTCTTCCTGACCATTAATTTGGCGCAAGCATACTGGGCACCTTCCCTGATTTGCTTCTATGAGCCTGTAACTTGAAGCAAGCTCTTTTAATTTGTTCTCCACCACTTCTAACAACTTTTCATGTTTTACAATCTCATCTCTTTTTTTCTCTTGTTCATGTTTATACTGTTTTACTTTTTCCAGCTCATTTTCGACCTTTGAAATTTCAATCTCTACCTTTTTTATCTCTTCTTCATACTTTAAAATCTCAGAAGTTTCTTTATTAAGTTGTAAATTACTTTCTTCGATACTCTTTTCAAATATTCTTTTCTGATCCAGTTTGTTTTTTATTTCCTTCTCACACAGAACTATTTTATTTTTGAGCTCAAGATACATTTCATAATCTTTTCTCTTGAGTTCAACCTTTTCTTTTACCATCTCATACTCTTTAACCATTGCAGTTATTCTATCTTCTTCATTTAACTTTTCTTCAATTTTTAAAAGCTCTTTTCTGGCAGTTTCAATCCTATACCTTATCTCCTCAGCTTTTCTCTGATGTTCTATCATTTCACTCTTTTTCTGACTCAATAAACTAAGTTTTTGTTCTATTTCAGACTTTTTTGAAATAAGGGCATTTAGTTCATTTCTCAAACCATTTAATTCAGCTTCAATTGCTGTTCTCTTCTTTTCCAAATCAGCCACCAAAGATTTTATAGACTCTTCCTCTGACAAAATCTTATTTTCTTCCTCTATTTCTCTGTTCTTTATATCCAGCAAAACTTTTATTTCTCTTCGTTTTTCTTTCGCAAGTTCGTTTATCCTGTCATATATGCTCAGGTTCAATATCTTTGCAAGCACTTCACGCCTGTCCTCTGGCGAAGACAGCAAAAAATCTTCTGTTCTCTTTTGAGAAAGATATGTTGAATGCAAAAAGACATTAAAATCTATCCCTAAAATATTCTGAAGCTTTTCTTGAGTTTGGGTGTTAGTTGCTTCATTTATAGGTATGAGGCTGTCTGCTTTTCTAACAAAAAGTGAAAGGTACTTTTTACCTCTTCTATCAAGTCTTCTCACAACTTTATATATGGTCTTATTCAATTCAAATTCAAATTCAACCTGCATATAATCACTATGTGAGTTTATATACTCTGTTTCTGCAATTTTTCCACGTTTTCCTGTTTGAAGTCTTTCAAACTCACCAAAAAGTGCCCAGGCAATTGCTTCAGCAATAGAAGATTTTCCATTTCCATTCTTCCCTATGATACAAGCAACTTTTATATTACTAAAATCAATCTCGTTCTGACTATCCTTGTATGATTTGAAATTTTCAATCCTCAAAAAAAGAGGTTTCAAATTACATCCCCACCTCTTACTTTTCCCTTATTTTTCTTGGATTTCATGTAGAAGTTTTTTAAATTCTGATACAATCTTATCTTTATTTTCTACATCCCTGTATTTCTGGCTTGCAGATAAAAACTTTTCGAATGCCTCAACAGGGTCCGACTTTTCATCAACCTCAGCAATTCTAAAATCTTTCTTTGAGTCAATTACCTCAATTTCGATAGGCGCTAAAACAAAACATCTGTCTCTCAAAAACCTTTCAACAAGCCCAATGTCAATCTTCTCTTTTATCAAACTCTGAGTTTTTATTATGAGCTTTACAACCGAAACCTGAATACTACTTGAAGTACTTTGCTCAAACATTTGTATTTTCTCTTCTATTTTGTCAAGAATCTTTTTGGTGAGATTTTCTACTTGGTCTTCAAACACATCAATCTCCAACTGGCAAAAAGGTCTTACCTTAACAGGTTGAAACTCAAACCTAAAGCTATCTTTATCTAATTCAAACACAACAAACCCCTTGCTGTCGTTTGCTTCAGAAAAATCTATTCTGTCAGGCGACCCACAATACAGCACAGTAGGGTTTGCTGCATGTAAAATCTGAGGTTTGTGAATATGTCCAAGGGCCACAAATTTTAACTTTGGATTTAAAAGGCATGAAAGAGGCACTTTTATGTCTTTGCCAAGCATAATTGATCTTTCGCTTCCAATCTGCGCCTCTACTACAGTAAAGTGCCCAGCAAGTATTGTTGGAATATTATCTTCTGAAGAGTCTAAAACCTGGCTTAGTTTTTTCTCAAAAAAATTGGCTGCTATCATATCAAGCTCTTCAGTCTTTTGAGGAAATGTCTCATCCACAAACCTTTCAAGATAAAGGTATGGCACAGCTATAATGCGAAGCTTTTCATCTCTTATTTCAAATTCTTTGACTTCAAAAGGTTTGTCCATTACAACAATGTTTGGCTGTTCAAATATCTCAAAGACCTTTACAGAATGGTCTTTTGTCTCAAATGGATGCATATCATGATTGCCTGGAATTATAATGACCAAAACACCTTCTTTCGAAATATCCACAATCCTTTTGTAAAACATATTCCTCAGCGTAGAGTTTGGTTCCCTGTCTTTAAAAATATCGCCTGTTATAAGCAAAAAGTCAATGCTGTTATCTCTTATAAACTGCAATATTCTGTCAAATGTTTTGAAAAAGTCATGTACACGTGAGCCAAGTCCGTCTGGAGTTTCGCGGCTATAAGTTGTCACTCCAAAATGAAGGTCAGCTGTATGAACTCCTCTAATTGCCATCTTATTCTCCCTCTTAAAAAATTTTTAATTTAATAGCACATCTCATCAAGCCACTTCTTAGATGCCTCTAAAGTTCTTTCATACTTTTCATCCACTTCATCTTCTTTGAAATAAATTGAAACAAAATCATAAAAGCTACTATCATACCCCCTCGTTTTTATCGCAATTGGCATAGGAACTGCATGACCTATTAACAAAGCCTGCTGTTTCGAATCAAGCGACTCTATAATTGCCCTCAGCTGTTTACTATTTTTCATACCAGCAAGTGCACTTGTAATGTCAGCTTCATCAGAAAGAGATAAAATAATCCTTGTTCCAATTTGCGATGCAATCTCGCTGTCTATCTGAGAAGGTCTCTGGTCTATACACATAAGACTTACCTTAGCTTTTCTCATCTCTCTTGCTATTGTTCCAAATATTGTCTGCTTTGCAACATCGGGCGATAAAAATCTGTGTGCTTCTTCAATAGCAATCACAAGTGGCCTTGGAGGAGAATATTTTTGTCTGTTTGAGATATACCTTTCGTACATCTCCATATATCTTTGGTAAATACGTCTTGATAATACGTTTGTAACAAAGAGGTAATTAAGTAATTTATCACTTTTGCCAAATGTTATATCAACACTTATACCTTTTTGAAGATAGTTTAAAATAATATCAATTGAGTTTGTACCAGGTCGTCTATCATATCTAAGGTAGGGTAATTCTTTTAACACAGAAAGCTTTCTGATAAGTGCCAAAAGCGAACTTCTGTTAACAACTGCTTCGCTGTCTTTAAACCTCTCTGCTAAGTCCTCACCATTTATAAGTATCTCTTCAAGCCAGTGTTTACCCTCTGTCTCCAATTTATTTTTCAGTGCAATCATAACCTGTTGTGCTGTCTCATTGAGGTTTAGCTCTTCTGCAATTGATAAAATATCCTCGATCTCAACATCTCTAACATCAATCTCAATCGGCAAAACACCTGCCATTGACGAGGAATTTTCAATTGTCATTATCTGGACTTTGCTTCCAAAAAGACTTTTAAGCCCTTTAACAGGACGGTTTTCCTCATCAACGCTGTCAGGTCCATGGTCTGAGTGAGCATCAAAAATGAGAAGCGATGCCTTATCACAAAGGATAATCCCCGCCATCAATAATCTTGCAATAAATGATTTTCCTGTACCAGTCCTCCCATAAATGCCACTGCTTCGTTCAATAAATCTTTCCATGTCTATGCATACTGTAGAGCTTTCGTCCATGTCAAGAACACTTCCAACTGGAAAATAACGTCTTGGACTTTTTTCAAAACTTCCAAACACATCTGAAATATCATCATAGGTAGCTCTTCTAACACTTGAAGCATGAACGGGTATGTTTCTTATAGGCTGATTTTTCTTTTCCTCAAGGTCGTAAGAAAGGACTGGCTGTGCCTTGAACACAGTATAAATTGAAGTCCCCCTTGTAATTCTGTTCAAAAGCAGGCTTGAGTTTCCTCGCGGAAGTTCTGTCAAAGCTTGCTTGTTCATGCCCTCTATTACCATGTCGGTAAGCATACAGTAGTACTTCCTCTTTTCTGTTTGGCTAACAAGAATTGCTCCAATCCTTGTACTTTCCACAACAGAATCATCCTCGACTTTTATTGCAAGACCTTCTGAATACGAACCACCTATGATTTTGCCAATTCTGTTCTCTTCATACATACTACTTGCCATATTTCAATCACCCTTCTTGTACAGTCATTATCAAATTCTCTAACCTCTCAATTATAGGCTCAAGAAGATTGAGGTCATATTTAAGATAAGCGTTCAAGCTTTTTCCCATCTGTTCTATATAGTAATAGTCTTTTCCTCTTGCAAGATATGCAAAAAAGAGCATCCATGGAACAACCTCGATTATATCAATATCTTTTGCCTTTAGTACAGAATTTAGAAAAAGACCATTTTGAGTGGCAAGAAGAATTTCTTTTTGGGTTGCCAGTTCAACCAAACTGTGAAGTCTTATACTTTTGTCAGGAAGACATCCAACAAACTTGCCATCCACTATGTAGCCAAGAACCACACATTTAAAATACCCCTTCAAAATCTGGTCAATCTGAGGGTAATGCTTTTTTATCTCTTCAGGTGACTTCCACAAAGCTCTCGGATATTCTCCCTCGGAGATGCTGCCGACGTCATATCTTGTAACACATCCTATCACCTTGTAATCATCTAACTCAAACTTTATAAACCTGCCGGGTGTAGGTATATTGTTCAAGTCCCTTGCCTCACAGGTAAGTTGTGTAAAAGAAATATCTATTATCTCACCCACTATCATCTCAAAAACTACTCCTTTTATACTATTCTTTTTATTTTATTGTTCTTTTTAGCAGAATAGCGCATAAGACTGTCTTCAAACCTATATAGCATACTTTCTATTGCGTCCTTGTCGCCTTTAGAGATAACAGAAAATTCATGGGCATGGGTCAAAGATATGGGATAGCCAAACCCAAGTTGACACTGATGGTAAATAGCACCCAAGCAACTCTCAAACCAGTTTTTATCGTTTGCTATATACAACGGAAACTCAACTCGTGCTATCTCGTAACCTGTGTTCAAATAAACAAAGCCTATATCGGTCTTCTCAAACTCATCAAAAGCTCTACCTAATGTGTAAAAGATGTTTGAATACTCTCCTTCCCTAAGGCCGGAAAATAAAATGACATCCTTTATTCTGCCTATCTTTTCACACTCTCTTTTTTGCTCCTTTGGACACTCTCTACAGTTTATCCTTGGTTTTTCACACATATATATTCTATAAATATTAGAAATAATTGAATTTTTAGGAACAGAAATAAAACCGCACACGGCTATTTTCTTTTGCTCTGCTAGCAGGAATATCCTTTCAAGAATAGCATTTGCTTTTCTGCCAAAACGCATACCTTGCCTGTCCTGCGACCAGTCAACAAGATTGCCGTCGTAAAGTACTATTTTGAGTTGATCTGTTTCGCTGCTCTCTTCTATATACTCTAAAATTGCCACAAATTCTTTTTCCTGTCTTTCTTGTGAAATCTCAGAAGAATTCTTAAAAGTAATATCATCTTTGTCAGAATAAAGTTCTTGGTCAAGATAAATGTAGGGAAAAGTTTTGTACCAAAATCTACTTTCTTTTTCTCCATAGGCAATAGAGACACAGGCAATGTTCAACACATAATAAGGTGTTAGAATATGCCTATCTATTTCTGTATTACTGCCATCTACTGCAAAAACCTCATAGTCAGTATTCAAAGGGCATTTGTGAGATTTCAAAAATTCATTGTAATTGCTATAGTATGGAAGGCAGAATAAAATCTCATTTTTCTCGTCCTTGCTAGGAATTTTTGAGAGAACATTTTGAATTTTCTTTCTATCTACTGAATTTAAAAACGCAAACACATCTTCAACATTTGATTTTAACTCTTCCTCATGCTTTGCTAAAATCTCTTTCTTTTCATTTATTTGTACAGACAATCTGTAAAGGTCTAACATCTTATCACATCCAAAAGTTATTCTTATACTTAATTATATCTCTTGTATGTCATTTTATCAAACATTTATTCGCAAATCAAAACAACTGCATATGCTGAGATTCCTTCTTCTCTTCCTTCAAATCCCAATCCTTCAGTTGTTTTTCCTTTTATATTTACCTGCGTACTTTCAATCTTGAGGCAATCTGCAATTTTATTTTTCATCTCATTAGTATAAGGAGAAATCTTGGGCCTTTGGCTAACTACTGTTGAATCGATGTTCACTATTTTCATATTCTTTTCTTCCAAAAGCTTTGCCACTTCTTTTAAAAGAACCAAGCTTGAAATGTCTTTATAATTAGGGCTACTGTCTGGAAAAAGCCTTCCAATATCATTTTCCCCCATAGCACCCAGAATGGCATCAATTATGGCATGAACCAAAACATCCGCATCTGAATGGCCCAGAAGTCCCTTTTCAAACGGTATTTCAACCCCGCCCAATATAAGTTTTCTTCCCTCGACAAATCTGTGAACATCATATCCAATCCCTACTTTAAACATTTGACTTAAACTCTCCTTTCAAATATTACATCTTCAATCCCAAATCTCATTTAATCAGCCCTTCAACTTTTCCTCAAGCTCTATCAATAATGGCAAGTAATCACTTTTTATTCTATCAAATATTATTTTAGCAATACACTCATCATAGGTGCTGACCACCAAATTCCTATCTTCGATCATCCTTAGCCATTTTTCTTGATTTTCAATCAAGCCCACTGAAAATGCTTCTTTGAAAACTGCTCTTGGTGAAGAAATATTTACTATGCCTTGATATTCCAAATACGCCTTCAATAATTTCCAGGCAAGCTCATAGGTAAATTCAAATCTTTGAATAGCACCGTCATACAAAAGAGGATTATCGCTTCTTTCCGACACTGCTTCTTTCAATCTCAAAAATGCTTTCTGAAAGTTAGTAAATCTTTCTCTAATTTTTTCCAAACCATTCATCCTCCATTTTCTTTTTGTCCATTTTAATATCTCAATATTTAAATTATATCACACATAAAAAAGAGCTCTTAGTCTTTCAAAAAAATTTGACATGTAAAGAATCTTAATGGTATTATTAAATAAACACCACAAGTGAATAGCTCATAATATATTAATAGATAGAGGCGCGTCTTTTAAGAGTAGGCAGGTGGATGTGAAAGAAGGCACAGATGAAACCTGCTGAAAGGAAAAGACGCCGAAGGGAGTTTCTTTCTTCTTGGAAACTTCCCTGGGTGCATGGAGAATATCCATGCAACTGTCACCAATTGAAAAATTGGTGGAGCGCTATCTGTTAATATATTGTATGCTTGATGTACAATATATTAACAGAAGCTGGCTCAAAAACCAGCTTTTTTTAGTTTTGCACAAACACATTGAAACATAACTTTAATTTTTGAAGAGGAGGTTTACAGTAAAGTGGCAAAGAAAATCAGAATGGCAATAGTTGGCGCAACTGGTATGGTTGGAAGAACATTTTTAAAGGTTTTGGAAGAGAGAAATCTGCCTGTTGAAGAATATTTCCTCTTTGCATCAAGCAGGTCAGCAGGGACAAAAGTTGAGTTTATGGGAAAAGAATACACAGTTGAAGAGTTAAAAGAAGACTCATTTGACAGGGGCATTGACATTGCTTTGTTCTCTGCTGGTGCTTCAACATCTCTTCATTTTGCTCCAATTGCAGCATCAAAAGGCTGTATTGTAATTGACAACTCAAGTGCATGGCGTATGGAAAAGGATGTTCCTCTTGTTGTACCGGAGGTTAACCCTGAAGATATTAAATGGCACAAGGGAATTATTGCAAACCCTAACTGTTCAACCATCCAGGCAGTTGTTGTTTTAAAACCTTTGCATGACAGGTACAAAATAAAAAGGATTGTGTACTCAACATACCAGGCAGTTTCAGGTGCAGGGTATCAAGGATATTTGGATTTAGAAGAAGGATTAAAAGGTGCTCCTCCAAAGAAGTTTCCATATCCAATTGCAGGAAATGTTATTCCCCATATTGACGTATTTTTAGAAAATGGATATACAAAAGAAGAGATGAAGATGATAAATGAGACAAGAAAGATTTTACATGATGACTCAATAAAGATTACTGCAACAACTGTTAGAGTGCCTGTTTTCAACGGTCACAGCGAATCAATAAATGTGGAGTTCGAAAAGCAGTTTGATTTAGAAGAGTTAAAAGAAATTCTCAAGAATGCTAAAGGTGTAGTTGTTCAGGACGACCCTGCAAATCTTTTATATCCAATGCCAATTTATGTTTCTGGAAAAGATGAGGTTTACGTTGGAAGAATTAGAAGAGATGAGTCTGTTGAAAGTGGGGTCAATCTATGGGTTGTTGCAGACAATATAAGAAAAGGAGCAGCAACAAACGCTGTCCAGATTGCTGAAAAGGTAATAGAATATTTCTTTAGCTAATTGAAAAGTGGATAAACTTTAAAGTTTGAATAAATTGGGAGGGTTTATTTGCTATGTCTCTTTTTAAAGGTTCAGGTGTTGCCTTAATAACACCATTTAAAGATGAGGAAAGTGTAGACTTTGAAACTCTTGGAAGGCTTGTTGACTTTCACTTAGAGCACAAGACAGATGCAATCATTGTATGTGGTACAACTGGGGAGCCTTCAACAATGCCAGATGATGAGCATTTAGAAGTAATCAGATTTGTAATTGACAGAGTAGCCGGTAGAAAACCTGTTATTGCTGGTGTTGGTAGCAATCACACAAAACATGCCGTTTATCTTTCCAAAAAAGCACAGGAGCTTGGTGCAGATGGTCTTTTGCATGTAACACCATACTACAACAAAACAACTCAAAAAGGATTGATTGAGCACTTTAAAGAAATAAACGATGCTGTATCAATTCCTATTATTGTCTACAATGTACCATCAAGAACAGGATTAAATGTCCTGCCTGAAACCATGAAAGAGCTTGCAAAACTGCCAAATGTAAAGGCAATAAAAGAAGCAAGTGGCAACATCACACAAGTTGCTGAAATTGCTATGCTCTGTCCTGAAATTGATATCTATTCTGGAAATGATGACCAGATAGTACCCATTCTCTCTGTTGGTGGAATTGGCGTTATTTCAGTGCTGGCAAATATTCTGCCTGATGAAACACATGACATTGTTGAATATTTCTTAAACGGTGAAATTGAAAAAGCAAGAGAGCTTCAGCTAAAGCTTCTTCCTATAATCAAAGCACTCTTTATTGAAGTAAACCCAATTCCTGTAAAAGAAGCTATGAACATGATGGGATTTAATGTTGGAAAGCCAAGATTGCCACTTACTACTATGACAGAAAAGAATAGAGAAATACTCAAAAAAGCACTTGTTGACTATGGCATTTCGGTAAAAGAATGAGAATAAAATAATAACAAGGATTGGATGTGAGACACAAATGATTAGCATCTTACTTAATGGCTGCAATGGCAAAATGGGTCAGGTTGTGAGCAGAGTTGCTAAGAACTATGACAATATCAAGATTGTTGCAGGAATTGATTTAAATACAACTAAAAACTTTGACTATCCTGTTTACAAAAGTCCTGAGGAAGTTACTGAAAACTTTGATGTCATAATTGACTTTTCTCTTCCTGAAGCAACAATGAAAATACTTGAGTTTGCAAAGCAGAAACAAAAGCCAGTTGTAATAGCAACAACAGGCTTTACATCTGAACAGAAAGCTAAAATTTTAGAATATTCAAAGCAAGTTCCTATTTTCTGGTCTGCCAATATGTCTGTGGGAGTAAATCTTGTTGCAGAGCTTATTCAAAAGGCTTATAAGGCTCTTGGTCCGTCATTTGATATTGAAATCATTGAAAAGCACCACAACCAGAAAATAGATTCACCTTCTGGCACAGCCCTGATGCTTGCTGATGCAATAAACGAGGTTGCAAGTAATTCTTATGAGTATATCTATGACAGGCATACAAGGAGAAAGAAAAGACAGCAAAACGAGATAGGAATATCATCTGTGCGCGGTGGAACAATTGTGGGTGAGCACAGTGTCATTTTTGCTGGCCCTGATGAGATTATTGAGATAAAGCACACAGCACTTTCAAAAGAAATCTTTGCAAACGGAGCAATCAAAGCTGCAATGTTTATGATAGGCAAAGGGGCGGGTATATATAATATGAAAGATTTGATTAATTCAATGTGAGGTGTTTTAAATTTGAAGCCTGTGACAAATTTAAATGTCACCCAGAACGTTGCCATGATAACCCTTGACAATGTCCCTAATAAAATTGACCTAATAGCCTCCATTTTTAATGAAGTGGCAAACCATGGAATAAATATTGATATGATAAGCCAAACAGCACCCTATAAAGGAAACATAAATTTATCATTTAGTCTTGACGAAGAAAATGTACCAAAGGCAATATCTGCACTAAGCAAGTTCAAAAAAGAGATTCCTCACCTGAGAATTGATATCGTGTCTGGCTTAAGCAAGCTTTCTATTTTTGGTGAAGCAATGAAAGACATTCCCGGCGTTGCAGCATCACTTTTCACCACTTTAGCTGAAGCAGGTGTTGAGCTTAAGATGGTAACAACAAGTGAAGTTGACATATCATATTTGATTGACCAGAAAGACGAGGAAAAAGCTGTTCAGATTATAAAAGAAAGATTTGATTTAAAGTAGGTTGTGTGCATGCTGCCCAAAACAGCCTTTTAAGCTGGGGCAGCTTATTTTTTGCAGTATTGAATTTTACTATTTTACTTAGTATATTGAAAAATAGAAGAGCTAATTAAAATCTTAAAAAACAGGAGGAGTGTTTGTTGGCAACAGGTGCGAAATACTACCATTCATGCATAAACTGCAGTGGAATAAATACAGATACAAGAAATGAAAAAGGGCTTCCATGTGAGAAGTGTCTTAAAGATGACCATCTTACCGAAAATGTATTTGAACTCTTAAAAGGTCGCGGGTTATTGAAAGATTATCAAATATACTGGAACTTTCACCAAAACTATAAAATGTTTGAAAAGTTTTTTGAGCATATTTTTCAAAAACCATTGACAGGATACCAAAGAACATGGGCACGACGTTTTTTGCTCTCAAAAAGCTTCACGCTTGTTGCCCCAACAGGAGTTGGTAAAACCACTTTTGGACTTGTAGCAAGCCTTTTTTTGGCGCTAAATGGCAAAAAGTCAGCTCTTGTATTCCCCACAGTCTCGCTTGCACAGCAGTCTTTTGAAAGACTTGAAGAGTTTAAAACAAAACTAGAAAATGCAAACGCTGTGAAAATCTTATTATTTAACTCTTCGATGACAAAAAGTAGAAAAGAAGAATTTGAAAAAAGGTTTATATCTTGCGACTTTGATATACTTATAATAACCACTCAGTTTGTTTCAAAAAGAAAAGATGTTCTATCTAAAATGTTTTTTGACCTTGTATTTGTAGATGATGTAGATGCTGTTTTGAAATCTTCAAAGAACATCGATACATTACTCCAGATGATAGGCTTTTCAGAAGATGAGATTGAAAAAGCAACCGAAAGATTGAGAAGCAAAAATAGAGAAAATGGGCAAGATACAGTTTCAAATGGTTCTAAAAATAAGGGAATGCTCATAGTATCCTCAGCAACAGCAAAGCCGCAGGGATTAAAACCTCTTCTTTTCAGAGAACTTTTGGGTTTTGAAATTGGCAGATTTACCTTCAATATACGAAATATCACTAATATAAGAATCAAAAAGAAGTCAAAAGAAAAATTGCTTGAAATAATCAACATCTTAAAAGATGGTATACTTCTGTTTGTCAACACCGAGGAAGAAGGAAAAGAAATTGTTAAATTTCTTTTAGATAATAGTATCAAAATTGGAGCTACATGGAATGATTTTGAGAAGGAATTTGAGCTTTTCAAAGAAGGAAAGTTGAATGTCATCTGTGGCGTCTCTTCTTACTATGGAAAACTAATAAGAGGAATTGATTTACCTTCACGCATAAAATACTGTATTTTTTGGGAAACACCTTGTTTTAGATTTTCGATTGACATGGATAAAGCTCCTCGATTCGTACTTGAAAGGGTCTTTGTTGAATACCTTGATAATCATCCTAAGCTCAAGGAGTATTTTAAAAATGTTGAAATTCTGCAAACAGAAAAGCTCAGACAGCTTGTCTCAAAATATATATCTAAGGAGGACTACAGTAAAATTGTAAATAAAATATTCTCACACCTGAAATTAACCGACGATGGCAAACTGGTTATCCCTGACGTTCCAACATACATCCAAGGTTCTGGCAGAACCTCGAGAATGTTTGGAATGCGCCTGACAAAAGGGGTTTCAATCCTCTTTGAAGAAGATGATACTATTTTTGAGAGCTTAAAGTCACGACTCATGTTTTTGCTGGATGAGGAATGGATGGAGGAAAATGAAGTAGATTTTGAAAGTCTTATGGAAGAGGTAAAAGTGAGCAGAAAAATCCAAAATGATGATTTTTATCAAAATGACACAAAGTCAAGACTTATGATAGTTGAATCTCCAACAAAAGCTGATACCATTTCGAAGTTTTTGGAAAAAGCCTCAACAAGAAGATATGGTAAACTCTCTGTATATGAGTCGATAACACCGGAAGGAATTCTACTTATCACTGCATCAAAAGGGCATGTGTACGACCTTGAAACAAAAAAGGGTCTACACGGTGTTGAGTACCATGATGGAAAATTTATTCCTTATTACAACTCTATTAAACGCTGCATGAAATGCAATACACAATTTACAGATGAGCTTGATAGCTGTCCCAAATGTGCATCTAATACAATTGATGATAAAAAAGAAATCTTAAAAACATTGCGTGAGCTTGCACTTGAGGTTGACGAAGTTTTGATTGCAACAGACCCTGATGTTGAAGGTGAAAAGATATCATGGGACATTTCACAGTATATAAAACCTGCAAATAGTAACATTAAAAGAATTGAAATGCATGAAATTACACGCTATGGTCTTGACAGTGCCTTGAGAAATCCACGACAGTTCAATACAAACCTTGTAAAATCTCAAATTGTGCGAAGAATAGAAGATAGATGGGTAGGATTTGAGCTTTCTTCAAAGCTTCAAGAAAATTTTAAAAGTTACAATCTTTCTGCGGGAAGGGTCCAGTCAACCATTCTTGGCTGGATTGTTGAAAGAGAAAAGGAATATGCAAAAAGTGAGAAAACATTTACTCTGCTAAAACTTGAAAACGGATATAATCTTGAAATTGAAGGTGAAATTGAATGCGAAAGAGTAAAAGCGCAGATTGTTGAACAAAAAATAGAGGAAATATCTGCACCTGCTCCATTTTCAACCTCATCATTACTATCTTTGGCTTCACAAAAACTAAACCTGGATGTACCAAGAATAATGGAGATTTTGCAGTTTTTGTTTGAGCACGGCTTTATTACTTATCACAGAACAGACTCAACAAGAATTTCGGTAACAGGACAGAACATTGCAAGAATGTTTTTAGAAAAGGTTGGTAAAAAGGAACTCTTTTTACCAAGAAGTTTTGGAAATGAAGGCGCTCATGAAGCAATAAGACCTGTAAAACCAATATCACCTGAGGAGCTAAAAGAGCTTGCCTATGAAAAATATACACAGGGTATTTCACAAAATCACATAAAAGTTTATCAGCTTATTTTCAACAGGTTTATGAGCAGCCAAATGAAAAATCCGAAGGTTTTGGTTCAAAAAGTGCATTTTAAAATCAATGACATTGAAATTGTCAAGGACATCCCAGTGAAAGTGGAAGAAGAGGGCTGGCTTGAATTTCTTCCTATGCAGATTTACCCTTTGTTTGAAAATAAGGATTATAGCTTAACTGACAAGCGAAGTTATAAAAAACATACCATTCAGCTTTACACCCAGGCAAGTCTTATTGACGAAATGAAACAGAAAAACATAGGAAGGCCTTCAACATATGCGAAGATGGTAGAGACACTTTTCAAAAGAGGATATGTTTTTGAAGATAGCTTTAGAAGAATAAGGTCAACATCGCTTGGTAAGAAGGTATATTCTTATCTTTCACAAAAATATGGTGAATATGTGAATGAGCAAACTACACGCGAGCTTGAAAAACTCATGGATATAGTGGAAGAAGGAAAAAGAGATTATCAGGAGGTTTTACTAGAACTTTACAATGATATAAGTGTACTTTTAAACAATTAAAAAAGATTTGTTTTTGTTTTTTAATATTGGGTAAAAAATATTTAAAAATAATCTTGAGATTGGAGGTATAATTTTGTTTAAGAATGTTAAAATAAGAACCAAGCTTGTTTTTCTTTTTTCTTTTATCTTTTTAGCTTTTATCATCACTTTAGAAGCTTATATCATCCCCTCTGTTATGACAACCATTGAAAACCAGATAAAAAATAAACTAAAGAATATTGTTCAAGTAGCAGTTTCTATTTGTGAAAATGAGTACAAATTACAGCAAGCAGGTAAAATATCACAGCAACAAGCTCAAAATACTGCAAAAGAAATAATTAGAAACCTAAGGTACAACACTACAGACTATATATGGATAAATGACTTGCAACCAAAAATGGTTATGCATCCTTTCAAGAAAGAATTAGAAGGGCAGGATTTGAGTAATTACAAAGATCCAACAGGATTCAAACTTTTTGTTGCAATGGTTGATATTGTTAAGAAAAAAGGTGAAGGATTTGTAAAGTATCAGTGGGAAAAACCCAATACAAAAAAGCTCTATCCGAAGATGTCATATGTAACACTGTTCAAACCATGGGGCTGGATACTTGGTACAGGTATCTACATAGATGACTTAGTTGAATATCAAAATAAGATTAAAATAACTATTAGGTTAATTGCAGGTTTAATACTTTTAATAGCTATGCTTCTCATTTTCACAATAACATTGTCACTTGGTCGAAGGCTTTCACAGGTTGAAAAGATGGCAGATTTACTTTCGCATTTTGACTTGTCTAAGACAGATGAGATTAAAAATATTAGCTCAGACGAGATTGGAAAAGTAATGAGTGCTTTTATCATGATGAGTAAAAATATAAAGGAGATGATAAAACAAATAAAAGATGTTGCAGGTTCAGTTTTAGATGCTGCAAAGGAGCTTACATCTGCATCAAGTGAGATTGCAAATGTGTCAGAGCAAATAGCACTTGCAATTTCAGATGTTGCAAAGGGAAGCTCTGAACAGGCAAACTCGATTGAAAAGTCAAGCCAGAGACTTTCTGCTCTTTCAAATTCTGTACAGGACATTTATGAAAAAATGAAAGAGGCTTATTCTTCCGTTCAAGCTGTACATCAGATAATCAACAATGGGCAGGAACTAATCTTTTCACAAGAACAAAATATGAATAGCGTAAAAAACATATGGCAAGATGTGCAAAATATTATGACAAGATTCTCTGAGATGAGTAATGAAATTGTTAAAATAACATCTTTTATAACAAATCTTTCTAAAGAGATAAACCTTCTTGCTCTGAATGCATCAATTGAGGCATCAAGAGCTGGTGATGCTGGCAAAGGCTTTATGGTGGTTGCAAATGAGATAAGAAAGCTTTCTGACCAAACATCAACTTCTGCAAAACAAATAGGAACGCTCTTAAAGGATATTTATGAGAATATTCAAACAATTACCAATCAATCTGAAGTGTTTAACAAAACATTAGAAACCCAAGATAATATAACAAAGCAGACCAAAGAAGTTTACTTACAAATTTTGCAGTTCTCAAAAGACTTAATTGAAATGATAAATAACGTGACAAAAAGTGCAGAAATAGCAAGCAGTAGTATTTCTGCAATATCTCAAGAAATTGCCAACATTGCAAGTATTGCTCAAGAAACTGCCGCTGCAACCCAGCAAACTGCCGCTTCAACAGAAGAACAAACTGCAACAGCTCAAACAATTGCCTCTACAATGAAAAACTTAGAAAACCTTGCTCAGCAAATGGCCAAAAAAGTTGAAATATTTAAGATATAAAAATTTAAAAGAGGGGCTTTTACATTTAAATGTAAAAGCCCCTTTTTTATATATTAACCTGTGATTCAAAATTAAGATCATCTTTATACTTTTCAAGTATTGGCTTTACATACTCATTATAATACTCTTGCACCTGTGAAGGTGCCCTTCCCACAAATTTTTTGGGGTCCAAAATAGCCTGAATTTCCTCTTTTGAAAGTTTAAAACTTGGATCATTTGAAATAAGCTCTATAAGATTATTTTCTTTCCCAAACTCTTTGACATTTCTTCCAGCTTCCATAGAATACTTTCTTATTTTCTCATGCAAATCTTGTCTGTCACCGCCACGCTTTACAGCTTCCATCAATATATTCTCAGTTGCCATAAATGGAAGTTCTTGCTGTATATGCCTTTCTATCATTCTCTCATATACAACAAGCCCACTTGCAACGTTGTGATAAAGGTTCAAAATACTATCCGTTGCCAAAAACGCCTCTGGAATTGATATTCTTCTATTTGCCGAATCATCTAATGTTCTTTCAAGCCACTGAACCGATGCTGTAAACAGCGGATTTTGAATATTCACCATGACATATCTTGCTAAGGCACAGATTCTTTCACTTCTCATAGGATTTCGCTTGTATGCCATCGCAGATGAACCAACTTGAGTTTTCTCAAACGGTTCTTCAATTTCCTTTAAGTGTTGCAAAAGTCTTATATCATTTGCAAACTTGTAACTGCTTTGCGCAATTGAAGCTAAAACTGATAAGACCAGAAAATCATATTTTCGTGGATATGTTTGGGATGTCAGCGGAAAACTTTTTTCAAACCCCATCTTTTTGCATACAAGCTTGTCAAGCATTTTTACTTTCTCTTCATTGCCGTCAAAAAGTGCCATAAAACTTGCTTGAGTTCCTGTTGTCCCTTTGACTCCTCTCAGATAAGTATGCTCCATTACATACTCCAAAAACTCTAAATCCATAACCAAATCCTGAACCCAAAGCATGGCTCTTTTGCCCACAGTTGTCAGCTGTGCAGGCTGAAAATGCGTAAATCCGAGCGTGGGCATATCTTTATACTTTAGAGCAAAGTCGGACAAAACCTTTATGCAGTTTACAAGTTTTTTTCTGATAAGTTTTAACGCTTCATACATAATGATAATATCTGCGTTGTCTGTAACAAAACAGCTTGTTGCACCAAGATGAATTATTGGTCTTGCTTTTTTGGCCTGCTCGCCAAACGCATGGATATGCGCCATCACATCGTGCCTGAGCTCTTTTTCCTTTTGCCTTGCTACTTCATAATTTATATCCTCTGCATATCTTTTCATCTCTTCAATCTGCTCATCTGTAATATCAAGACCAAGTTCTTTTTGTGCCTCTGCCAGTGCAATCCAGAGCTTGCGCCAAAGCTTAAAACGTGTATCGTTTGAAAAAAGTCTCTTCATCTCATCGCTTGCATATCTTGAATTTAGTGGTGTCTCATAAATATCGTTCACCTTACTTCACATCCCCATTACTTATCAATTCTTTAGCATTTGATACCATATATTATACTACTAACTTAGTTTTTCAACAAACCTCTTGATTCTTTCAAGCCCTTCTCTTATATTCTTCTCAGATGTTGCATATGAAAGTCTTATATGATTTTCCATTCCAAATCCTTCACTTGGAACTACAGCTACCTTTTCTACTTCCAAAAGAATTTTTGCAAATGTATTTGCCGAGTCTATTAATTTGCCTTCAAAACTCTTTCCAACAGTAGCAGATATGTCAACCCAGATATAAAATGCACCTTCGGGCTTCAGTGCAGATAAAAACTTGGTATCATTTACAAGGCTATAAATTAAGTCTCTTCTCTTTTCAAATTCACATATCATCTTTTTTACGCTATCCTGCGGCCCTACCAGTGCTTCATACGCAGCGTACTGAGCAATTGAATTTGGGTTTGAGGTTGTGTGGCTTTGAAGGTTTGACATAATCTTTGCAAGTTCCTTGTTTGAAAGGGTATAACCAATTCTCCATCCTGTCATCGCATACGATTTTGAAACACCGTTTACAACAACTACAAAATCTTTTGCCTTTTCATTTATCGATGCCGCCGATATGTGTTTTTTGCCATCATAAATCAACTTGTCATATATTTCATCAGAGACAATAAATATTTCTCTTTCAGTACAAAACTCAACAATTTGTTTGAGCTCCTCATATGTATAGACCATACCGGTGGGATTTGAAGGTGAGTTCAGCACAATCGCTTTTGTTTTTGACGTCGCATACCTTTCAATGTCAGATACTGTTATTTTGTAGTTCTTTTCTTTTGTTGTTGGGACAACTACTACCTTCCCACCTGTAAGTTTTATAAGTTCTGGATATGTAACCCAATATGGAGATGGCAGAAGTACCTCGTCACCGTCGTTTAAAAGTGCAAAAAACACGTTCATAAGTGAATGCTTTGCACCATTTGAAACAACCACTTCATCCGGAGAATAATCTACTGCATAATTCTCCTTGTAATACTTTGCAACAGCTTCTTTTAAACAGCTAATCCCCGCAACCGGTGTGTATTTTGTATACCCTTTTACAATAGCTGAAATTGCAGCATACTTAATATTATCCGGAGTATCAAAATCAGGCTCACCTGCACCAAATCCGATTACGTTTTCACCAGCTTCTTTTAATTTTTTTGCAAGGCTATCGATGGCAAGTGTCGGTGATGCTGAAATGTTAAGTGCCTTTTGAGAATATTTCATTTTTTTTGCTTCTCTCCTTCAAATCATTTTTGCAATACTATATCATATTTATATGCATTTTTCAATAGTACTGATACAGAAAACTAAGAATTTTTCTATCAAAAACGCAAGATGCAGCTATAAAAATTTCATTTTAAAAATCTTTCAGTAAACCTTGTAAGATTAAAATAGCAAATGTCCATAATCTCTTTTTCAGAAAACCCATATTTTTCAAGCTTCTTTGCTATATTTGGCAAATCTTCAACTCCTCTCAAGCCTTCCGGGAAATCATCTGCTCCATCAAAATCAGACCCAAACGAAATGTACTGTACACCAATTAGCTCTGCAATATATGCTATGTGTCTTAGAACATCATTCAAATTAGCTTTACCTTCATCTTTTACAAATGGAGAATAAAAATTGATTCCTATTATGCCATTAAAATCTCTTACAATTTTTATCTGCTCATCTGTAAGGTTTCGTGGGTGCGGGCATAAGCTAAAACAATTAGAATGGCTAACTATAAAAGGTTTATTTAGATGTTTCACAACATCAAAAAAAGTCTTGCTTGATGCATGTGCAAGGTCTATGATAAAGTTTTCTTCAAGTAGCTTTTTTAAAACTTCTTGTCCGATACTTGTCAAACCTTTATCTGAATATACACCGCCGCAAAGTTTATTTTCGTGATTCCAGGAAAGTGTTGCACTTTTTACCCCTCTTTGTTTTAGAAGCTCTATCTCATATGTGTCATTTATAAAAGATATATCCTCGATTGAAAGTAAAACGTTTATCCTGCCATCTTCGATTTTTTGGCTTTTGGCTACGTTGTTTATTTCGTACTCATTTATTCTGTCCAAAAAATAAAAGGCATTTTTCAAAAAATCAATGCCTTCTTGACGTGTGTCTTGCCATATTGCCATGTATTGAAGTCTTAAATTAACCTTTTTTGCCCTCTCAAAGTCAAACTGGCAGGAATTTTTGTAAAGATTCTCACCTTTTGAAAAAGCGGTGGTTACCGTATCATTATGGGCATCGGCAAACATTTTACAAAGCTCGTTGGATTTTTGGCCTCTCATTTAAAATTCTATTGTGTCATTATCAGTTGCAAGAACAACATTTTCAAAAACCTCTTTTGCAGACAGAAGATGTTCTTTTTCGCTGCATTCAGGCTTTAGGTGAGTCAAAACAAGAAGCTTAGCATTTGCTCTTTTTGCAATTTCAGCTGCCTGCTTTGGACTCAAATGGAATCTCTTTTCAGGTTCAATTTTCTCCACTTCCTTGTCTGTGTATGCTGCGTTTAGCAAAAGTATATCTGCATCCTTGAAAAATTCTATAAGTTCTTCTTTAAATCCTGTATCACCTGAGAATCCAAAAACCTTGTCATCTACTTCAATTTTTACAGCAAAGCTTTTGTAAGGATGCTGACCTTCTAAAAACTTGATTGTAAGATTTCCTATTTTTGCTTCCATATTATTTTCAATTTCTTTAACCCTGTACACTCCTTTTCTTATCAGATCATACTCCTCTTTTGGCTCAGAAGGTATATAAAGGTCTATTTCTTTCCCTCTTGATGCAAGATAGTATCTCAAAACTCCCAAATCGCTTGTGTGATCAGCATGAAGGTGGCTGCAAATGATAAATGAAATCTCATCAAAAGAAATAAAGTTCAAAAGCCTTGTCAAAACTCCACTTCCACACTCAAGTAGAATATTTGCCTCTTTTGTCCTCAAAAGATACCCCGATGTAGGCTCACCTTTTGCCGGATAAGGTCCTCTTGCCCCTAAGATATTTAATATCATCTTATCATCTCCTTATTATAAAGTAATTCTAAAAATTCAGATATAATATTCCTGTATTTTTCCTCTTCAACCAAAAAAGAGTCGTGACCATAATCAGACTCAATTTCTTTGTAAACAAGGTCAACCCCAGCTTCTAAAAGCTTGTCTCTCATATATCTCATCTGAGATAGCGGAAAAAGTATATCCGATGTTATAGCAATGAGCAAAAATTTTGCCTTTATTCGTCTTAAAGCCTCCTCTTCACTGCCATATGTCCTTCCCAAATCATAAAGGTCCATGGCACGTGTAAGATAAAGATATGTGTTTGCATCAAACCTCTGAACAAGTTTCATACCCTGATAGTGCAAATAACTTTCGACTTCAAACTCGGTGTTAAACGACTCAAAAAAGCTCTCAACAGGGTCTTTCATTCGTCGATTAAACTTTTTATCCATAAGCTTGTCAGACTGGTATGTTATCATGCCAAGCATTCTGGCAATTGAAAGTCCCTGAGAAGGTCCTGTCTTGTCATAGTAGTCTCCACCGTGCCAGTTTGGGTCTGCCATGATAGCCCTTCTCATAACTTCATTGAAAGCAATGGACTGTGCGTTGAGTTTGAGCGGCGATGCAATGTTTATAACCCCGTCCATAAAATCCGGGTAGCTCACAGCCCACTCCAAAGCCTGCATTCCGCCCATGGAACCGCCAACAACACATAGTATATGGTCTATCTTTAGAGCTTCTAAAAGCTTTTTCTGAACATTCACCATGTCTTTTATGGTTATTATAGGAAACCTAGCACCATAAGGTTTTCCTGTCTCAGGGTCAATAGAAGAAGGACCTGTTGTCCCCTGACAGCCCCCAAACACATTTGAACATATTACAAAATATTTATTTGTGTCAATCATCTTGCCAGGGCCAACAAACTTGTCCCACCATCCTGGCTTAGGGTCATCTTCTGAATGCTTTGCAACGTGAGAATCACCTGTTAGAGCGTGGGTTATAAGGATGATATTATTTTTTTCTTTATTTATCTCTCCATAGACTTCATAAGCAACTGTTATTGGTCCAAATGTTTTTCCACTTTCTAACACAAAATCTTTGTTGTGAGCAAATCGTACAAATTTTTTGTAGCCCTCTTCCCAGAACTCAAATTTTTCCAACTTTCCTTTACCCCCACCAAAAAGATTAATTAAAATGAAAGATTGCCCCATTTTTTATTTAATAAATCTTGATTTTTGGAGCAATCTTTCATTGCTACTTGAAATATCAGCTTAAAAACTATTTTACACTTTATTTAGTGCACTCTCAATATCATATATTAAATCTTCAATATCTTCAATACCTACAGAGAGTCTAATCATTTCTGGCAAAACTCCAGCTGCTCTTTGCTCTTCTTCTGTTAGCTGTTGATGGGTTGTTGATGCAGGATGAATTATAAGCGACTTTGCATCGCCAACATTAGCAAGGTGTGAAAAGAGCTTTACATTGTTTATAATCTTCTTTGCAGCATCGTAGCCACCTTTTGGTCCAAATGTGAAGATTGCACCCGGTCCTTTTGGAAGATACTTCTTGTAAAGCTCATAATACTTGTTACCTTCTAAAGCTGGATAGTTCACCCACTCAACCTTTGGATGGTCATTTAGAAACTTGGCAAGTTTCATTGCATTGTCAACATGTTTTTGCATTCTCAAAGAGAGTGTCTCAACACCAAGAAGTATCAAGAACGAATTAAATGGGGAGAGGCATGCACCAATGTCGCGCAAGAGCGTAAGTCTTAGTTTTGCAATATATGCAGCATTTCCAAACTCTTTTGTGTAAATAAGTCCATGATAGCTTGGGTCTGGCTGAATCAAATCTGGGAATTTTTCGTTCCACTCAAACTTGCCAGAGTCAACAACAATCCCTGCAATTGATGTTCCATGCCCGCCCAAAAACTTTGTCATTGAATACACAACAATGTCTGCCCCATGTTCAATAGGACGAAATAGATACGGGGTTGCAAACGTGTTGTCAACAATAAATGGAATCCCATGCTTGTGGGCAATTTCAGCTATCGCTTCAAAATCAGGTATGTTTATATTGGGATTTCCAAGAGTTTCTACAAATATAGCCTTTGTCTTGTCTGTGATTGCCTTTTCGAACTCTTCTGGATAATCAGGATTTACAAATTTTACTGTGATGCCAAGCTTTCTTAATGTGTGAGCAAAAAGGGCGTATGTTCCGCCGTATAAAGTGGATGCTGCAACAACCTCATCACCGCTTCTTGCGATATTTAAAATGGCATAAGTGATAGCAGCCTGCCCTGAAGAGGTTGCAACAGCCCCAACCCCACCGTCCAGTGCTGCAATCCTTTTTTCTAAAACATCTGTTGTCGGATTTCCTATTCTTGTATAGATATTTCCCGCTTTTTTGAGTGCAAACAAATCTGCTGCCTCTTCAGGTGTTTCGAAAATGTAAGAGGTTGTCTGGTAAATTGGAACAGCTCTTGATTTTGTCTCTCTGTCAACAAACTGCCCTGCATGAAGTTGAAGAGTATCAAAACCGTATTTTCTTTCTTCCATCTTCTCTTTTCCCCTTTCGTTAATTTTATAATATCTTGGTTTTCAAAAAAGATAAAAAAATAGTCTTCCTGCAGATAAGCTACAAGAAGACTTTTTTTTCAAAATCTTCTTACTTCTTATCTGCCAGGTATTTTAAAAAAATACCTGCTGGAATTGGCACCAAGAAAAAGGGCACCCCTACCTTTTTCCGGTTGCCGGGCTTCATTGGGCCAGTCCCTCCGCCACTCTTGATAAGAAGTAATTTTCTGATATTCAATTTTGTTGTTTTGATTATACCATTAATAATTCTATTGGTCAATACCCTACTTTTTAAATCTGAATTCTTGGATTTTCTTCAGACATTCTGTAAATAACAATTTTTCTACCAATCACCTGTACAGGCTCTGCGTTTAGTTTTTCGCATATATAAGCTATTGCTTCTTTCGGCTCGATCTCGCAGTTCTTCTCAAGCGCAATTTTTATAAGCTCTCTTGCAGTGAGTGCTTCATCTATTTGTTTGAGCACCCCTTCTGTAATCCCTTCCTTTCCAATTCGAATAATTGCATCCATTGTATTTGCCATGCCCCTGAGTTTTGCTCTTTGTTTGGATGTTAACAAGATATTTTTCACCTCTTTTTGAATTTAATTTTTGATAAAATATTTCTTTTTCGCTATTTATAAACTAAAACGGCAGAAAGGAACTTGCCTTTCTGCCGGCGTTTTTTTATTGTCTTCAAACCTCTACTTCTTTTCGAGACCTGCGCCGCTGCTTCTCGTACTCTGGATCCCCCTTTTTCCAACCGCTTCTTACCTTCTCAACCACCTTTTGTTTTGATACATCCACAACAAACCCGTTTTCCTTAAAACAAAAGTATGTGGTATTACCTACCTTGCAGTTCCCACAATTGATGCACTCCATTTAGAAAAGATAACCTCCAAACCTTTTAAGAATTTCTTTTTGCTTGTCAATTATTTTAACCCATTTTTGCTGTTTTGTCTATATCCATTTTTATGATAAATCTAAAACTTATTCATAATATTCAAACTCAACATCAAGTATCCTCACAATGTCGCCATCCTGTATCCCCATCTCTCTTAACTTATCAAAGACACCAAGCTTGTTTAAGAAATTTTGAAAATACCTGAATGAGTCATGGTCATTTAAAACTATGTTTCTTGCAACCTTCTCTACAACTGTTCCTTCTACAACATATACACCATTTTCTTTTCTGATAGTCAGCGGCTTTACATCTTTTTTCTTATAGTACACAAACGTCCGTGGCTTTGCATCCTCTTCGACGTTTTCAGCTGCCTTTTGCTGCTTCAAAAGTTCATAAGCCCTTTTTAAAACCTCCCTTACACCCATGCCAGTTGCAGCAGAGACAGGATACACTTCATACCCCATCTTTTCAATCTCTTCTTTGAAAAGTTCAAAATACGCCTGGGCATCAGGAAGGTCCATCTTGTTTGCTGCAACAATTTGAGGCTTTTGTGCAAGCTCAGGGCTGTATTTTTTTAGCTCCTCATTGATTTTTATAAAATCCTCAACAGGTTCTCTTCCCTCACTTCCAGACACATCAACAATATGAATTAAAACCTTTGTTCTTTCAACATGTCGTAAAAACTGATGCCCAAGACCTGCTCCTTCGCTTGCTCCTTCAATAAGCCCCGGAATGTCGGCAAGAACAAAACTTTCACCCTCGCTAATATATACAATCCCAAGGTTTGGATACTTTGTTGTAAATGGATAGTTTGCTATCTCAGGTCTTGCGTTTGTTGCAACAGACAAGAAGGTTGACTTCCCAACATTGGGATAGCCGATGAGCCCAACATCTGCTAAAACTTTGAGCTCCAATATAACCCAAAGTTCATCACCTTTTTCCCCAACCTCAGCAAATCTTGGCACCTGACGGGTTGAGGTTGCAAAGTGACTATTTCCTCTTCCGCCCCTTCCACCGTGCGCAACAATTGCTCTGTCGCCTTCTCTCGACAGGTCAGCAATTATCTCACCAGTTTCAGCATCTTTTATCACAGTTCCAACAGGAACCTTTATTATCAAATCCTCACCGTCTTTGCCGTGCATATTGTTAGGTCCACCACGCTCGCCATTTTGTGCCTTGTAATGTCTTTTGTATTTAAAATCAAGCAGGGTGTTGAGTTCTCTGTCAGCAACAAAAATTACATCTCCGCCTTTTCCTCCATCTCCTCCTGCAGGACCTCCTGCTGGAACATACTTTTCGCGCCTGAATGCAACTATGCCATCTCCACCGTCTCCTGCTTTGACATAAATCTTTGCTATGTCCACAAACATGAAAATCTCACCTCTTTTTAAGAACAACTAAAAGATACAAAAAAAGAGACAAACCTCTTTTGTCAGTTTGCCTCTTTTTGAAAAGCGTTAGACCATAATAGATTTTTATTGAACAGCAACCATCTCTTCAGCTGGAATAACAGACACAACTTTTCTTCCTCTCTTGTTTTCAAACTTTACATATCCTGTTACTAAAGCAAAAAGTGTGTCATCTCCACCACGACCGACATTTTTGCCTGGGTGGAATTTAGTCCCTCTCTGTCTTACCAAGATGTTTCCTGCCAAAACAAACTGACCATCTGACCTTTTAACACCAAGTCTTTTTGATTCGCTATCTCTTCCGTTTCTTGTTGAACCACCAGCTTTCTTGTGAGCAAAAAGCTGAATGTCAAAAATTAACTTCATCTTCTTTCACCTCCACTTTAACATATTTTGGATATTGAGATTCTATCTCTTTTAAAGCTAAATATGCTGTTTGAAGAAGAAGCGAACAGCCTTTT
This sequence comes from Caldicellulosiruptor bescii DSM 6725, assembly GCF_000022325.1. Classification (NCBI taxonomy): domain Bacteria; kingdom Bacillati; phylum Bacillota; order Caldicellulosiruptorales; family Caldicellulosiruptoraceae; genus Caldicellulosiruptor; species Caldicellulosiruptor bescii. Next base: position 1,212,830 of record NC_012034.1, on the reverse strand, counting down.
GTTACTTCTTCACTGTTATTTAGCACTTCAAATTCCAAATATCCTTCTTTTTGTTCTAAAAAGTGCTCAGCTTTCAATATCTCAATGCAGCCATTTACATTTGCAAGTACTATTGAAGAGACTGCACTGCAAACTATGTCTTTACCTTTTGGGGCAAAATGGCTGTGCCCTTTGACAACTATTTTATAATACCCTTTCTTTCGTGATTTTAAAAAAGTAGCTTCAATCATCTTTGGCTGCTTAATTTACTTTGCTATTTTTGTTATCTGAATCTTTGTATACCACTGGCGATGTCCAAGCTTTCTGTGATAACCTGTTTTTGATTTGTAAGTAAATACTATGATTTTCTTATCTTTTGCATGTTCTAAAACCTTCGCTTCAACATATGCACCATCTACATATGGCTTTCCAACAACAAACCCATCGTCGGACGAAATTGCCAGCACCTTGTCAATCTTTACCACAGAGTCAACATCAGCTTTTAATTTTTCAACCTTTAAAACATCGCCTTCCTGCACCTTATATTGCTTTCCACCTGTTTCAATTATTGCATACATCTTCTTTTCCATACCTCCTGCTTTTAAGAAATTTTTCAAATTCTGCCTGCACGCCGCTACGGGAGCAATTTGCCCTTTGCGAGCGCTCATAAAACAACATTCAATATTATAGCATTGAATATTGCCCATTACAATAGCAAATTTTCCTCAAAAACCTTTGTGTCTTTATTATTTTGTTTCCTTGTAAAACCTCTCTTTTTCGCTGTAAATACAGCCGCAATACTTTTGCATATAAAGTCCCATCTCTCTTGCTTTTTGCCTTCCTTCTCTAAATCCTTCCCTGAAATCTCTATAATAAAATTCAATTTCGTACTTTTTTGAAATTGCTTCTCCAAGTTCTTTTATAAGTTCATGCTTTTGATAAGGACTTACCAAAAGAGAGGTTGTAAAGGCATCAAACCCACTTTTTTTCGCAACCAAGGCAGTTCTTTCTAATCTTACAGAATAACAATAAATACACCTTGCATTTTCTCTAAAAGCACAGTTTCGCAAAAACTCTTCCAAGGGATATTCATCTATCACAATAAGTGTTTTACCTTTCATTTCATAAAAAAGTTTTGCAGAATCCAATCTGTTTTTAAATTCTGTATAAGGATGAATGTTGGGATTGAAAAAAAGCCCAAAAACTTCATGCCCTTCTTCACTTAGCTTCTCCAAAGGATACACACTGCAAGGTCCACAGCATGTGTGCATAAGTAACCTCATCTGTTATCACCGCTCTCTTTAAGCTTAAACTTTATCTTTGCTATATGACTTATAGCTTTTTGAGTTGCAACTCTTCCTCGCGCAGTCTTTACCAAAAAACCTTCCTGAATCAAATAAGGTTCATAAATATCTTCGATTGTTCCTTCATCTTCGCTAATAGCAGCTGCAATTGTAGAAAGTCCAACAGGTCCTCCACCAAACTTGTAAACTATCGCTTCTAAAATGTTTCTGTCAACAAGGTCAAGTCCATATTCGTCCACCTCAAACATCTCAAGACCACTTTTTGCAACCTCATATGTTATACTTCCTGTGTGCTTTACCATAGCATAATCTCTAAGTCTTCTAAGTAGTCTGTTTGCAACCCTTGGAGTTCCTCTTGAGCGCTTTGCAATCTCTATGCATGCTTCTTTTTCTATATCGCACTTTAAAATGCTGGCAGATCTCATAACAATCTGGCTTAGCTCTTCAACTGTGTAATAGTCAAGCCTCTCTATTATTCCAAACCTGTCTCTCAGCGGTGATGATAAAAGACCTGCCCTTGTTGTTGCTCCAATGAGTGTAAAAGGTGGCAAAGTCAATCTTATAGTTTTTGCGGACGGACCTTTGCCAATCACAATGTCAACCTTTTTGTCTTCCATTGCAGGATATAAAACCTCTTCGATTGTTCTGTTTAGTCTATGAATTTCATCAATAAACAGAATATTATTTTCACCAATATTTGTAAGAATGGCAACAAGGTCGCCTGCTCTTTCTATTGCAGGACCAGATGTTATTTTTATATCAACTCCCATTTCATTAGCAATGATGTTAGCCAAGGTGGTTTTCCCAAGACCAGGCGGACCATATAAGAGTACATGGTCAAGAGGTTCTTTTCTTTTTTTGGCAGCTTCAATAAAGATTTTTATCTTTTCTTTCACCTTTTGCTGGCCTATATACTCTTCAAGTGTCTTTGGTCGCAGTGACTCCTCATGAACATCCTCAATAGAAAATTTATTATCCAACAGTCTTTCCATTTTATTTCATTCCTCTTTGGATTTATTTTTTCTCAAATCTTTGATAACTTTTTCAAAGCAAGTTTTATTCCATCTTCCAAAGAAAGTTCAGAAAAATCTTCGGATGAAAGAACCTGGTTGACTTCATCAATGTCATACCCCAAGGATAAAAGTGCTAAAGATATTTCTTCAAGTTTTTCGTAAGTTTTTTCTTCTTTACCTGAAGTAGAAGCCACTTTGAATTCTTTTTTGAGTGTCTCTTTGAGCTCAAGAATTATCCTGCTTGCAGTTTTTTTTCCAATTCCTTTTACCTTCTCAAGTTTTGCCACATTTCCCTTTGCAATCTCAACAATAAGCTCTTGAAAGTCTATTGAAGAAAGAATCTGAAGAGCTAATTTGCTGCCAACACCGGTTACCTTCTGTAGCTTTAAAAAAAGCTCTCTTTCCTCTCTTGTCAAAAAACCATAACATTCAAGCTCTGATAAATTTTCATTAAACTTTAGGCTAACATACACTCTTTTTTCTTTGCCTAAAAATTCAGAGAATTTTGTGCTATTACAAAATATTTTTATGTATAGGTTATTGTAATTGAGGATAACATAATTACTAAATACCTCTTGAATTATTCCCACAATAGAATCTATCATATTTCATCCTCCTGATAAAGTACCGAAGAGCTTGACAGTATATGACACATTGCAACAGCCAAAGCATCTGCAACATCATCTGGTTTGGGAATCTCAGGAAGACTCAGCAAACTTTTTACCATTTTCTGTATTTGAGTTTTATTTGCTCTACCGTATCCAGTTATGGATTGTTTAACTTGCAGGGGGGTATATTCGTAAATGCTCAGGTTATTTTGAATACATGTGAGAATAATCACACCTCTTGCCTCACCAATTGTGATAGCAGTTTTTGAGTTTTTGTTGAAAAAAAGCTCTTCAATTGCAACAACGTCAGGCTGGTACAGCGAAATTATGCTACAAAGCTCAGTATAAAGATGTAAAAATCTCATCGACTTTTTGAGACTGCTTGAAGTTTCTATTCTGCCATAGTCGATTACTTTAAACTCTGAGCCATTTTTAGACTCTATAATTCCATAACCAGTCAGTGCAATTCCAGGGTCAATACCAAGCACTCGCAACTTTTCTCAAATCCTTTCTCTATATTTCGAATTTTTAAACTCCACAAACATTGATTCTTTATTCATTTTAGCACAATTTAATTTTTTTATCCACAAAATATATGCTTGCATTTTTATTCTTTTTAACTTATAATTATGCACTGAAGGAGGAAAGAATAATGGAATTTGTGGTTCGAAGAGCAACTTATGATGATGTAAAGGCTATAAAAGAAATAACAAAAGAGGCGTTTACAAAGTATTGTGAGCTTGCAGGTATTGACCCTGCCAAAAATGCGGCTGTGAATGAGACTGAAGAGGATATAAAAAGGGATATTGATACAAAAGAGGTTTATGTTGCTTTTATGGATGGAATAATTGTGGGCACAATCAGGGTTGAAATCTTTCCTGACAAAACAGCATATATTAGCCGTTTTGGTGTAAGGCTCAACTATCAAAACAATGGCGTTGGCAAGGCACTTATGAAAGTTGTTGATGAGAGACTCAAAGAGCTTGGGGTCAAAAAGGTTTATCTTCACACTGCATCTAAGGTAAGAGATCTGGTTCGATTCTACTATGCAAGGGGTTTTTATATTGTATCAACATCAAATGAAAATGGGTACATCAGAGCACTTCTGTGTAAAGAGTATGATGAAGAAAATTAAAGGGCTTTGTATAAACGTTTCTATACCTGTAAATAAATAACAGTAAATAACAATTATGAAAAATAAGCTTTAAAAAGATAAAGTATCTTCCCGTAAAATAAAAAAATAAGTGGTCCAACTCAGTGAGAAAACATAACAAAAAGAGCTATTTTTATAGTGCAAATTACTAATAGGTTAACAGTTTCAAATCGTGTAGGCATTTTTCTTGATTTTTATATTGCAATCATATACAGTTTAAACCTTTGGATTTAGTATTTTCTAAATCAGCATAAGCTTGATTCTTATTATAATTGTAATAAAGAATTGTATACATTCCATTTTTACGTAATAACTCTTCGTGTGTTCCTTGTTCAACAATTCTTCCTTCATCTAATACAACAATAATATCTGCATCAGTAATAGATGAAAGCCTATGAGTAATAATAATTCTGGTACATCCCATATTTTTAAAATAATCTAATATTTTCTTCTCATTAATGGGATCTAATGAGCTAGTAGCTTCGTCCAAAATAATTATTTTAGGTTTATTCAAAAGTGCTCTTGCAAGAGCTATTCTTTGTCGCTGTCCAGCTGATAAGTTTACTCCCATTTCGGTAATAATAGTATAATAACCCATGGGCATCTTTTGAATATCATCATCAATTTGTGCGATTTGACAAACTTTTTTTACTTCCTCAAGAGTAACATCTTTTCTATTCATAACAATATTTTCATAAATTGTTCTATTAAAAAGCATAATATCCTGAGGAACTATTCCTATTTGTTTTTTTATATATTTCTTATCTAACCTTCTGAGGTCTATACCATCATATAAAATTTCACCTTCAGACGGACTATATAAACCCGCTAATAATTTTGCTAATGTACTCTTCCCTGCCCCCGACTTACCAACAATTGCTATCATCTTGCCTTGTTCAATTTTGAGCGAAATATTATTTATTACTTTAGCCGAATGTTTTGTATACGAAAAAGACACATTTCTTAATTCAATATTACCCTTCACATTAATTTTAACAGACTCTTCAGACTCACTTTCCTTTTCATATCTGACTATATCACTTAGTCTCTCTAAGTATAGGCTACTATTTACAAAACTAAGCCATGTGTCAACTACCGACTGGGATAGTGAAAAAAAAGTATTGCTTAAAGAATAAAATGCTATCACCTGTCCTACACTCAGCAGGGATTTTATAGTAAAGATCACTCCTATAGATAACACAGCTATAGGCGATATCATTTGAATGAAAGACTGAATACTAAATATAAGATTATTTCTTTTTTGCCAATTAATATACCTACTCATGTAGTCTTTATATTTATTTTCCCATATTGCATAAATTTCATTTTCAATTGCATGCATTTTTATACCTAAAATAGAAAATATAGCTTCTGAAATTACACTTTGAGCTTTGCTTTGTTCATTAAGTAAATATTTACCATTTTCAAATATAACAGGTTGAGAAAATTTAACTACTAATAAATTGAACAAAAATAAAATAATTACTACAAATGTTAAATGTACAGATTGTGAAAACATATAGCAAATAATAAAAAGCGCTGCTCCACAGTCAATAATTCCGTTTATCATTTGATTTATAAACAATTCTCGTATGATATAACAACTATTTACACTAAACAAAATATCTGCTTTGTTTCGAAGATCAAAAAATTTGTAAGGAAGTTTCAAAACATCTTCTACAACCTTTTTGTTTAAATTCTCGTCAACAAAAGCCTTAAGTTTAACCAGACGTAACCCTTTTATAAAATTAGACAAAAAATAAATCAGCAATAGTAATAATAAATACATAATTGATTCTCTAATGTAAGCAATATCTTTCTTATTCAAACTATTGTCAATTAATTTTTGGATAAAGATTGGAATACAAAAAGTTGTTAAAAAATAGGTCATAATAGAATAAATTATAATTTGAAAATAATGGCTTCTTTTTCCTTTAAATATTATTGGTAAGAAATATAACCATATATTTTCACTTTTTCTTTTAGGAACAAATTTTTCATTTGGATAGGCATATATAGCATAATTAGAATACAAACTCGATAATTCAGATACTGTCAATTTTCTTCTACCACACGCAGGATCAACAATATAAGCATATTTCTCATCAATCCTTTCTAATATAACAAAGTGCCTCTGCTCCCAAAAAAGTATCGCAGGCAATTCTATGTAGTACAAACCTTCAGTCGAGCACTCATATAGTTTAGTTTTTAAGTTTAGTTTATTCATTAAATTTACTAACTGTCGTATTGTGGTTCCATCTCTACCAATATCTAAATATTCCCTCAAATTATTTAATGTAAAATAACTTCCATAGTACCTCAAAATCATTGCTACGCAGCATAATCCACACTCAGCTTGCTGTAGTTGTTCTACATAAGGAACTTTTTTCTTTCTTTTGTGCTTCTTTTTAGCTTTCACTTTAACATCACCTGCTTCTAATTATCGTAAGTCCTTTTTGTTAATTACTACAATTGTTATTAACAATGAGATTATTGAGTACAATATTAAACTTAAAAATTCTAATTCAGAAAATTTTTGTGTATAGAATATTTTTATGGCTAACCCAAATGGATTATATTTCATAATATTTCTGATAAGATCTATCTTGCATTTGGATGCTAGTAAAGAGATTAAATTTGAAATAAAGTCGTTAAAACAAATGTAAGATAATAAAAGGGTTATAGCAAAATTTAAAGAAATTGTACCTACTAAAATAGAAAAAGAACCAACTGATATAAAATAGATCAAAAAACTACTTAGAGATAATAAGATTTCTTTTAAGCTTATCTTTATAGTAATTGACTCTGATTCAATTACACTTGAAATTGTGTAAATGAAAAAATATATGAAATTGAATATTAAAGCTAAAAAAAATATACTTAACATTTTATAAAGTATTATTTGAGACCTACTTAACTTTCCAGTAAACAAAAATTTGTGCGTTTTGTATTCGTAATCTGCACACGCAATGTATGCTAACCAATACAATATTGTAATAGACATTAATGCAAGTAACAAATTCTTAGTATCAATTCTAAAAACATTATTTACTTGTATCACCAATGTACTTACTATTAACAACAAAAACACAATAAAACTTCGCATACGAAGAATTTTTACTATCTCTGCAATTGACATTCTAATAACCATTTTCATCTTCAACTTCCTCCAGCAGTTACCTAATATCTCTCTTGTTTAATATCACTATTGAAAAAACAAGGAAAATAGATCCGTATAGTAACATTAAAAACAGCTCATTTTTTTCAAATTTCCACGTACCTGACCATATACCAATGATATAGTTTGGAAAATAGGTGAAAATTCTTTCTGCAGTGCTTAAATTATTACCACTTAATATTTTTGAATGTATTTTAAATATAGGATATAATGATATATATTGAATAAATCCAAATACTGTTAATACTGAAAATATTGTTGTTATATGATTAAAGGATATTACAGAAATAAATAGAGCAAATACACATATTAAAAAAGCAACACAAAGATATATCACTAATGCATTTAAATCTTTCATTTTCCATATTTCGGATAATTTCAATGTACTATTAATTCTCAAACTGATCAGAGGATTTAATAATCGGCTTATTAACCAAAGTAAAAAACTTAATTGCAGCATCACTAACATTTTTTCTATTATTATTTCAGTACGTGTAAAAACGCCGGTAAATAATACTGTTGATGTTCTATACTTAAATTCCTTCCCTAATAACATACTTGAGAGATAAATAAATATAAATTGAATAAACCTAAAAAGCTCGTATTGATAATCCTCTAAAACAAAGAATTTTGGTTTATAAATCAACCATAACGAGATGTAAAACATCGCCAAAAACACACTAATTAAAAATCCTTTTGATTTTATTGTATAAAAAAAATCTCTTGTAGCAAGTGCCACAATTTTATTCAATTATCTTCCCCTCCATTTTTTTGATAAATCTTTCCTCAAGTGAAATTTTCTGTTTATATATTCCTTTAACAATAATTCCTTTCTGAACAATTTGAGGTAGCAAATTCTCAAACATTTCAGAGGTTATGACAACTTTTATTTTTCCCTCCCCCTCTATTATAGCTTTAATACCTCTTGCCTCAAAAAATTTTACTAAATCTTCTACACTGTTTGTTTCGAAAATATATGAAACACTTGTTTTATTTTCCTGATTTAAATTTACTTCCTCTATAACTTCACCATTTCTTATAAATAACACTCTATCACATATGGCTTCTATTTCACTCAAAACATGACTTGAAATAAGAATACCTATACTTTTTTTTCTCACTATATCTTTTAAAAAATTCCTCACTACTGGTGTAATATTGGGATCAAGTCCATTTGTTGGCTCGTCTAAAACCAAAAGTCTTGGATCACCAAGAACAGCCTGAGCAATACCCAATCTTTGTTTTGTACCCATTGAATATTTTACTGTTTTTTGGTAAATCACTTTTTCCAAACCCAATAATTTTACAACTTCATTGATTTCTGAATCATTCACATTTCCGAAAATTTTACTAAAGAACTTGAGATTTTCATAACCTGTTAAGTTAGGATAAAATCCCGGCGACTCAATCACACAACCAACTTGTTTCTTCTCAACGCTACCTTCTTTTATATTCCGCCCATCGATATATATATTTCCTTCATAATTTCTGATAAGTCCAGCTATAATCGCCATAAGAGTGGTCTTACCTGCTCCATTTGGTCCAACTAAACCTACAATTTCCCCACTATAGATAACAAACGAAACATTTCTTAAAACTTCTTTCTTGCCATATTTTTTACTAACGTTTCTCACTTCAAGTATTTTATTTTGCATTTTTAGCCCTCCTAATTCATACTTGAAACTGCTTATAAATTACATCTAAAACGATATAATGAATTGTTCTAAAACTCAACTATGTTAAAATCTTTGAGCATTGATTTTTTTTGAAGCAATTCATTAAATGTTTTGCATTCTAAAAGCCCATTGTTTTTCCAGAAAAGATACTCATAGTTAGGCATTTTTTCGTAGCCAATAATAGCTTTTTTTAAATTAAAAAAAATAACCTCCATTGTCTTATCAGATTCCACTTTTTTGTTGCCCATCAAATATTCGTAAATAGAACGCGAACAATTATCAATCTCTTGTTTTAAAAGGTTATCTTCTTCCAATTGTGATAAATCAAAAATTGCTGCATTCAATTGTTTAATAACTTTTAGTCCTAAAAAACTCATAGCTATATACAAATACTCAGATACAAAACTAATACCATTTCCTGTTGATGTTGTCACTGCTATCGCCGGCTTCCCACAAAGCCTTAGCAGATGCATCCAGTATGATATTCTATCAAAAAAAACTTTCATATCTCCGCTAACATTTGCTGCATAAATTGGTGTTCCAAATATTATGAAATCCGCTTTTAGCATTTCTGATTTTAATTTTCCCATATCGTCAGTAGAATCTAGTGGACACTTTCCATAAAAAAAGCAACTAATACACCCTCTACATCTTTCTATATAGCTGTTCTGAGGATGAAATACACTAATATTAAGACTTTTATCTTCAACTAAACAATAAACCTTCTTTAAAATTTCATTAATTATTTTTAACGTCTTTGACGCTTCACCATTTCTACTTCCCACATATACAAAAATATTTCTCATACACACCACCCTAATTGCTATAGTTAAAAAATATTTTTTAGGTTTTTAATTATTCCAAACATAATATTTCTGGCATTTGAACATATTCACAAAATTGAAGAAAAGCATACCCAACACCGGAAAGACCGGTCATTAATCCATAATTTTCAATTTTATTAAATTCTCCATTACACCACCTACCCATAAAATACCTATCTAAAAACTCATTCAACGTAGCCAAGCAACTAATTTTTAATTCTTCATCTTTCAAAACTTTAGCAGTATAATATAAAATTCTTAAATTGCCAATATCTCCATGACATAAACAATAATCTTTACCAAATGCATATTTCTTTGTAATTTCAATAGCTTTTTTAATTTCCTCAAAGCAATAATCATCATGATAACCTTTTTCAATTAAATTAATTCTGGACAATAGTATACCTGGTGCACCATGACACCAGCCAAATGAAAATCCATCTTCTAAAAGACTCCTTCGCCAATTGTTATTTCTTTTATCAAACATATTTCTCTCATAAGTTAAGGATAATCTTATTAAATCTATAATATTACTATTATGGTTAATATAGAACAGCCTGATTAGCTGAGATGTAACACCTGCATTACCATGAGAATAACCTACATAACCCTCTTCGCCCCATGTTATGCCTTCTTTACATTTATTAGATTTTTCATTGATTGCATAAAGAATCTTAGTGCATATTGAGAGTAATTCCTCTCTTATTTTTTCTTCTGCAGTCTTATCGTATATAGAGAGCAAAACTCCAAGTGTTCCTGAAAGTCCTGAAATTATATCATGATTTTCAGTTATTAATTCTGCTTTGCTTAAAATCCCAATTTTGCCATAAACAATATCCAAAAATTCTTTTATATCCAAACATTTACCTATATGAAATAACGCGTAAAAATAGCCACAAACTCCCGAAAAGGCTCCTATTCTATTAATTTTGCTATTTGAAACTTTTCCTAAATTTTCTATATATGATATTACTGGTACCATAGCTTCAATAGCAGCCAATTTATATTTTTTGCTTCCTGTAATTGCTCCCAAAAATGCCAGAAATAATGCTATTCCACTGTTTCCACTGTATAAATCGTAACCCACATCAGTTATAAAATAAAATTTGTCATCTATCCCAATTGAACCTATCCAACTTCGTTCATTTTTTCCATTTCTTTTTCCCATTATACTTTTTTCAAGTATTAAATCACCTATTTTTTTCGCGATATCCAAAAACTTCTGTTTGTCAAATTTTTTGATGTTATTACATGTTTTGAACCTTATATTTGTATGATATCCCATATCATACGTTACTTTATTTAGATAACTCATATTAATAAGTGCTACTTGTCTTTCTAAATCTTTTTCGTTCATACTCTCAATTTTTTTAATCACATAATCTAAAGGAGTTTGTTTATAACATGGTTCTATTTTTTCACCTTTGCTATTGATTATTGAATTGCAATTTAAAAATGTTGTAAAATAAGGCACATCTCCGTTTAACATATCTTCTATTTCAGATAAAACAATACGTTTTTCCTCTTCATAAGGAACAAGTCCAATTCTATGCAAGAATACTTTCCTATCAATCGAGTTACGTAATAAATCAGGATGGTAACTTGTAGCTAACAATTGTGCATAAATACTCGTTGGTTTAAAAATTACCCTGCATTTACAGTTTTGGAATTTTTCTCTTACTTTTTTAATATATTCATTCTTGTTTTTAAGTATCCATTTGTAGGTGTTAACAAAACCATTTATAATTTCGTTTACATATTCTGAAGATTTTATTCTTTTCCCTTTCATTATCGGATTGTTACTTTTAGGCTTTATAATGGCATAATCATATTCTATCTTAATCTCATCAGTGTTATAGTTATTAACAAAAAGACTATGAAATGGGGCTTCTTGTTCATCTTCTGCACATAACCCACCAATTTCAAATACCTTTCCACTTTTAAAATTTACTATTTGTGTTGGTAACAAACCAATACCCCTAACTGAGTTGTTGAGAATCCTTAAAACCTCTGTCGAGGCAAATGTTTCAGTTCTATTAATATCAAAAAGATCAGGATGAAACAGTGTTTCTAAGTCAATTAATACTGGATTTTCACCTTCTGCAATTATATTTTCGAAATGCATATCTCTTGCATTAAGGGTATAAAGAATACACAATATCTCGCCTGCTCTGTAATAAAATCGCTTTATTTCATCTATTTCACAACATTCCTTATATTCTATAAATTCTACCCAACCTGCCGATTCTATTGTATAAGTTCTGCATGTTTTCAAACTATAAAAATTAGGTATACATTGATTATTCAACCACTCAATAAATTCACCAAATTTGACTTCCAAATCTAAAGCTCTTGGCTTATAAATTAGCTTGACGCCAGAATCAAAATATAAAACAGCAACACTCCTCCCCCCGTTGTGCATATCTCCTGCTCCAAATTCAATGCTCTTTAATTTACCTAAGTGTTTCCCATCTAAGAGTTTTTTGGACAACTGTTTCTCTTCTCTCTCTGTGTTTTCAATTATTTCTCTTAAATAATTACAAAAATTTCTCATGCATAGATCCATTAAACGTGTCAATTCATTGTATTCCATATAGAGCTTTTCTATATAGTCATCATTTCTAAGTAAAATATTTGAAAAATAATTTGCTCTCTGCTCTGGTGTTTCTCCTACTAATTTCGACTCTATTCTTGCAATATTAAGTTCTAAGATAAGTACACGATATGCTATTTTATAAAGATTCTCTATTGCTAATTTTAATATCTGTATCATAAACTCATTTTTGTCATGTATAAATTCACTTCTTTGTGTAAGTTCATATATGTATTCAAAATAGGTTCTTATAATAGGCTTAAAAAAATATACCCATTTGTATTCATTGTGTATTATTGCTAATAATCTTTCTAACTCTAATACTAATTCAATATTATTACAATATTTTCCTAAAAATTTTTCACCATGTTTTTCGGTACTGTAATAATATTCCCTAATTTTTTCAAAATTCGTATTTGAAATTTCCTGCAATAACTTCTCCAGTTCTTCTTTTTTCTTTATTTCAGGAAACAACGTCAACCAGTAATTAATAACGTCATCAAACGTAAACTCTTTATCTGTACTCAAATTATAAATAAGCCAATTATTATCTTGTTTCATGTTAACTTCTTTCCCCTTTTCATATTATTGAATCTTTTTACAGCTTCCTGTAGAAATAATTCTCCAAAAATGTTGTTTTAATAAATTAACTAAAAAAAGTATTTTTATCTGCCTTCTAAATTATTAGCACTATGCCGCTCAGAAGAGCGGCATAGTGTTCATTCTTTAAATTCTAATTACCTCATTCTGCAGCTTCTACCATCGCTTCTGCACTCGGCTGAATAAGTATAAACAAGACTACAAGCATAGTACTTTGTAATTGCTTGATCAATTGAAAACGCTAAGTTTGTTACTGCTGTTACTGCACTAATCACACCAACAACTACAGTTGGAGTACCACCACCAGCTTGTTCTGGCAAATTCTGCTCTTGAATTTCTTTAACAATGTCGCCAGCGGGATTATAAATCTTTGCATTTACTTTGTTTCTCAAAACAGGATTTTTAATGATAGTAGACTCTTTCATTATTATCCCTCCCAAATTTTTAGTGTGTTATATCATAACCCTTTGTGCGCACAAAAAGGTCATGACCCCCGTCTAAAATAGATCATAAATCTTGTTTATACTTAAAAAAACAGTAAAAATAAACTAACAAAGTGTCAAAAGAAATAATTGAGGCCACATAATCGTGTAAATAGGAATTGAGCAACTCTCTCTTCACTTTTTAATTTTTAATTTGCTTAACTTTTTAATATGATTATTTCTTTATTTTCACTTTTAAGAGGTTTTATACTTTAACCTCTTTTTATGTAAACTTGCCCCTGGAAATTTCTATACAAATTTTATCCCGCATTTTTTTATCCTGTCAATCTCGTTTTTTTTTTTTTTTTAGCAATATTTCGTCAATTTTTGGGTATAAACTATATTTTTCTTTAAATTACTCTAAATTTCTTCAATTTTTTCGAGTTTATAATAAAATAGCTTTTAGCTCAATTAGAAGTTACATTAGAAAATCTTAGTGTAAAATATTCATAGGCTTTGAGATGGAAAAGCGACTCCCTCTTCTTGGCAATAAAGAGAGAATGAGATAAAATAGTGATAATCTGAAAATCAGAAAAAGGAAAAAATAAACCAAATGAGAGAGCAAAATAATTAATAATATTATATCAAATAGCTTGCTGAATAAAATAAATTTACAAAAGAGGCAATAGGAAGATACGGCTAAAAAAGCCATCCTACTTAAGTAAATACTGAATGAAATTATTAAGAAGGAGGTCAAAAAAGTAAGAAAGCTGTTTGGAGAGACAAGGAATAATATATCAATTCTGAAAAATGGGAAAATTAATTTGTTATATAAAGCTTCAAAAGCTTTAAGTTATTGTGATTTCTTAAATGTAGCTGCATTTTAATTAAAAAATTTCCCTACAAACTCTTGACACTATCTTTACAAAATATATGCTTGCATTTTTATTCTTTTTAACTTATAATTATGCACTGAAGGAGGAAAAGATAATGGAATTTGTGGTTCGAAGAGCAACTTATGATGATGTAAAGGCTATAAAAGAAATAACAAAAGAGGCGTTTACAAAGTATTGTGAGCTTGCAGGTATTGACCCTGCCAAAAATGCGGCTGTGAATGAGACTGAAGAGGATATAAAAAGGGATATTGATACCAAAGAGGTTTATGTTGCTTTTATGGATGGAATAATTGTGGGCACTATCAGAGTGGAGATATTCCCTGACAAAACAGCGTATATAAGTAGATTTGGTGTAAGGCTTAACTATCAAAACAACGGCGTCGGCAAAGCACTTATGAAGGTGGTAGACGAAAGACTAAAAGAACTTGGAGTCAAAAAGGTTTATCTTCACACAGCTTCAAAGGTTCGCGACCTTGTTCGATTCTATTATGCAAGAGGCTTTTACATTGTGTCAACATCAAATGAAAATGGGTATATTAGAGCGCTTTTGTGTAAAGAATATGATGAATAAAACTAAAGGGCTTTGCAAAGCTCATTGTAAGATGGGAATTTTGAGCTTCTTGTGCGTGCAAAGCCCTTTTTGACTTTAATTTCTATCTTAATCAAAATTACCTATAAAACTTTTCTGGCAGCCATTCTTTTTCAGCTTCAAACATCTCATCTACCATCTGGCGTATCTGGTCTAAATCCAAAACAGCACTTGTGAGAGGGTCCATCATAATTGCATGATAAACTGCTTCCCTATCACCTGTCAAAGCAGCAAGAACAGTTAGCTCTTGAACGTTTATGTTTGTTCTGTTCAAAGCTGCAAGCTGTGGTGGTAGATTTCCAACATAAGTTGGCTGAATACCATTTTTGTCAACCAAACATGGTACTTCAACGCAACATCCTTCAGGTAGATTTGTTATTAAACCTTTGTTTTCAACATTACCATTTATCACAGCTGGAGTATTTGTCTCTATGGAATGGATGATAGTTGCACAGTATTCGTTACTTCTCTTGGGGTCGATGTAGTCTGCCTCTGCCATTTTCCTCAGGTCTTCAAGCAAAGTTTTCGCAGCATCTAAACAGCAGTGCAGATACATACCATTGTAATGTTCTTTGTGCCATGAATGTGTTCTATGGATTTTATTTATCCAATCGTCGCTCTTTCTAAAATAGGGAACATATTCAGACATGTGAAAACTTGACTCTGTTACATAATATCCAAAATGTTTTAGTATTTCGAATTTTGTAACATCCTGTGTATAGATTTCGGGGTCACTTGCTTTTTCCCTTATAAGAGGATATGCATCTTTCCCATTCCACTCAAATTTTAAAAACCATGCCATATGGTTTATACCTGCGCATAAGTATGAAATTTCTTCCATTTTTGCCCCAATAATTTTTGCTAAAAATTCAGCAGTTCCTTGAACACTGTGACAAAGCCCTACATTTTTTATATTCGTAGCCTTATTTAACGCCCAGCAATTCATTGCCATTGGATTTACATAATTGAGCAAAAGTGCGTCAGGACACAGCTCTTCCATGTCCTTTGCAATGTCAAGTAAAACCAGTATTGTTCGCAAAGCCCTGAAAACTCCACCCGGACCTATTGTATCACCAACTGCCTGTTTTACACCATATTTTAGAGGAATGTAAATGTCATACTCGAAAGGTTTTAAACCTCCAATCTGTATTGTGACAATAACATATTTTGCACCTTTCAAAGCCTCTTTTCTATCAGTTGTAGCTTCAAGTTTAGTAGGATACTTTTCCTGTTCAATGAGCTTTTGCAGAGCTTTTCTCATAAATTCAAGCCTTATACTGTCAATGTCCATAAGCGCTATTGTAGAGTTTCTTAGCTCTGGATATGACAAAATGTCTCTTACCAAGTTCCTTGTGAAAACTCCACTTCCTGCACCTATGATAGCTATTTTGAGCATACTCTCATCTCCTTCCATGAATATATCTTTTATTTTAACCTTTCGGCCGCTGTATTTAAATTCTTATAATTTTGAAACTTCTATCAGATTTTATAAAACAAACAAGACAGCTTCTTAAATTTTATACTCTTTAAGAAGCTGTCTTGCTTAGCTTTGCAATGCAATTAATTTTCTTTCTTCTTTAACCTGATAACATTCCAGGAGAATTTGGGCAATATGGATGTTAAAACATTGCCTTCTATCTTTGAATTTCCACCTTTGTGGGGCACAACATTGTCAGGCTTATCTTGAGTGTTTCCTTTGTAAATATCATCACTTTCATATACAATGTGCTCCACAACCTCAAAGCCTTCAAAACCATCAAGCTTAAACTCAACTTGCATCTCCTCTTCTAAATCTCTGTTGACTGCAAAGATTGTTATTTCATCCTTTTCCTCATTGTATGTTGCAACTGTTTCAATATATGGAACATCAGTAAAGTCTTTTGAATCATATTTAGGAGAATTTACCTTGGGAAGCAGTGCAACTCCATGTCCAAAGTTTGCAGCATGCATGAAAGGATAATAGATTACCTGTCTGTAAGCAATTCCACCTTTTACAGTGGTAATTGGAGCAATTACATTTACAAGCTGTGCCATGCACGCCATCTTGACTCTATCACAGTGTTTCAAAAGCGCAATCAGCATGCATCCTACCAAAATTGCATCTTCGAACACATAATCTTCTTCAGCAATAGCACGAACTTGTGCCCAGGGTTCTGCTTTCTGGTCTTTCCCCTCAAGATGAGCATGGTACCATACATTCCATTCGTCAAATGAGATATTGACAACCTTTTTGCTTCTCTTTTTAGCCTTTACATAGTCAATTGTTGATATAACTGTTTTGATAAACTCTTCCATTTCAAGCGATTTTGCAACAAAATTCTTTGTGTCTTTTTCAGGATTTCCATAGTATACATGTAGCGACACATAATCTACAAGGTCATATGTGTGGTCCAAAACAATTGCTTCCCACTCAGGAAATGTTGGCATTTTGGGACCTGAGCTTCCCGCTGCAACAAGCTCAATACTCGGATCTATCCACTTCATAACCTTTGCTGTCTCTCTTGCAAGCCTTCCATACTCATATGCAGTTTTATGACCTATCTGCCAGTCCCCGTCCATCTCGTTACCAAGACACCATACTTTTATGTTGTGTGGCTGCTGATAACCATGCTGACGTCTCAAATCACTGTAGTATGTACCGCCTGGGAAGTTGCAATACTCAACTAAGTTTCTTGCAGCGTCAATTCCTCGTGTGCCAAGGTTTACTGTCATCATAACAGAGGTGTTTGCTCTTTTTGCCCATTCAACAAATTCGTTTACACCAACCTCATTTGTCTCGATGGCTCTCCACGCAAGCTCAAGTCTTCTCGGTCTTTTTTCTTTTGGACCAATACCGTCTTCCCAGTTATACCCCGACACAAAATTGCCGCCAGGATATCTTACAATAGGAACATTCAGCTTGCGAACAAGTTCTAAAACATCCTTTCTAAACCCCATTTCATCAGCCTGCGGATGGTCTGGTTCATAGATTCCTGTGTATATTGCTCTTCCCATGTGTTCTAAAAATGAACCGTAGATTCTCTTGTCTACTTGCCCGATTACGAACTCCTTATCGTAGATGACTTTTGCTTTTTTCATATATTTCCTCCTTTTGTAAATTATTTTAAGACCTTTTTAAGCAAATTCTCAATACACGTATTTTTATTTATTCTTAATTAAAATATTTTTAGTTAAATTATATAGATAGCATTCATAAAAATCAAGTTTGTTATTAAAACTTTTAATAAAAACTTGTCCACATACAAGCTAACTCAGTTTAAGTTCATAAGCTTTTGCTCATTTCTTGCAAATTATTTTAAAACCAGCTAAAATAAAAATGTTCAAATCTATAAAAAAGGGTGGAATAAAAATCATGAAACAAATAGACAATCTCAAAGAAGCAAAAATTCTCTTTGAAGCTTTAGCATCTGATGCAAGATTAGAAATTATAAACCTTCTGAGTAAACATCGTGAAATGAATATGAATGAAATTGCGCAAAAACTTGGACTTACAAATGGCGCAGTTACTCAGCACATGAAAAAGCTAATTGCTGCTGGGATTGTTACAATCAGTGCGGCTGCAGGAAAACATGGCAATCAAAAGATTTGCCGTCTTGTTGAAGACAAAATAATTATTAACATTGTCACAAAGCATCCTCAAAAATTATATGAATGCGAAATCAAAGTTGGTAATTATTCTATCTTTGAGGTTTATCCAACCTGCGGACTTGCTACAAAAGACAAGTTAATCGGAGAGGTGGATGACCCCAAATACTTTGCTCATCCTGAGCATGTTAACTGTGATATTATCTGGTTTACAAAGGGTTATGTAGAATATATAATCCCCAATTTTCTGCGCCAAAATCAAAAAGCTGTTGAAATTCAGATTTCATTTGAAATTTCTTCAGAAGCCCCAGGTGTTAGTGAAAACTGGCCTTCAGATATATACTTTTACTTAAATGGAGTTGAACTTGGTTACTGGACAAGCCCAGGGGATTTTGGAGGAGAGACTAAAGGAATCTTTACACCTGACTGGTGGTTCCCTAACTGGAACCAGTATGGACTTTTAAAACTTCTTTCAGTTTCAGAAGATGGGACATATATAGACGGATTTAAAATTTCTAATGTCACTATAAAAGATATTGATATTGAGTCCAAAAATGAAATAAGGTTCAGAGTTGCTGTACCTGATCACGCAAAGAACATTGGAGGAGTTACTCTTTTTGGAAGAAACTTTGGAAACTATGACCAGGATATAAAGTTTCGAATATTTTATGAGGAAGTATAAAACAAAAGAGGGGAATGTTCCCCTCTTTCGAGCTCTCAAGCTTTTAATTACTTTCTATGTAAACTATGAAGCTCTCACAACTCTTTTTAAAAATCGAATATCAATTTCATGCTCAACTGTCATGTCACGTAAATATTCAAACCCTTCTTTTAATCTTCCTGTTTGCTGCTCTAAATTATCAAATCTCTTGTATACCTCATCTCTGAACATAATCATCTCTGTTCGAAATTCAGTCAAGAATGCAACCTGGTCATATACAGCGTTCATTCTTCTTGTTAGCTCTTTGTCATTTTCTTTTAATATAACAATGTCCTGTTTGATAACCTGAACATCTTCTTCAAATTTTGCAACCCTCTCTTCAAGCTTATTCAATCTCATCTCCACAATATCAAGTCTTTTTTCTACTTTATCGAGTCTTTCTTCTACTTTGTCAAGCCTCTGCTCAATCTTATCTAATCTTTTCTCAATAGTATCAAGTCGCCCATTAATCTTTTCAAGTGTTGTAAATATAGCTTGCAGGACATCACTTTCTGGCATTTTTTGCCTCCTGAGTTTTCAAAATTTTATAGAAAGATTATATCATATTTCTTCTACCAATTTTTCTTGTATTTTATTCCATATCTCTCATAACCTGAATCTGGTCTCTTGCAAGTTCAAGAATGTGAGGATTGTTTCGTGCTTCTTTGCTGGATATAAGCTTTGAAAACCATTTTCTTGCCTCGTCAAGGTCACCTACTCGTCTTGAAAGCTCACCTATCAAATACATGACCGTTGCCAAATCTATTTCATCAGCTGACCCTTCTTCATGTTCAAATGCATCCTTATATGTTTGAAGAGCAAGTTTTTGAAATTCAAGCTCTTTTTCTTTATCCTGACTTAGCCTGTAGAGCCATGAAATTCTTAACAGAATTCCTGCAACCTCATATTTGTTAACTTTTCTTTTAGATGTTGCCGTAATCAAAGCCAACTTGTACAATGTAATAGCATCATCTACGGTTCTTTCAAACGGGATTTCTCTTTTTACCCACTTTGAAGCAACCTTTTCTTTTAATGATTCTACATCCCATTTTGTAAGTTTCCCAAAATTTTTGCTAAGTGCTGCATAACCACATTCCCCGCAGACAATAACATCATACAAAAGAGGGTTGACGCCCTTGTAGTAAACACAAAGGTCAGTATCCCGGCTCTCTACATAAATTGCTGAACTTTTTACAAATGGTGCTTTGATTGTGCTACCGCATACAGGGCACTCTAATGTCTTTTCATAAATGTCCATTTTCTTATCCTCTCCCTTTTACTCATAAACAGATGAAGAGACGGTCTCTTTTGCTTTTGTTCCAACCAGTATCACAGCATTTACAGGTTTATAATAGTCATAGGACAGAAGCTTTCTTTCTATTAACCTGCCATCTTTATAAACAAGCATATAAGTTTTTACCTTTAAGCCATTCTGGGGTTTATTGGAAAGCTTTTCTACTCCTTGAGGAAGTGTTGGATCATTTTTGTAGACTTTTTTATAAGGTACCCTTTCAATTATTTCCGATTCGAATTTGACAATTTCAGCCTTATGATTGTTTTTGCCATAGAGGTTGACTGTCACAGTATTTTTGGAAGTATAACTTTCAACATAGATAGGCGCATTTGTTGTATTTTTGAATTTAAAATCTATTGAACCTGAAGCAATTGTTGCATCCCTGCCAGGTGGCACGTACGAAATTAGAGCTGAATGTGGTGCTCTTTCCACAACCTTCAGCTGGGCCATCAAAACTGCATTGTACATAGTGGTTGCTATTTGACAAAGCCCTCCACCAACACCGTCTACAAACTCATTATTGACAATAACTTTTGCAATTTTAAAACCATTTTCGACTGTTACAGGTCCAATTACCTTTGACAGCGAAAATATTTCGCCCGGCATCACTAAGCTACCATTTATCTTTTGGGCAGCTACCCTTATATTTTCGCTTCTTGCAACATTTGAACTATCAAACTTTGTGGTAAACGAACCTATTATTTCTTTTACTTTTGATAGTTCACTCGCTGTGATTCGCGGAGTTATTCTTAAAAATCTTACATAAACCTTACCTTCTTGCTTGTTTTTAATTATGTCTTTCAATTTATTCAAAAGATAGCCATAATCAAGTTTTTTCCCTATTCTCTCTGGAGTTATAACAAACTGGTCTCCTACTTTTTTGATACTTGCATTAACAGGCGATTGATAGTATGTGTTAAAAAGTTCATCTACAAACTTTTTGAGTTTGTTTTCATCATATTCGAAATTAAGTCTTATGACCACTGGATTTTCATAAACCTTTTTTATCTCTTTAAACCGTGTTGCAAAATTGCCCTTTCTGCCAATTGAATATGCCTTTTCTACTGCCTTGTCAATATCCATCTTTATTCCAAGAGAAGAATACTCAAGAAAATAGCTTTTGTCTTCAACTATAACTTCAACTTTTTTGTTCTGCAGTGGCTCAAAATAAGTCTTTTTTAAAAGCTCAAGAGCCTCTTCTGTGGTAAGTCCACCCAAATGAACACCCTCAACATAAATGCCTTTATAAATCCTATCTGTATCAAGAACTTTCGTAACATTGGTATAAAGAGTATATCCCAGAACTGTGCTTGCTATCAAAAGCACCACAACAATTCCAATTAATATAAACCTTTTCACCTCAAATTTTACCCCCGTCCAGCAATTGCTTCAAAGCCCTTTTCAAGAGCCAAACAGTTTAAATTATAAATTTCTTCTGTTTTTGAAAACTCTCTTAAAACACCTTTTGCCTCGTCAACTGAAAAGTTTTGTTTTATTGCCAAATATGCGCCAAACATTACAATGTTTGCAACTCGAATATTCCCTACACTTGAAGCAATCTCAGTTGCCGGAATATAATGAACATTTATATCATCTCTATTTGCACAGATATCCACAAGAGAACTGTTTACAAGTAAAAGCCCACTTTTTTTTATCGCAGGTTCAAATTTTTCAAGCGATGGTTTATTTAAAACAAATAATGTATCGGGATTGAACACAACAGGAGAACCAATCATATCACTTGAGATTATAACACTGCAGTTCGCTGTCCCACCCCTCATTTCAGGTCCGTACGACGGAAGCCATGACACATTAAACCCCTTTTTCATTCCAAGATGGGCAAATACCTGTCCTAAAAAAAGAACACCCTGACCACCAAATCCTGCAATTAAAATCTCCTCTGTCATCTTCAAATTCCCCTGCCTTTATCTTTGAAAATTCCTATACTGTAGTATTTTAGTACCTCATTTTCTATTCTCTTCATACTCTCTAAAGGTGAAAGTCCCCAGTTTGTAGGGCAGTTTGAGAGCACTTCTATAATAGAAAAACCTTCATTGTTCATCTGAACTTCAAAAGCTCTTTTTATCGCTTTTTTGGTAAACTCAATATTTTTTAAGTTATGTATTGATGTTCTTGCAACAAAGGCAACACCATCAAGTGGCACAAGCATTTCACAAAGCTTTATATGATAACCTTGCACCTTTGGGTCACGCCCATATGGAGATGAGACTGTAACCTGCCCAGGAATTGTTGTCGGTGCCATCTGGCCACCTGTCATAGCATAAACTCCGTTGTTTACAAATATAGCTGTAAAGTTTTCACCTCGGGTTGCTGCATGTATGACCTCAGATGTCCCAATTGCCGCAATATCACCGTCACCTTGATATGAAAACACTAGAGCGTCTGGAATGCTCCTTTTTACACCTGTTGCAGCGGCTGTGGCTCTCCCATGAGCTGCTGCTACAAAGTCAAAATTAAAATAGTCATATATAAAAACTGCACAGCCAACAGGTGCAACACCTATTATTTTACTCTCTTTGTAATCCTCGTCAATAACCTCAGCAATTAGCCTGTGAATGATTCCATGTCCACACCCCGGACAGTAATGCATACTCTCTTTTGTCAAACACTCTGGTCTTTTGAACTTCATTCTATCATCTTCCTCTCAAATTTGGTGTGCCCCATTTGCTACTTTTTAAGGGAATAATAAAAGTCTATTATTTCTTGAATTGTGGGAACCATGCCACCTGTTCTTCCATAAAAGTGTACTGTTTTTTTCCCTTCCACAGAAAGCTTAACATCCTCAAGCATCTGTCCCAAATTCATCTCAATGTCAATAAAAAATTCTACTTCCTCTTTTAATGCATAACTTTTTAGCTCATTTTCTGGAAATGGCCAAAGGGTGATTGGCCTTACAAGCCCAACCTTCTCGCCTGCTTGTCTTAATCTGTTTACAGCACTTTTTACAATCCTTGCACACATTCCAAATGAGACAAAAATAACCCTTGCATCGTCTGCCAAGTATTCTTCGAGCATTACCTCATTTTCCTTTATTTTTTTGTACTTTTCTTTTAGCTTAAAATTATGTTTTTCAAGCTCTTCTGGAACAATATAAAGAGAGTTTGTCACTCTTTTTTCTCTATTTCTCTCGCCCGTCACTGCCCATGGTTTTTCTACCTTTTGTGGTTGATAGTTTTCGTCGAACTCAACAACCTCCATCATCTGTCCAAGCATTCCATCACCTAAAATCATAACAGGGTTACGGTACTTGTCTGCAAGGTCAAATGCCTTCATTGTAAGCTCTACTGCTTCTTGCACAGAAGATGGAGCAAGCACAATCACCTTATAATCTCCATGTCCGCCACCTTTTGTAGCCTGAAGATAATCAGACTGGGCAGCGTTTATATTGCCAAGCCCTGGTCCACCTCTCATAATGTTTACAATCACGCATGGAAGCTGAGCACCTGCTAAATATGATATACCCTCTTGTTTTAAGCTTATTCCTGGACCAGATGATGATGTCATAACCCTCTTGCCACAGCTTGACGCGCCGTAAGCCATGTTAATTGCTCCAACTTCGCTCTCTGCCTGGATAAAAACACCGCCACTTTTTAAAAGCTTTTTAGCCATATACTGCAAAAGTTCTGTCTGAGGTGTGATTGGATACCCAAAAAAACATTCACAGCCAGCCCTCAGTGCTGCCTCAGCAATGGCTTCGTTACCTTTCATAAGAATTTTCAAAGTTTACTCACCTACCTCAAACACTATGTCAGGACAAATTTTATAGCAGCTTCCACAGCCAATACATGAGTTTTGGTCCTTTACTTCAACAGGATTATACCCTTTTTTGTTTATTCTGCTTCTGTTGATATACAAGATTTTCTTAGGACAGATTTCCACACAAAGTCCACAACTTTTGCACTTATCATATTCGATTTTTAGCCTCAACTTATCAACCTCCAAAATGGGTTCTTATCTTATTATATACCTTTTAATGGCATATACAAGAGAATATTTTTTTATTTCTTCTAAAAGCTCTTCTTCAAATAGATTCTCTTCAACTACAGTAAGAATATAGGGAATATCTTTTTTTTCAGCTACGTTTTGGATAATTTTGAGGCTTCTTATAATATCTTCTGGTTTTGTTTCTGAAAGAAGATGAGAATTATTTATAATAGCTGTAATGTTCATCCCCAGAATACTCTCAATTTCATGCATGTTCTGCAAGATTTCTTCCTCATTTGAATTAAACGGCCTGTATATGTTGGCAACATAAAAAACACTGTACCCTTTTTTGTCAAGCAACTCTTTGAACTGGCCAACAACTCTACTGCCAAGCTCATCTCCACCTACATCTATTATGTTGACTCCGTTTGAACTGCTCAGCGCTTCAAAAACCCTGCCAGAAAGAACCGGAAGATCTATGCTTTTGTCCTCAAAGTGTGTAGAAATAAAATTTATATTTTTATTCTCAATAATATGCTTAACACTTCTGAGATTATAATAAAAATTTATTATATCCGCATCAATTAAATTTACATTGAAAAACTCCCCAAGTTCCAAAGAAACATTCAGAGCTATCTCACTTTTGCCGCTTCCCGCCGTCCCAACAAAGATGTTTGTTTTCCTGTTGACAAAACTTAAAGGTACCGTCATGCACATTCTTTTCACCCTCATCTCAGTCACAAATTTTCCTTAGCAAATCCTTGGTAACATTTCATAATAAAGCATGTCCAAAATTCTCGTACCGCCAAAGGTGGTTGACAGATATACTCTCTTTTCCCTACTTTCTTCTACCTTCCCAATCTCACATGCAAACCTGTTGTACTTTTTCAAAATCTCAATAGCTTTCTCTTTTTCATCACCATTTACTATGGCAACAAACCTACCTTCACAAGCAAGATAATAACTATCCAGCCCCAGAATATCGCACAGAGCTTTTACCTCATCTGCCACAGGTATTTTTTCTTCCTCAACTTTTATATCAAAGCCAGACTTTTGGACAATCTCATTTAAAGCTGTTGCAAGCCCACCTCTTGTAAGGTCTTTCATATACGCAACATCTACCTCTTGCATCAGCTCTGAAATTACATCTAACAAAAGCCCACAATCGGATTCTATCCTGTCTTCAAACCCAAGGTCTTCATTGTGAGAATATATGCATGCTCCATGTCTTCCTATATCCCCACTGACAATTACAACTTGATTACCTTTTATTCTTGAAATCAAAGGCATTTTTTGGGTATCTCTTGCAACACCCAATCCAGTCGTATTTATAAATATCCCATCTGCCGCACCTTTTTCTACAACCTTTGTATCCCCTGCAACAACTTCAACCTTTGCCAAATCTGCATATTTCTTTATTGATCTTGTAATTTTCTCTAAATCATCTATTGAAAATCCTTCTTCAATTATAAAAGAAACGGTAATATACTTTGGTTCAAGTCCTGCAACAGCTAAGTCATTTACCGTACCACATACTGAAAGCTTTCCAATATCTCCTCCTTTAAAAAAATATGGCTTTACTACAAATGAATCTGTTGATATTCCCACTTTCATACCGCTTAAAGAAAATACTGTTGAATCATCACCGCTTTTCAATATTTCAGAACCAAATATTGGCTTGAAAAGGTTGTCAATCAGCTCATATGTCTGTTTTCCGCCATTGCCATGTTCCTTACGAATAGTCCTCATCATTTCCACTTCCCAAATCTGAAGTATGCATTGCAAGAACCTTCTTGTGATACCATACACGCCCCTTTTGGTGTCTGAGGTGTGCATACCTTTTCAAAAAGAGGACATTCAAAAGGCTTTAATTTGCCTGTGAGCACATCTGCACATCTGCACGCAGAATTAGAAAAACTTTCATAGTCATATTTAAGCTGGACTGAAAAGGAAGAATACTCACTTTTAAGTCTCAACCCACCACCCTCAATCAAGCCAAGTCCTCTAAAATACGCATCAGTTCTTTCAAAAAATCTCTCTATATACCTTTTTGCAACTGTGTTACCCTCTTTTTTTACAATTCTTTTGTACTCATTTTTTACAGTAAAATCATTATCTAAGATACTTTGTGTTAAACTCAGCAAAGAAAGCAGAATATCATACTTTTCAAATCCAGATATAACAGAAGGAATCTCAAACTCCTCAACAAACTTAAATCCATCAACACCCAAAATTGTTGCAACATGTCCTGGCAGGATAAGTCCATCCACTTTTATGTGATCTTTTAAGAGGACTTTCAGCGGCTGGTCAATGGTTTTAAGCTCACATGCAAACTTGACATTTTTCAAATCCTTTTCCAATACCTTTTCCAGGCTCAGAGCAAAGGCTGGAACTGTGGTCTCAAACCCTACTGCAGCAATTATTGCTTCTTCATCCTCGGCTATATTCTCAACAGCATCAACCGGTGAGTACATAATTTTAATTTTGCCGCCTTTTGCTTTTGCCTCAGCTAAAGACATACTTTTGCCTGGAACTTTCATAAGGTCTCCAAAAGTGTAGATAGTATAGTTCATTTTTGCAAGCTCAATGAGATTATCTATATACCCTTCATGAGTTACGCAAACTGGGCAGCCAGGACCTGAAATAAAATCTATATATCCTTTAAAAAGACTGTGAAAACCGTTTCGGTAAATTGAAACAGTATGGGTGCCACACACCTCAATTATTCTTAGCTGCCTGCCAATCTTTTCAATATTGTTTTTTATTGTGTTAATAATAGGATTTCCCTTTTCAAGAGTTTGCATTTCTTACCTCACCAAAAAGTTTTTCTATTTCCTCGGCTTCTTTTTCATCTATTTTTTCAATTGCAACTCCTGAGTGAATAAGCAAATAATCACCAACAGCAAGCTCTTTTATGAGAGACACATTTACAGTTTTCTTTAAACCTAAATAGTCAACAATAGCTTTCTTACCATCTTCTAAAATTTCAATCACTTTTGCAGGATACCCTAAACACATATTTTTAAAACTCCTTTAACAATTTTTTAATAATTGGATTGTATAATATACTTGTCCAGCTGAAATTCCCCCATCGTTTATGGGAAATAAGGAATTAAAATAAACTTTAAACCCTTCTTTCTCAAGCATAGACACTGTCTTTTCAAGCAAAAGCCTGTTTTGGAATACTCCACCAGATAGTACTACAACGTCTTTATTATAATTTTCTCTCAACCTCTTTGCCACTTCAACAACTATTTTTGCAACGGTGTTGTGAAATTTCGCAGAAATCAAGCTTCTGTCAGTCTTTCTTTTAATATCATTAATGATTTGTTGTAGTATATACACAATATCTATTTCAATTTCATGTTCAAAATTCATAACAAAATCATAAAACCCCTCTTCGGTCTTGTCTGCAATACTTTCTAAAACCATTGGAATCTGTGCTTCAAAACTATTTTTCTCACCACACCTTAAAAGTACACCAACAACATCAAATATCCTTCCAAAACTTGAGCAAAGAGGGTAACTCAGTAACCTTGCTGCCTTTACAATTTTTGAAAGAAAAACTGAATTAGCAAAATATTCTTCTGCGAAATTTTTATCAATTTCATATGCAAAATAGTATGCCAGTCTCACAGGCTCTTTTATAGATTTTTCTCCGCCCACTAAAGGATAGTATTTCAAATGAAATACCCTTTTTACATCGCTTTTATTAATTATAAATCCTTCACTTCCCCATATGTTCCCATCCAATCCCAAGCCTGTTCCGTCAAATGCAAAGCCTATACAGCTCTCTAAATCATTTTCAAGCATACCTGAAAACACGTGGGCTATATGATGCTGAACATATACAATTCTTTTGTTATCTTTTATGGCAATATCCTCGGCAATGGAGGTTGTAAAATAGTTTTTGTGAAAATCACAGGCAATATAATCATATTCTAAGTTGTATAGAAAAAGAAGGTCACTTAGTGCAGACTTGTAAAAGTCTATATACTCTTTTGTGTCAAGGTCACCTAAGTATTGACTTACAATAACCTCATCCTCTTTTTTTAAAGCAACTGTAGCTTTTTCATGACCTCCTAACGCTAAGATATTTTTCTCTACAAATTGTGATAAAGATAGGTTTAGTCTCAGAGGAGCAAAACCTCTTCCCGGTCTTGTCAGTACAAACTTATCTTTTACAACAAACCCAACACTATCATCGCACCTTCGAACTATTTTTCTGTTATGATAGAGCACATAGTCACAGATACCCTCAAGTTTTTGAATAGCATCGCTTTCATCAATAATCATTGGAATTCCTGAAAGGTTGGCAGAGGTTGCAATTAAAAAGTCCCTGCCAGTTTTGCTCAGGATATAGTCCAAAATAGGGGTGTACGCCCTCATTATACCGAGGGTGTGAAGATTGCTATTTACATGTGAAAAATGCTCAGTCTTTTTTTCGAAAAGAATTATAGGACATCGTGGAGAAGAAAAAATCTCTTCTTCCATCTTATTGACATGGCAGTATTTTTTTACTACTTCAATGCCCCGGGCAACAAGTGCTAAAGGCTTACCTTCTCGTCTTTTGCTTTCAAATAGTCTTTTGACTACAGTTTCATTGTATGGGTCACACACCAAGTGAAAGCCACCTATTCCTTTTATTGCGACTATATATCCCTCTAAAATTTTTTGAGAAACAAAATCTAAAAGTTCAATTGCCTCTCCATGGATATGTTTTTTTTCACCAAATGAAAAAAGAAAAAGTCTTGGTCCACATACTGGGCAGGTTGTTGACTGTGCATTGAATCTTCTGTTGTCCGGAGTAAAGTACTCCCTTTCGCAATCACTGCAAAATTTAAATTGCTTCATAGATGTATTTTCTCTATCATATGGCAATGCTTCAATAATTGTGTATCTTGGTCCGCAGTCTGTGCAGCTAATAAATACGTTGTGATAGTGTCTGTGAGATTTATCATAAAATTCTCTTTTGCAATTTTCACACATCCCTAAGTCATATGGCAGGACTGTTGAAATCCTATTTTTTTGACTTTCAACAATACAAAATTCTTTTTCATCTACAACCGGTTCAATCTCATAAAACTCTATTTTCTCTAAAATAGCGTTTTTGGGAAGGTTAGTTATAATATAATGTGTTATTTGCTCTGAAGTTATATCTCCCTGAAACTCTGCCAAAACGCCTTCACCAGTATTTTTTACAAACCCTGTAAGTTCATATTTTTTTGCGAAACTATAAATAAAGGGTCGAAAACCGACCCCTTGCACAAGCCCTTTAAATATAAATCTGTACCTTTTCATAAGCATTTTCCCCTACTTTTTGAAATATGGATCTAAAAGAGTATAAAAGTAATTAGTAAGTCTTTCCATACCTTCTTTTGTCCTGAACGATACCTCAAACAGTTTTAAATCTTTGTCTTTTATAGCTTCTAAACCCTTTTTGTATCTTTGCATATCAAAACCAATGACATCAATTACATCAATCTTTGATAGAACAACAACGTCAGCTTTTTCAAACATTATAGGATATTTATATGGCTTGTCATCACCCTCTGCAGCAGAAGATACAACAACTCTCAGGTTTTCTCCCAAATCGAACGAAGATGGACAGATGAGATTGCCAATGTTTTCAACAAAGATTACTGTTTTGGGCATAGGCTTGAGAGTATCTATTGCTTCTGCAACACTATCTGCAACTAAATGGCAAGCACCACCTGTGTTTATCTGCAAAACTTTAACTCCATAGCTTGCAATTTGCTCGGCATCAATTGTTGATGCAACATCACCTTCAATCACTGCAATGTTAAATGTGTCTTTAAGATTTTCTATCATGCACTTAATGAAAGATGTCTTACCTGCACCAGGTGACCCCATCACATTCACAATATACCATTTATTTTCATCTGCTAACCTTCTTATATTGTCGGCTGCGTTTTGATTCCGCTCTAAAATATTTTTTATTACCTTTATCTCCATCTCAATCATCTACCTCTATAGACTCAATATAAAATTCCTTACCATGTTCAGTAAGTTTGCCTAACGACAAACATTTTGGACAGGTAAAATCTTTTGTCCTCTCAAAATATTCACTACATTTTTGACAGTACAAAAGAGCCTTTTTGGGAATTATTTTGAGCTGAGCGCCTTCTAAGATTGTTCCTTTTGTTAGAATGTCAAAATAAAATTTCAGCGATTCATCAATAATTCCACTCAGCTCCCCAACTACAACTTTAATTCTTGTAACCTTTTTAAAGTGGATATTTTTCAGCTCATCTTCTGCAATCTTTACAAGCTGCTGTGTAACAAAATACTCATGCATTTTACCATTTTCCTTCCACTTCTGCTTTAAGCTTTAGCCAAAGTCTCATATTTAACCATTAGTTGCAGCAGCCTGTGCCTTTGGCTGCACCTCATCTTTTACTTCCTGCTTTTTGATGTAAAACTCTTTATAAGTGGTTGGAACGTTAAATTGCTCTTTTGAAATTAAACACTTTTTAGGACAGGACTCAACACATACATTGCAGAGCACGCACTTGTACTGATTTAGCTGCCATGTCCTTGAGTTTCTATCCACCACTATCGCATTTGAAGGACATTTTCTCTGGCAAATACCACAAAAGATACATTTCTCTATCTCTATCTCAAGGCTTCCTCTTGTATCTTTAAAAAACGGCCTCTTTTCCTTCGGATAAAGTCTTGTTGCAGGCTTTGAAAATAGGTTGTCAAGAACATTTTTGAGCATTCCAAACATTTTACCATCCCTCTTTACAAAAACTTTTTACCTTTCAGTACATGAGATACATGGATCAATTGTCAAAACAAGCATTGGAACATCTGCAAAATCCACACCCTGAAGCATCTTCACAAGCGCAGGAATATTTGCAAATGTTGGTGTTCTAATTCTAAGCCTTTCTAAATTCTTTGTCCCGTTTGCCTTTATATAATATACATCTTCTCCTCGTGGCTGTTCAACCCTTGAAATAACCTCACCGTTTGGAAATCCTTTGACTGGTGTTGAAATCTCACCTTCTGGCATCTTAGATATAGCCTGACGAATAAGGTCAATTGACTGATAGCACTCGCGAAGTCTTACTTTAAGTCTTGCATAGCAGTCCCCGTCATTTTCCACGACAGGTTCAAAGTCAAGTTCGCCATATGCTGCATATCCAAGGGTTCGCAAATCCATACTAATTCCACTTGCCCTTGCCATAGGTCCAACGCATCCAAGCTCGTAAGCTTCTTGTTTGCTCAGAACACCTACACCTACAAGTCTTTTCTTGACTGTATAATCGTTCAAAAACGAACCTTCTATCTTCTTTAGCTCCTCTTCCAGTTTTGCAAGATTATCTAAAATGAACTTTTGTTTATCAGCATCTATATCTCTTCTAACCCCACCAATTATATTTGTGGAAATTATAACTCTTGAACCTGCTGTTGCTTCCATAAGGTCCATCACAAGCTCTCTATTTCTCCAGCATTGCATAAAAAGACTTTCAAAACCAAAAGCGTCAGCCAATAACCCAAGCCACAAATGGTGGCTGTGAAGTCTGTGAAGTTCTGCCCAAATAACTCGTAAATACCTTGCTCTGTCAGGCACTTCAATGCCCATTAGCTCTTCAATTCCCTGACAGTAAGCCAAAGCTTGTTGAAAACTGCATATACCACAAACTCTTTCGACTACATATATGTTCTGGTTTATATCCTTTTCCTCAGCAAGCTTTTCAAGTCCTCTGTGAACATAACCTATTGCAGGTATCGCTTCAACAACTTTTTCGTCCTCTAAAACAAGCCTAAGCTGCAGAGGTTCCGGCAAAACAGGATGCTGTGGACCAAACGGAACTATCGTTCTCTTCCCCAAAGCTTTCTTACTCTCCTTTCTTTACTTTTACCACTGGCTTTTTGCGCATAGGAGATTCTAACTCTTCAGTTATCATGAACTTTCCTTCGTAATCAATCAAAAGATTTTCAAATTCTATTCCAAACAAATCTTTTATCTCATTTTCAACAAACACAGCTGCAAAATATATATCTGAAATAGAAGGAACTTTTTCCTCAGCTTGAGCAGTAATTCTTATATTTGTCAGTCGGTAATCCTTATCAAAGTGATAGATTATATCAAACCTACCATCACCCAAATCAACACACGTTGCAGTGACAAATCTATAACCATCTGCTTTTAAGGCTAAAACTTCTTTCCTCAAATCCTCTTTTTGAAGTTCTTTAAGATTTTGCAACATTCAAAATCTCACCCTTTTTCATATTCTTTTTCTTCTCTTCTAAGAGCTGTGCAGCTTTTAATATTCCTTCCATAATAGCCTCAGGTCGTGGCGCGCAGCCAGGAACATATACATCAACAGGAACAACTGTATCAGCCCCGCCAAGAGTATTGTAACATTCTTTGAATATCCCACCGGAGCACGCACATGCTCCAATTGCTACAACAGCTTTTGGATGTGGCATCTGTTCATATATTGTCTTTAAAACTCTTGCATTTCTGTGGTTAACAGAACCTGACACAACCAATATATCAGCATGTTTGGGATTACCTACATTTATAATTCCAAATCTTTCAACGTCATATACAGGTGTTAACGTTGCCAGTATTTCTATATCACAGCCGTTGCAGCTGTTACAATCATAGTGAACAATCCATGGAGACTTTTTCAATGCCTTTCTAAATAACACTTTTTATTTTCACCCCTGTTTTTTATAATAACCTATACTTTATATATACCCAAATGAGATTAACAAGCGCAAAACCAAATGCCACTGACCAAGTAAGCTGTAACATTATCTTCCATGTAAGCCTTGCTGAGATATTGTCAATAACAATCTCTAAAAAGTAGCAAATCAAAATTGCTGCTATTGCCACAAAGATATTTTTTGCAAAAAATAGCCATACAAAAAGAAGCAAAAGTACAAGTTCGTACCAGTGACCAAGTTCAATCAAGCCAAGAACAGGTCCTGCAAACTCTGTTGTAATACCTTTTACAAGTTCCTGATGACCATGGTGTGAGGTTGACAAATCAAACGGAGATTTTCGAAACTTAATTGTTAAAACATAGCTGAATGCTATGAAGATAAACGGTAAATCTAATATTAGAAAGCTATTGTGTTTTAAAATGTCTTGTATATTGAAACTCCCAGTTACAAAGTAAATTGCTACTATCATAGCAATTAAAACAGGCTCATATGCAAGTACAGATATCAATTCCCTGTGAGCACCTATCCTTGAATATGGCGAATTTGTTGCCATTGCTCCAAGAATGAGCGCTGTTGTGGCAAATGCAAGAATAAATAAAATCAAAAGAAGGTCCATCTTAAGCAAAAACATCACAACTGCAACAATGTTAAATACCAAGAATAAAAACGCATATAATATCTGAGTATTCGAAACAACGATAGTTTCTTTTGAAAATAGTTTAAAAAGATCATAAAAAGGCTGTAGAATAGGTGGACCAAACCTGTTTTGCATTCTTGCTGTTATTTTGCGGTCAATTCCGGTCAAAAGTCCGCCAATTATGGGCGAAAGCACTACTGACGCAAGTACAATTAAAGCCTGTTTCACTTTAAAATCACCCCAAACATTATTGCGATTAATGCAATTGAAAGAACATTTACAACAAGCGTTACTGTTTTCTCATTTGTCAGTGTCTCAAAATAATAATTTTTGAACTCAAACGGCACAATCTTATCCTTTTCTCCTCTGAAACCAAAATTGTCCGAATTTTCACATGACATATACACAGGTACATATCTTTTCGGCTTAAACCACCTATATATTAGAACTCCCAGAACGACTGCTGTTACCAGCACACCAAAAAATACAACCGGATTAAATCCAAAGAAATCTTTTACATACAATTCTTTTATATTGGTGCTGCTAACTCCTGAATACCTTGCAAAAGAAGACTTGAAAAATGGCACAACAAACATATTTGTAAACTGGATCAAAAAGATGCTTACCAAAACTACTAATATTGAAATAGCCATCAACGGAATATGCTTTATAAATTCAAATTTCTCTATCTTATTTCTATCCTTTCCATCAGAAAGAATCTTGCCTATAAACTTTGTCCAGAAAACAACTGTAAAAGCACTTCCCAAGATTATTTCAAGCATTGCCGCAATGTTTTGAGTTGACACTTCAATAGCAATCCATTTTGTAATTAAAACGCCAAATGGAGGAAGTAGCATTGACACACTTCCCAAAAGAGTTAAGAAAGCAACAATTGGCATTTTATACTTGATTCCATCCATATCTTCTATGTTTCGGGAACCTATACCCTGTTCTATTGAACCAACACACAAGAACAAAAGCGCTTTAGACACACCATGCAAAACTATCAAAAGTGCAGCTGCATATATAGCATATCTATGTGCTATGGATGACAATGCAATTATAAGACCCAAATTAGAAATTGTTGAGTATGCCAACACTCTTTTTGCATTTGACTGAAATATTGCTAAAAGCGCTGCTGAAACAAAAGTAAAAGCACCTGCCACAGCAACTATTCTTCCCAGCCATGTATCAATAAATACCGGTGACAATCTCAAAACCAAATAAACACCTGCTTTTACCATTGTGCTTGAGTGAAGCAGGGCAGACACAGGTGTTGGTGCCACCATAGCACCAAGTAGCCAGCTCTGGAATGGCATTTGTGCAGACTTTGTAAATGCTGCCAAAGTTAAAAATGCAATTGGGATCATCAAAATACTGCTGTCTTGTGAAGATATAATCTCATTCAAAGCAACCGTTCCAGATTTGTAATACATAAATATTATACCTATAACAAAGCTAAGTCCACCTATCGAATTTAAAAGAAGAGCTCTTGTTGCATTTTTAATACTCTCTTCATTCTGGTCATGAGAAATTAGCAGGAACGAACAGAGTGTAGTAATCTCCCAGAAAAAGTATACCCACAGTATATTGTTCGAAATCACAAGACCGTTCATTGCACCCAAAAATAGCATAATTACTGCAAAAAATATGTTTTGTCTGCTTTTTTCAAGATGAAGGTGTTTCTCATGCTCTTCCATATAAGAAAGTGCAAATATTGCAATAAGCGGACCTATAATGTTTATCAAAAGAAGCATAATAAAGCTCAAATGGTCAACAAAAAATACATTTTCAACATCCAGTTTCCCTACTTTAAACTCAAACACAAACATTAAAACAAACTGCAAAATAGCAAGAAGGCTAATGAGCTTGTTTTTAAGTTTTGTACCAATCAAAAAGATTATTGCTAATAGAAAATAATCAGCAAAGGTTATTAGATACTCAAGTGCTGAATTTAATGAATGAGAAAGCACTATCACTTTATCACCTTGTGAAATAGAATACAAAGCTACACCAATTAATATTGCAGACATTAAAAAAACAATAGCTTTTCTAAAACTGCTATTGTTAATAAGAAGAATGAAAAATGCTGCTATCATGGGTAGAAAAATTAGGAGTAGATAGATGCTCGCCATCTGTTTCTTTCTTGCCCCTTTCTATTTATGATGATAAACTATTGCTATTAAAGATTATAACATATAATCTTTGTCTTGTATACAGTATGCAAAAGTTAATTTGTTAACAAACCCCAGAATACAGGTGAAATTCTTACTATTTTTTGTTCAACATTTTAAAAGAAGGTGAGAAGACTTGATAAAATTAATTGCACTGGATATTGATGGAACACTTTTGGACGATAGAGGTTACATCCCTCAAATAAACAGAGAGTTTTTAAAAATTGCTGTTGAAAAGTACAAAATTGTGATAGTACTTTGCACAGGAAGAGGCGCTTCAGCCTTTAAAATTGCAAAAGATTTACAGCTACCATGTTCATTAATCTCGGCAAATGGTGTTTATGTCTTCGAAAATCCTAATTTTCCACCTATTATAAAAAATTATCTTACAGAACGTCAGAAGAAAGTATTAATTGAGTTTCTTGATAACAATCATTTTGAAATAGACTACTATATTGTACTGGGATATGAACAAGATTTTCACATGATTTATAAAGAGAGAACCAATTATGATAGCTATTTTCTAAGCTTTGTAAATGGTCGCAAACAATTTAAATCTACATACCCTGCAGAAAAGCTTTTAAAGTTTTTAGAATACCCTATCAGTCACACTGGAATTGTAGGCAAATATGAAAAACTTAAAGAGATTAAAGAAATCCTTAAAACACTTGAGTTGGATTGTAATATTATTCTCTACTATGCATCAGACAACAAAGAATATGGTTTTTTAGAAGTCTTGAGCAATAATGCATCAAAAGAAAAAGCTCTTCTGCAATTTATGAACTTTAAAAATATCTCATCTGAAGAATTGATATCAATTGGTGATAATTTCAACGATGTCGGAATGTTCAAAATCTCTGGAATAAGTGTGGCAGTTGCAAATGCACCCGAAGAAGTAAAAAAAGCTGCAAAGTTTGTAACCTCCAGAACAAATAATGAAGGTGCAGTTGCTGAAGCTATTGAAATGTTTATAATAAAAAGGGATGGGTAAAAGTTTTGCTTCCCCATCCCTCTTTTTATTATTGGACAATCCTTCATTTGTTGTAATTTGTATTTATATACTCAACAGCATCAGCTATAGCCTTTGCAACTGCCTCTTTAAAACTATCGCTCAAAAGAAGGTCCAAATCCTGAGGGTTTGTTCCAAATGCAACCTCAATCAACACAGCTGGCATATTCGATGTCCTTAGCACAACCAAGTTTGGTCTTTCTACAATGCCCTTGTTCTGTGTACCAACCTGTTTGACTATGCTGTCAAGTACTATCTGGGCAAACTGCTTATCAGAAATAAGCCCATTTTGTTGTTTTTCTTTATACAAAACCATGGTTCCGCGCGCAGATGAATTATCATGTGCATTGTTATGGATAGAAATAAACAAGTCCGCATTTAAACTATTTGCCACCCTTGTTCTATCATAAAGGTCCACATATACATCTTTATCGCGTGACATATAAACTTCATAACCAAGGCTTTTGAGCTTTTCGCTAAGCCTTAAAGAAATATCCAAATTAAAATCTTTTTCATTATATGTTACCTGTTTGCCATTTACCACTTTGGTGTATATAGCACCTGGATCAGAACCCCCATGACCAGGGTCAATGAATATCTTCAATTTCTTCTGAGGTTTTTGTAATTTTTGTGAAAAACTTATTGTAATATCAGTTCCACTTTTGCTTATGTTTGCTATGTAGTTAGGATTAATTTGGATGTAAACAATGCACTTATCCTGCTGATAAATAGAATATACAGTAGTCACAACCGAAGCTTGCAAAGAATACACATCATCTGCAATTGTTATAGGATACTGGCTTTCAAGTCTTATGGTGTTGCTGCCCTGGTCGTAAAAATAGTTTATCTGAGAAACAAAAGGCGAACTCAAAACAAGACTTGAGGGCGGATTTACTCTTAAGCTTGAATACTGGTCAGCAAACACCACTTCTAATTTCCCATCTAATTTGTTTAAAACAAAAATCTTTGCCTTAGAAGAAAATATAATCTGAACACTGTTTTGGTCAACGTTTGATGCTATATAATAATCCACCCTTCCATCGTTTACTTGATAAAAATTACTTAACTGAGTGGATATTTGAGCACCTTTTAAATTCAAAACTATAAACGATTGGTCTGCACGATAAACATCACTTACAACTGTTGGAAGAATATCAAGTTCTGCAAGTGTAAAACCATCTGAAGGTATAATATTTATCTTCTGAATTACATACACTGGAGAAAAGGTTTCAGTTGAATTTTGTACATCTTGATTTTGAAAATCTTCACTGCTGTCAATATTTGTGTAAGCTGGTAAGTTTCTTGGCAGGTCTATCTCAATCTTTAGTTGATTGCTAAGGTTAGTTATCCTATAATCTTTTATTAAAGTCGAATCATAATCTATTACAATGCGTGTAAATAAACCACCATTTGTATCCTTGTTTTGAGCATGTCTAATTCTGAAAATGCCACTTTTATTTATTTCTATTTTGTTGTTTTGTATATTATCAATACTATCCGAAATATCCAAAACTATCCTATCAGGATTGGAAAGCCTATAGTCCTTGAAAGAAATACTTTTTGTTGCCAAAATATATAGTGTAAACTTATCATTTTCTATATTATATCTTATATCATTGATATAAATTGAATCTTTCTCTACCCTTTGAAAACTATTTCTCGAAGCAAGAGAATTTTTCTGTTGACTCTGCTGTAAAGGCAATACAGCAGTTTTTGGCTTGTTAATGTTCAAATT
This sequence comes from Caldicellulosiruptor bescii DSM 6725, assembly GCF_000022325.1. NCBI lineage: Bacteria > Bacillati > Bacillota > Caldicellulosiruptorales > Caldicellulosiruptoraceae > Caldicellulosiruptor > Caldicellulosiruptor bescii. The sequence continues at coordinate 1,174,213 of NC_012034.1, read as the reverse complement.
TACAAGTTTTTTTGTTTTATCAACATAACAGGTATAGCCAAAAATAGAAGCTATATCTTTTGCTAAAATGTACGACTTTCCACCACTTACGAAAATCTTAGCTGAAAGACTTTTTTTGTTTTTGTTGTAGTAGTAATATGCCCTATCAATATAGAACTGATATGTATCCTTAGACTTTTTGGCTAAGATAGATTTAGATTTTGAATTATAAGAAACGCTAAACCCTTTTAGCTTGAAAAAGTCAGCAAGTGCAAGGTAAACATTACCTTTGCTTTCTAAGGTTTTAACTGAAGAGATAAGCTTTCCTTCGACATAGAGCTTGTACGAGGCGGCAGCAAAAGCAGATACAAAAATCAACATAAATATTGTTATCGTAGCTACCAGAACTTTAATTCGTTTCATCCCAGAACCTACCCCGCAAAAAATGTAATTTATAGGTATATAATACCCCATTTTGTCGAATAAATCAATTTAAATATTTGCCAATGTATTGTATTTTTATACACTGTGTTGTATAATTATTTGCATAGTTGAAAACAAAATTTCATTAATACAAAGAGGAGATGACCAAATTGATAAAAGCAAGTATTATAGGAGCATCAGGATATGTGGGAGTAGAGCTTATTCGGCTTTTGTTAAGACATCCTGAAGTTGAAATTGTATCCATTATATCTTCAAGTAGCAACCAGCTTTCTATTGATAAAACAAACCCACAGTTTAAAAAAGTTTCAAACCTTGTATTTGAGGAATTTAAAATAGAAGCTATTCAAGAGGCAGATGTAGTGTTTTGTGCACTGCCTCACGGTATTTCACAGGAATATGTCAAAATAGGATATGACATTGGCAAGGTTGTAATTGATTTAAGTGCTGATTTTAGATACAAAGATCTGCAAAGATATGCAAAAGATTATAGTCAGCACAAATACCCTGAGCTTTTGAGCAAAAGTGCTTATGGACTTTGTGAAATAAACAGAGAAGAGATTAAAAATGCTCAGATTATTGGAAATCCTGGATGTTATCCAACAAGTGCAATATTGGGACTTGCTCCTCTTTTGAAAAATAAGCTCGTAGACAAAAACAGTATTATAATAGATTCAAAGTCAGGTGTTTCTGGAGCTGGTAAAAAATTTGACTTTGCATATAGTTTTTGCGAACTTGATGAAAATTTCAAAGCATATTCGGTTACAAAACATAGACATACAAGCGAAATTGAAGAGAAGTGCAGCTTTCTATTTGGCGAAGATTTGAATTTATCATTTACACCACATCTTCTGCCTGTAAAAAGAGGAATACTGTCAACTATATATGCAAACCTTATAAAAAAGATTGATAAAAACGACCTTGTTGAAATCTACAATGAATTCTACAAAGACGAATACTTTATTCGTATTTTTGAAGACGAACTACCTGAACTAAAGTACGTAAGAGGAACAAACTTTGTGGACATTGGATTTGAGGTTGATAAGAAGACAAACAGGGTTATCATAATCTCATGCATTGACAATCTCATAAAAGGTGCTGCCGGCCAGGCAATTCAAAATATGAATATAAAATTTTCTCTTGATGAAAAAATGGGACTTATAATGGTGGGAGAATATTTTTAAAAAATAAAATGAGGGGATGACGGTCTATATGTACGAAGAAATGGATTCTCTGATTGAAAAAGCAAGCATATTAATAGAAGCCCTTCCCTACATACAAAAACTCTATGGAAAGACTGTTGTAATAAAGTATGGCGGGAATGCCATGATAAATGAAAAGCTTAAAAACTGGGTTATGGAAGATATAACTTTGCTCAAATACATTGGCGTAAATCCAATAGTTGTTCATGGCGGTGGACCTGACATAAATTCAGTCCTCAAGAAGCTCAATGTTGAAAGTCAGTTTGTCAATGGGCTCAGAGTAACAGATATGCAAACCATGGAAGTTGCTCAAATGGTTCTGGTAGGAAAGACAAACAAAGAACTTGTATCAATGCTAAATCAAAAAGGTGGAAAGGCAATTGGTATTTGCGGAATTGATGGAAATTTAATTCAAGCACGAAAACATTATGAATATGTAAATGGGGAAAAAATTGATTTAGGTTATGTGGGAGAGGTCGTGTCAATAAACGCAAAGGTTTTAGAAATGCTTGCCAAAGACGAATATATACCTGTTGTTGCACCAATTGGTGTTGGTGAAGATGGCACAAGTTACAACATAAATGCAGATACTGTGGCGGCTGAGATTGCAAAGGCAATAAAGGCTGAAAAGCTAATGTTTATGACAGACGTCGAAGGATTAAAATATGATAAAAATAGCAAGAAAATAATCTCAGCAATAAGTGCCGATGAAGTTTTGAAGATGATTGAGGAAGGAAAGATAGATGGCGGGATGATTCCAAAGGTTTTAGGATGCATTGATGCACTAAAGCACGGTGTCAATCGTACACACATACTTGATGGAAGAATTCCCCACTGTATTTTACTTGAGATATTCACAGATAAAGGCATTGGAACAATGATTCATCTGTAAAAATTATGTATGTCAGTATAAATAAACGGGGCTTTATCCTTCTTTGACCATAGCCCCGTTTATTTATGGTACTTTGTCCCATAAATAATTGACAATCCTCTGTAAATCTGTTCATAAAGTAATACTCTAAAAAGCTGATGAGGGAAAGTGAGTTTTGAAAATGAGAGAAGCAAATCAGCTCTTCTTTTCACTTCATTTGAAAGACCGTTGGAACTGCCAATGATAAAAGTAATATTCTTGCTGCTATTTATATTTTTTCTTAAAATTTCAGAAAACTCTTCTGATGAAAGCTCTATTCCATTAATATCACACACTATTATAAATTCGCCTTCCTTGACATGTTTTAAAATCTTATCAGCTTCTTTTTCTAAAAGCGTTTCGATATTGAAATATTTATTTTCATCTTCTTCTTTTATCTCTATTTCTTCGACTTTTACCCATCGCGAAAGTCTTTTTTTGTACTCTTCACATGCCTGTAAAAAATACTTCTCCTTTATAGTTCCTACACTAATTATTTTTATCATATATCATCCACTTTCGACAAAAGTTTGTCAATAAGATAACTCAGTTCATCTCTGCAGCTTCTGTACTCTTCAATATCTCCACCATATGGGTCAACAACATCCAAATCTTCTTTGGTATTCATAACATACTCCTTTAAAGTAAACACCTTGTCTGCAGTACCAGGATACATTTTCGTAATTACCTCTTTATGATACCTTTCCATTGTCAAGATAAGAGTGCTTTCTTTTATCATCTCCTCATTTATAAGTCTTGAGACATGCGACGAAATGTCAATACCAAGTTCACTCATCACCAATATAGCATTTTTGGAAGCCTTTTGTGGGAAAAATGCAGAAAGTCCCGCTGATTCAACTTCAACGTTATCAATATTCATCTTTCTTAGCTTTTCCTTTAAAAGATATTCTGCCATCGGACTTCTGCAGGTATTACCTGTGCACACAAAAAGTATCTTTTTCTTCAATACTACAACACCTCAACAATATTGTTTGCCGCTGCTTTGTAAAGTCTATTTTCCAAGGCAAGAAATTCTAAGTCAAATTTTCCCCACTCACAAAGGATATAATCAACACCAAGTTGGTTGAATTTTCTGAGTATCGAAAATAGATTTCTCCCACACTCTTTTGCATCAAACATGCTTCCTAAAATGAGTTTGTATTGAGACTCAAAATTATGGGCTGTCTCATAAAAACACAAAATCCCAACCCTGTATCCTTTATACTCAAACTCCTTTTTCATATCATTCATTTTGTCAATCCTCTTATCAATTCTTCCTTTTACTATTATGAGCTTGGCATCAGGAGCATAGTGCTTGTACTTCATGCCAGGTGACCTTGGAACAGTTCCAGTTAGCCCTTCCACCACTGCTTTGCTATACTCTATATCACTAAGCACTTCTTTCAAAGCAAAATACGAAATAGCACCAGGTCTTAAAATCACAGCTTTTTCCCCACTTAAATCTACTACAGTTGATTCAAGTCCAAAAGAACATTTGCCTCCATCTATTATGACATCCACCTTACCCATCAGGTCCTCTATCACATGCTTGGCTTCTGTCGGACTTGGTTTTCCAGAGACGTTAGCTGATGGCGCTGCCACAGGAACACCTGAAAGTCGTATAAGTTCAAGTGCGATTTTGTTTGCAGGCATCCTAACACCAACCGTTGAAAGACCTGCTGTGACGTTTTCAGCAATAACATTTTTCTTAGGTAGAACAATCGTAAGCGGTCCTGGCCAAAACATTTCTATTAACATATAAACCCTATCATCTGTAATTTCAGCACACATCTCAAGCATATCTTTTGAAGATATATGAACAATCAATGGATTGTCCTGAGGTCTCCCTTTAGCTAAAAAAATCTTATCCACCGCATCTTTCAAAAGTGCGTTCGCTCCAAGACCATAAACAGTTTCTGTTGGAAAGGCAACAAGCCCACCTTCTCTCAATATCAAAGCCGCTTTTTCAAGCTTCTTATAATCTATTCCTTCTTTTGCGTCAATAATAATTGTCATAATTCCAACCACTCCAAAAGTAGTAATGCTACTATGATACCTATCACACTTGACATTGTAGCCACTTTAAGATTTTCTTTTCGACTATACTCTGGAATAAGCTCATTCATTACAACATAAAGCATTGCACCAGCTGCACATGCAAGACAGCTTGCTACCACATACTTGTTAATATAGCTTATCACACTTCCAACCAAACACCCAATACCTGTTGGAACTCCAGACAATATTGCATATCTTAATATTTTTATTTTACTCTGCTTAGCCATCTTCAAAGGTAACGAAAGTGCAAATCCTTCTGGAATATCATGAACTATTATCATAATCCCTACTAAAATTCCAAAACTTTTTTCTACGGAAAAGCTGCTTCCTATTGCCAACCCTTCAGGAAAGTTGTGAAGTGAAAGAGCAACTAAAATAAGTATTCCACTTTTGAGATATCTGTCCTGTGAAATTGAAAATTTCATTGTTAATGCTCTTTCCAATATCCCAATCAAAAAATACGAAGCAATCAATATTAAAATACACGTGAGCAAGTTTGAAATACATACAGCTTCAGGGATAAGCCCAAAGCAAATTAAACCAAGCATAAGTCCTGATGTAAAACCAATTAAGGAGTCTTTGAACTTCTCATCATTTAAATGCAAGACCAAACCCAGTAGAGCACCGACAAATGCTCCAGCTATCCCACAAAAAAAAGCAAAGAGATTGAAAAATAAAAAATCTATGTTTAACAAAGTAGCTTCAAATTTAACAAATTTCATTTAAATATTATGAGAATTTTATCTCTTTTATAAACACTTCTTTACAAACACTTCAAACAGATGTTTTAGAATTCTATTATCTTACAGGTTCAGCTTTACTGTAGACTGTTCTCAGTATCACAATTGTAACTCTTCTGTTGAGTGCTCTTCCTTCTGGTGTCTTATTAGAAGCAATTGGTCTGTACTCGCCATAGCCAACAACAGAAAATCTTTCTGGCCTTACCTTTGAAACTCTTAAAATTTCTTGCAAAACAGATGTAGCTCTTGCTGTTGAAAGTTCCCAGTTAGAATAAAAGTATTTATTGTGAATAGGGACATTGTCTGTGTGTCCCTCAATTCTTATGTTATTATTCGGGACTTTTTCTAAAATCTTTGCAATCTCATGCACAACTTCTTTCGCCTGTGGTGTAAGTTTTGCTGAACCTGTATCAAATAATACATCTTTAAGTAAAATTGATAATCCTCTCTCTTCCTGTATCACGAGCACCTTTCCTTCAATACCATGTTCCTTTATAAGCCCTAAAACCTGTTTTTGTATATCGTTAATAAGCTCTTCCTCAGTCATCTGCTTATTTTTTGTCGCCCCACCAACATCAGTGTTTGTTCCTTTGACATTCTTCCCAGATAATCCTTCCAGTATAGAGGGACCAGAGTTTTCAAAAATATAGGCTGTACCTTTCAAAACAGACGTTAGGGATTCTGTGAAGTTCTTAAATTTGTCCATGTCAAGCTTGCTCATGGAATACATAACAATAAAATATATGAGCAAGAGAGTAATTAAATCTGCATAGGTAATAAGCCATCGTTCATGGTTTTCATGGGCTGGTTCTTCCATACGCTTTCTTGCCATCTATTTTTTACCCCCCAACAGTTGCGCCTGCTGGCTCTTGAGCTTGGCTTTGTTTCTGACCAGTTTCTTTTAGCATTCCACCAATTTTTTCTCTTAGTATCCTTGGGTTTTCCCCAGCTTGGATTGACAAAAGTCCTTCCACAATTATCTCATTTAACATTCTCTCTTGTTTTGCTTTTGTCTTTATCTTTTTACCAAAGTTGAGCCAAATAAGGTTGGCAGATGAAACACCATACAAAGTTGCAACAAACGCAACAGCTATAGCTGGGCCAAGTTCATCTGGATTTGTCAAGTTTGAAAGCACAGAAATAAGTCCCATAACAGTACCAATAATACCCATTGTAGGAGAATATCCACCTGCTGCTTCAAATACCTCAGCTGCCTCTTTTAGCTCATCTTCAGCAAGATAAACTTCTCTGTCTAAAATATCTCTTATAACTTCTCCTTCAATACCATCAACAACAAGTCCCAAACCCTTTTTCAAAAGCGGATTTTGAATGTTAGGAATCTCTTGCTCTAAAGCCAAGAGACCTTCTTTTCGCGCCCTGTCAGAAAGCTGGACAAGCTGTTCAACCACACTTACAAAATCAATTTTCTTATCCATAAAGACCATTTTAAAATGTTTTACAGCAGTTTTTATCTGTGACATTGGAAACGATACAAGCACTGCTGCAATTGTCCCACCAAAAACAATCATGGCAGCTGAAATCTGTAAAAGCTTTGCAGGATTACCCTTCTCAATTATAAACGCAGTCAAAAGAGAACCAAACCCCAATATCAACCCGCCAATTGAAAGAATATCCATCTTTTATCATCATCCCTTTTCTGGTGATAATTTTGCGCACTCAGTCATAATTTTTATCGGCATTTTAACCTATTTCTTTTAATCTTTCTGTCTGAAAATGAGTAATCAGTGCATCGATAATCTCGTCAAGCTCACCATCTAAAATCTGCTCAAGCTTGTACAAAGTAAGACCAATCCTATGGTCTGTCACACGCCCTTGAGGGAAGTTATATGTTCTTATCCTTTCGCTTCTATCACCTGTTCCAACCTGACTTCTTCTCTGACTTTCTATCTCTTTTTGCTGAATGCTCTGATAGTAATCATAAAGCCTTGCCCTGAGTATCTTCATTGCCCTGTCCCTGTTTGCATGCTGCGACCTTTCGTCCTGGCAGGTCACAACAATTCCCGTGGGCTTGTGAACAATCCTAACAGCCGACTCTGTCTTGTTCACATGTTGGCCTCCTGCACCACCTGCCCTGAACGTGTCTATCTCAAGGTCCTCTTCTCTTATCTCCACCTCAACATCCTCAACTTCTGGCAAAACCGCAACAGTTGCTGTTGATGTATGAATTCTTCCGCCTGACTCTGTCACAGGTACTCTCTGAACTCTGTGAACACCACTTTCATATTTGAGCCTGCTATACGCACCTTTTCCGCTTATCATGAAAATTACCTCTTTAAACCCATCCAAATCACTTTCACTTGTTGACATTACTTCAACCTTCCAGTTTTTCCTCTCTGCATATCTTGAATACATCCTGAAAAGCTCTGCTGCAAAAAGTGCTGCTTCCTCGCCGCCAGCACCTGCTCTTATCTCCATTATAACATTTTTTTCGTCGTTGGGGTCCTTGGGCAAAAGTAAAATCTTGAGCTGTGTTTCAACAATCTCTTTCTGTTCTTTTGCCCGATTTAGCTCTTCTTTCACAAGTTTTTCAAAATCCTCGTCAAGGTCTGTATCTAAAAGCTCTTCAGCCTCTTTGATAGTGTCTAAAATTCTTTTGTATTCTCTGAACTTTTCCACAATTGGCTGAAGATTGCTATGTTCTTTCATAAGTTTTTGCCACTCTTGTGGTTGGCTTATTATCTCAGGGTCTGAAATCTTTTTCTCAAGCTCTAAATATTTTTCTTCAATTACTTGAAGCTTTTCTATCATTTAATCACCCCATTCAATATATTTTTACCCATTTATTGCAAAGATGCATCTTTCAACATTATTTAAATCTCTCCTTGAACTTATATTTTTGTATCCATTTTTCTTCAAAATCTCTTTGACTTTTTCAGCTTGAGAAAATCCTACTTCAAAAATAATATAACCACCATCTTTGAGATATAGCTTTGCTTTGTTTGCAATCTCTCTGAAAAACCAAAGCCCATCCTCTTTTGAAAACAAAGCTATATGTGGTTCTTTTAAAACCCGTGGGTCAAGTTCAAAAATTTCCTCATCAGAGATATAAGGTGGATTGCTAATTATGGCATCATATCTAAGATTTTTAGGAATATCTTCAAATAAGTTGCTCCTTACAAATGAAATCCTATTTTCTACACCATTCAATTTTGCATTCTTACTTGCAACCTCAAGCGCTCTTTCTGAAATATCAACAGCAAAAACCTTGCAATCTAAAAATTTGCAAAGAGCTACTGCAATACATCCACTACCCGTGCCAATATCTAAAAAGTACAGATTCTTTTTACTCTTAAATATTTCTATAGCAACCTCTACCAAAACCTCTGTATCAAATCGCGGAATCAAAACATTCTCATCAACATAAAGCTCAAGCCCCATAAAGAAAGCTTTATTTGTACAATATTGAAGAGGATAGTCTTGTAAATATTTGGAAATAGCATTTACAATCTTTTCATACTTGTCTTGTTCCACAGGTAAACCTTTATTTAGAATAACCTCTGTTTTTTCCATATTAAGTATCTGCGAAAGCATCATAAGTGCAATCTTCTTATAGTCTTCTTCCTTATTTTCACAATAATCTCTTAACATCAAAGCAGCTTCATTCAAAACCTCACCAATGGTCTTTATCCTACCACTCATCAAGCTTTGTATCCTCCGGAATTACTTCTTTTAGAGCTTCAATTGCAACCTCTAACTGCTTTTCGTCAGGCTCTTTTGTGGTAATGTTCTGAAGCCAAAGACCAGGATATGAGATTACTCTCGCTAAAATGCTTTCACTTTTCCCAGCCCATTTTATTATCTCATATGATATACCAACAATTACAGGAAGAAGTAAAAGTCGTATTAGAGTTCTCATAACAACAGATTGCCAACCAGATAATGTAAAAATGATAATACTGATAATTATAACAATAAATAAAAAGCTTGTGCCACACCGTGGATGGTGTGTAGAATATTTTTTTATTTTTTGAACACTTAATTCCTCTCCATTTTCATAAGCAAAAATTGTTTTGTGCTCTGCACCGTGATATTCAAAAACTCTTTTTATCTCTTTCATTTGGGATGCAAATAAAAGATAAAGAACAAAAATTATTACTCTCACTATTCCTTCTATCATGTTTTTCCAAAAGCTACTGAGAGTAAATCCTTTCAGTGCCTCAACAGACCAGGTAGGAATGTAAATAAATAGAAGTATTCCAAGAAGTATGGATACAATTACAGAAAAATAAATTGCTATATCAGTGATACCAAGCTTTTGAAAAAACTTTTTTTCAAAAATTTTATCAACAAAATCCTTTTGTTTTTCTTTTTCTTCATCTGGCAACTCTTCTAATGCAATGTCAGCAGATTTCATCAAAGCTTTTGTTCCAAGAATCATCTGCTCAAATAAAATAAATACTCCCCTTATAAAAGGAATCTTTTTCAGCTTGTTAGTGTCATCTATGGCTAAATCCTTTACCTCTTTGTAAAGTTCTCCATTAGGTTTTCTTATAACAATGGAAATTTTTTTAGGTCCTTTCATCATTATACCTTCTATGAGAGCCATTCCGCCTATAGTAGTTTTTTTCATACTCATCTTCCTATCTTTGTCAATTTATAAAATAAAAAGGATTAGCACAAGCTAATCCCCTTTTGGCGTGCACTCTTTATTATTTTTGGTCAAGTCCATATTTTTTCATGAATCTTTCTACTCTACCTGTTGTATCAACAAATTTTTGCTTACCTGTAAAGAATGGATGGCATTTTGAGCAAATTTCTACATGAATTTCTTTTTTCGTAGAACCAGTTATAAATGTCTCACCGCATGCACATCTGACAACTGCATCATGGTAATATGTTGGATGGATTCCTTCTTTCATTGCTTTCACCTCCTACAAGATTTATACAAATTTTTGTTGTTTCCTAAAATTAATAACTTGTTAATACCCATAAAGGTGCAAAAATATTTTACAACAGTTATTTCCCTTTTACAAGAGTTTTTTAAAAACCGGCATTGAAAGATTAGTCCTCTCTGACTAAAAAACACAGAATAAAAAATCCGAGCACCATGCAGCTAAATGAAATTAAAAAGAGAATGTTTTTACCAAGAGTATCAATTATACCTCCAGCTATTATAGAATTAAAAGCAAAAAATGGTCCCATCAAAAAATTTCTAAGACCAATATAAGATGGCTGCTTTAAAGGGTCCTTGCAAAGTTTTGCAGCCATATTGCTTTCGTTTACGTTCCTTGCACTTTGAGCAATCCCAAACAGAGCAACAGAAAGATAATAAACGCTTATAGAACTCATAAGGTATGTAAAATATATTGCAGGTAAAAACATCAAAGCAGAAATCAAAAGAGTACTTTTAAACCCATACTTAGAACCGATTATTCCCCATAGCATATATCCTATTGTCTGAGAAAAAAGCAATATTGTGGTTGCAATTGCAACATGTTGTGTTGAAATACTCAGGCTATTTTTTGCAAATATGGTTTGAAAACCAAATGGCATCTTACCCAGTGCGCCAATAAATAAAACTGAAAGAAGATAATATTTAAAATTTCTATCTTCTTTCAGTATCAAAAACATGCTCCTAAAATAATGCTTATTATCAATCACCTTTTTGGGTTTCTTGATAGGAATCTCTTTCATCATAGAAGCTATGTACAATGAGAGCATCATTATCAAAAACGAAATTAAAAATAAAAGACCATAGTTATAAGGAAAGTGTAAAAGCCTCAATATTCTTCCCATCAAAAAGGCTCCAAATGTCTCACACAGTCCCCCTATCGAAGACCTTATACCAAAAAACTTGCTCCTTTGTCTTTCAGGAACAAGCTTTAGAATAAGATTGAACCATGTTATATTGGCAAATGAAGCAAAAAAACCTTGAAGACTAAAAATTAGGTAAAAGAGAATTACAAATAAAAGCTCATTTGTGGTTGCAAACACAAACACATCAATTGCCAGTAAAAACCACATAAGTCTCATAAGTAAGGCAACTTTAATAAAATACTCTTTGTAGCTATCAAGCATCTCTAATTTTTTAGCAACAAGAATCTGCGGAGAGTTAGATAAAAGTACATTCAAGGTGGTTAAAAGTCCAATCAGCGTATTTGAGTGAACATAATGTGAAATAAAATAAACTATCACAGTAGAAACTGGAAGCATACCGCTTCCTATTGCAAATACTGCTCCATCTGCAATCGAAATGATAGAATTTTTCTTTAAATTTTTATAGGCAAAAACCTCAAGTCTTTTAAATTCCCGTTCTTGGTCTTCAGATGTCACTTTTTATCTCATCTCCTTAAATAAAATTCCTAACAAGTTTAAAAGTATAACCTTGAAATTTCTTGACTTCTTTTAATTAATCTTAGGCAATAAGCAAACAATATAATCTCATAAATACCAACAATGGCAAGCGCTCCATAGACATTCAACATGAGCACAAAATCATAAAACCCATGCAAAAGCATAGGGATAATTAAAGAAGCTTTGAAATACCAATAACTTCTACTCTCGGGCGCAAATTTTGCAAAGCCCAAATAATATCCCATTACAATTCCAAACATAGCATGTGCAGGTACTGCCATCACACCTCTTAGAACAAGAACTGAAATTGCAGCGTCATACGAGGCTTGAAAAGCTTGATAAACATATCCTACATTCTCAATTGCAGCAAATCCAACTGCAGAGAATACACAGTAAACAATCCCATCAAATGGTTGGTTAAAATGAGGAGTGTCAAAAGCCACTCTTAGCACAACAAGCCTTTTGAAATACTCTTCTGTAAGACCTGCAACAATAAATGCTTCAAATGCAATAAATGAGAGTCTGCTTGAAGCAGAAATACTTCCATATGCCATTAAAAAATATTCAATTGGCACCACAATAGAGCTAATAAGTATCCCCAATATAAAGGTCTTTAAAAGAAGATGAAGAGGTTCTTTTTCGAATTTGTCCCTAAAATAGATATAAAGAGCTATGAACAAAGATGGAGCTATGCTCAAAATAATCAGTTTGTAAAGCGTCACAGCAATTTACCTCCATTTGTTCACTTGAGTTTATTTATTGTTGTTTCTAATGTAGTGAAATAAAAAAAGTTGCGCATACCCGGCAAGTTCTCCAAACGACTTTATAAACTGCCTCAGCTGTTTTGTATTTTCAATTCCATAATATTCTCTCAAGGCACGCTTCACCCACACATCCACAGGGAACACATCATACTTTTGCAGTGAGTAAAGCAATATACAATTAGCAACCTTGTCTCCTATTCCTTTTACCGTTTTTAAAATCTTCCTTGCTTCATCAGAACTCAAAGACTCAAGACTTTCAAAGTCTATTTTACCTTCATCTAATTTAGCAATTGCATCTTTGATATACTCCGCTCTATAACCTAACCCTAAGCGTTTTAAATCTTCTATTGAGACCTTTTTTAAATCCTCAATTTCTGGAAATGTCCAAGAAGAAAATCCTCTGTATTCTATTTTTTCCCCATAAGCCTGGCAAAGTCTTTCCACCAGAATTTGAATTCTCTTTATGTTGTTATTCTGAGATATAATAAAAGAAATCATACATTCAAAAGGCTCTTGATTTAAAAGTCTCATCCCTCTGTACTTCTCAACTGCTTTTTTCAAAATCTCATCATGCTCAGAAAGCTCTTTCAAAATCAAATCATAGTCTTTGTCCAAGTCAAAATACCAGTAAAAAAATTTTTTAAACTCGTCAGGTGAACAGTTGTATATATCAAATGTATTGTTATCCTGCGGATATACTAAAACTATTTTTCTGTTTACAACCCCTATGTATCCATATTCTACCTTTTTCCATCTAAAACACTGCCCGCTAAAAAATGTTGCGTCAAAATTAATCTCTACTCCATTTATGCGAAGAAAATCAGTATACTCTTTTATGTTCAAAAAAATTCATTCCTTTCCAACTACTTATGTTGTAAAACAAAAAGAGCCAACTTATTCTTGGCTCTATTTTTAAGTATAAGAATACAGCATTTTTTATGCTTTATCAATATTTTTTTGATAATTCACAATTCCCTTTGCAATTGCCAAACCAATTTGAGTCTGGTAATTTTGATTATTTAGCATCTTTTCTTCTTCAGGATTGCTCAAAAAACCGCACTCTATTAAGATTGCAGGCATTTTGGTAGCTCTCAACACAAAAAAGTCTGCAAATTTAACTCCGCGATTTATGGTCTTTATTGACTCAATTATGCTTTTTTGTACCTCAACGGCCAGCAAAAATCCTTTCTGGCTTGTTTTGTAATAAAAAGTCTCTACACCCCTTGCAAACTCATTTTTACTGCTGTTGCAATGAATGCTGACAAAAATGTCTACCAAATTCTTGTTTGCTATATCACACCTTGCTTTTAAGTCTTCTTTTACACTTTTTTCTCCCCACGGCAAAATATCAGATTCTCTTGTCAAAATCACTTTGGCATTTGTACCATCTTCCAATATGAATTTTAATTTTTTAGCAATTGCAAGTGTTATATCTTTTTCTCTAGTGTTGTTCTTTCCTATTGCTCCAGGGTCTTTCCCGCCATGTCCCGGGTCTATACACACTCTCATCCTTTTCACCTCCTCAAAATCAGTGTATTCTAAATTCATTATGTTTGTGAAATTTAAAAAAATGCTCAGAAATAAAAAAGTAGCTGCTATTTTGCTCAAAATAGCAGCTACTTTCTCCAAAATATCAATTGGATTTGTTCAAATCTCAATTTTTTTTAAAATTACTTTCTATTTTTATCTTAAATTTTGTAATATCTTTCTTATGAATTCTTCATTTGACTTTGTTTGGGAAAGCATACTTATAATTCTCTCTGTAGTTTCAGCTGTTCCAAAGTTAGAAAGTGCTCTTCTGATAGCATCAACAGCTGCTTTTTCCTCTTCAGACAGCAAAAGTTCCTCTCTTCGCGTCCCTGACTTGTTTATATCAATAGCCGGGAATATTCGTTTTTCAGAAAGTTTTCTGTCAAGGTGCAACTCCATGTTGCCAGTACCCTTGAACTCTTCAAATATGACATCATCCATTCGTGACCCTGTTTCAATCAACGCTGTTGCAAGGATAGTAAGACTACCACCTTCTTTAAGGTTTCTTGCAGCACCAAAAAACTTTTTAGGTTTATGAAGAGCGTTCGGGTCAAGACCGCCAGAAAGTGTTCTGCCAGAAGGTGGTTCAACTAAGTTATAAGCACGTGCAAGCCTTGTCAAGCTATCTAACAAAATGACAACATCTTTTTTACACTCAACAAGTCTCATAGCCCTCTCTAAAACCATTTCAGCAACTTTTATGTGGTGTTCAGGAGTTTCATCAAATGTAGAGTAATGTATCTCTGCTTTTATTGAATCTTGCATGTCAGTGACCTCTTCGGGTCTTTCATCAATGAGCAGTACAATCAAATGCAAATCATCATAGTTTGTCAGAATACTATTTGCTATTTTCTTTAATAGCGTAGTTTTACCTGCTTTTGGTGGTGCTACAATTAATCCTCTCTGTCCTCTTCCAATTGGCGCAATAAGGTCTATGAGTCTAACTGCTAAATCCTTAGGCTCATTTTTATTTTCCAAAATTATTCTTTTGTTTGGGAAAATAGGGGTAAGGTCTTCAAAAGGAGTGCGTTTTGCAACTTCTTCTGGTTTCATATCGTTGACGCTCTGAACATACAAAAGCCCTGCAAACTTCTCATTTTCTTTCGGAAGCCTAATGGGACCTCTAATTTTATCTCCGGTTTTGAGATTGAATTTTCTGATTTGAGATGGCGAAACATATATGTCGTTTGGGCCAGGAACGAACGAATCGTCGCGCAAAAATCCGTAACCGCCACCGCCACCAGGCTCATAAATTATCTCCAAAACTCCTTCGCCTATGCCGCCTATCTCCACTTTACCTTCAAGTTCTTTTAATTCTGGCGGAATTTCTATCTGCATTTTATCCTCTCTTTTTTCTTCTTTTTTAGGTTTTAACTCTATGACTTTACTCTCCTCTTTTTTCTCCTCATTTAAACTAACATCTGTTGGCATTTCAGTTTTTTCTTCTTCTTTTTGTATATCCTCAGACAAAGTCTGTTCTTTTATGTTATCTTCTTCTTTATTTTCCATTTCACTTGGTCTTTCCTCTTCCTTCTCATTGGTCTCTCCAACCTTTGATTGTAGCTCCTCGCTCTTTAATTCAAAAGTCTGCTGAACTTCTGCAATTTCTGATTTCTTTTTTCTTCCTCTTCTTCCTTTTTCTTTTTTGCCTATGCCCTCAAGAACTGTGGCATCTTCTTTTGAACTTCCCAGAAAATTTCTAATAGCTTCCATCAATTCACCTTTTTTGAGCAAAGAATATTTCTGAATACCCAGACTTTTTGCTATTTCTCTAAGTTCAATAATAGACTTTCCTTTTAAAAACTCATCAAGTGACCCAGGCACTCTTTTCCCTCCTTGTCTACTTACTTCTCATTTCTTGCACTTATATTCTATTAACTTCTGTCTGGGGAAGTTAATTGCAAGAGATGACGCTTAATCTGACATCTTTTATTTTAAAAGTCTAATATTACTTTGTCAATAGTAACATTGTTGAGTTTAAGATAATGTTTTATTTATAATGATAAGATTAGAGATAATAAAAAATCAGAGTTAGGCATCAAAACTTCACCTAACTCTGCTCTTGACTCTTTTATATATTTAACATAGACAAAATCCTTGTTCTGAGCTCTTCATCATTCAGATCCAGCCGCGCTACCTTTTGTTCCACTGCCTTTTTTGCAACTGCTAAAGCCACCTCAAAGGCTACTTTCTTGTCAAAAGGCTTCGGAATTACATAATCTTCTGAAAGTTCCTCCTCTGCAACCTTAGCTATAGCCTCAGCAGCTGCTATCTTCATCTCATCTGTTATCCTTGTTGCCATAACATCAAGTGCTCCTCTAAAAATACCTGGAAATGCCAATACGTTATTGACTTGGTTATTAAAATCAGACCTTCCTGTGCAAACAATCCTTGCTCCTGCCTTTTTTGCAATATCTGGCATAATCTCTGGTATCGGATTTGCCATTGCCATCACAATTGCGTCATTCGACATCTTTTTAATATCATCTTCATTCAGGACATTTGCAACAGAAAGACCAATAAATACATCAGCACCTTCAATTGCTCTGTGTAGCGAACCTTTTATTCCTTCTTTATTGGTAATTCTTGCTATTTCTTCTTTATACTTATTCATATCTTTTTCTCTTCCTTCATATATGGCACCACATTTATCACAAATAACAATATTTCTTGCTCCATACTTTAATAAAAGCTTAGCAGTTGCAATTCCAGCAGCACCAGCACCGTTTATGACTATTTTTACATCTGATATTCTTTTCCTTACAATTTTGAGAGAATTTATCAAAGCCGCCAGTGCTACCACAGCAGTTCCATGCTGATCGTCATGAAACACAGGAATATCAAGACTTTCAATTAGCTTTTGTTCAATCTCAAAACATGCTGGTGCAGCTATATCTTCTAAATTTATTCCACCAAAAGATGTTTCAATAAGCTTTACTGTCTTTACAATCTCTTCAACATCTTTTGAGTCTATACAAATGGGGAATGCATCAACACCACCAAACTGTTTAAACAAAATTGCCTTGCCTTCCATAACAGGCAAAGAGGCATGCACACCAATGTCTCCCAAACCCAAGACAGCTGTACCATTTGTTACCACTGCAACCCAGTTGGATTTAGATGTATACTCATACACAAGAAACTTATTCTTTACAATCTCTCTGCAAGGTTCTGCAACACCGGGTGTATAGTATATACTAAGGTCGTGCTGATTATCTACGCTAACTTTGCTTTTGAGGGCAATCTTTCCTCTGTGTTGCCTATGAAGTTGCAGTGCAAGCGTTTTTACATCCATTTTTTATTTTCTCCTCTCACGCTCTTTTTATGCATGCAAATTTTTGACTTTTTAGCTATCAAGCTGTTCTCTCAACTTTTTAATATATTCAGCTATAAACTTTTCTTTTCCCATCTCAGTTGGAAAATAGTATCTTCTACCAACAAGCTCATCAGGTAGATATTGCTGAGAAACCCAGTGATTTTCAAAATCATGAGGATACAAATACCCAATACCATGTCCAAGTTTTTCCTCTCCATGTGTTGCCATTCTAAGATGCATGGGAATACTTTTTATACTCACATTTTTAGCATCTTCCAAGGCTTTTTCAATTGCCAAATATGCAGAGTTGCTTTTTGGAGCACATGCAAGATAGATTGTCGCCTCAGACAAAATAATTCTTGCTTCTGGCATTCCTACAAATTCACATGCCATTGCTGCAGAAACTGCAATTGTGAGCGCCATCGGATCTGCCAAACCAATGTCTTCTGCTGCCAATATTATTAGTCTTCTTGCGATAAACTTTATATCCTCTCCACTGTCAAGCATCTTTGCCAAGTAAAACAGCGCTGCATCCGGTTCAGACCCTCTTACACTTTTTATAAACGCAGAAATAGTATCGTAATGCATATCTCCTGTAGCATCGTACAATGCTGTCTTCCTATTTGAAAGATTTATGACAGATTCCTGAGAAATACAAATCTTGCCGTCGTCTTGGGCTGTAGAAGAATACACAACAGCTTCTAAGATGTTTAAAGCAACTCTTGCATCTCCACCTGAGAGTTTTGCTATTAGCTTTTTAGCATCATCTTCTATTTGGATATTCAACTCTCCAAGCCCATTTTCTTTATCCGAAATTGCTCTTTCAATAATCTTTAATATATCTTCCTCTTTAAGTGGAAAAAGCTCAAATACCAAGGACCTTGACACAAGCGCTTTATTGACTTCATAAAAAGGATTTTCGGTTGTTGCCCCAATCAAGATTATTACTCCTTCTTCTACAGAAGGCAAAAGGGCATCCTGCTGAAGTTTGTTAAACCTGTGTATCTCATCAATAAAGAGAATTGTCTTTTTACCTGTTTGAGTAAACTCAAACTTTGCTTCTTCTATAATCTTCTTAATATCGTTTACACCTGCAATTGTAGCATTTATGGTTTTGAAAGTCTTGCCTGTAGCGTTAGCAATCACATGTGCAATTGTAGTTTTCCCAGTCCCAGGTGGCCCATAGAGAATTATTGAAGTAAGTCTATCGTTTTTAATTAAGTTATAAAGAGGTTTGCCCGGGCTTAATATGTGTTCCTGTCCCACAATTTCCTCAAGGCGTTTGGGTCTGAGCTTGTAAGCAAGAGGTGATTCCTTTTTCAACCTCTTTTCGCCAAGATATTGGAAAAAGTCCATTTTAATTCACCTTAAGCTTATTCATCAAATTCTTTATACAAAGGATGTTTTTCGCAAAGAGCTTTCACTCTGATTAAAATATTCTCTTTAGTATCAGAATTTGTCAAAGCATCATGGATAATATCTGCAACCTCAAGCATATCCCCTTCTTTAAACCCTCTGGTTGTGACAGCCGGCGTCCCAAGTCTTATCCCGCTTGTTATCATCGGACTTTGAGTATCAAAAGGAACCGCATTTTTGTTACATGTTATATTATGCTCATCCAATATCTTTTCGGCGTCTTTTCCTGTTATACCTTTATTTCTCAAATCTACTAACATTAAATGATTATCAGTTCCACCACTCACAAGTCTGAATCCTCTTTCAATAAGTCTTGTACTCAGAGCTTTTGCATTTTTCAATATTTGAACCTGGTAGTTTTTGAACTCTTCTGTCATAGCTTCTTTGAGAGCAACAGCTTTTGCAGCTATTACATGTTCAAGCGGGCCACCTTGTATTCCAGGGAAAATGGACTTGTCAATTAATTTTGCATACTTTTCTTTGCAAAGAATAAGACCACCGCGTGGACCTCTGAGCGTTTTGTGTGTTGTGGTTGTAACAAAATCAGCATATTCAACAGGTGATGGATGAAGTCCTGCAGCAACAAGCCCAGCAATGTGAGCCATATCTACCATCAAATAAGCTCCCACTTCATCAGCTATCTCTCTGAACTTTTTAAAATCTATTACTCTCGGATACGCCGATGCGCCTGCCAAGATAAGTTTTGGTCTGTGCTCCTTTGCAAGTTTTAAAACTTCATCATAATTTATTGTCTCTGTTTCAGGGTCAACCCCATATGAAATAATATTGTAAAGCTTCCCTGAAAAGTTCACAGGGCTGCCATGAGTCAGATGTCCACCATGCGAAAGATTCATTCCAAGGATAGTATCGCCCGGATTTAATACTGCAAAATACACAGCCATGTTCGCCTGTGCACCTGAGTGCGGCTGGACATTAGCATGTTCAGCTCCAAACAGCTTTTTAGCTCTCTCAATTGCTATAGATTCAACAACATCGATATATTCGCATCCACCATAATATCTCTTTCCTGGATATCCTTCTGCATATTTATTTGTCAAAGGTGAACCCATTGCTGCCATTACTGCAATTGAAACAAAGTTCTCAGATGCAATAAGCTCAATTTTATTCTGCTGTCTTTTAAGCTCGCTCTTTATTGCCTCAGCTATTTCTGGATCTGTATTTTTTACTAAATTGTAAAAATACATTTTCATCTCCCTTTCCGAATATTTTATTGTAAAGGTATTCGAACGTTCATACCTTATGATTATACATCAATTTCTTCTTTGTGTATATTATATTTTAGCCCAATTTTAAAAGTCAACCATATGAACATATTTGTGCACAAAGTTTAATGTTCACATATTGGCACAAATACTATATAATCTTACTGTGAAAAATCAAGAAGATGGAGGCTATTCTTAAAAAAATGATGAGCTCGAAACAACTTATAGAGATTGCGCTCTTAGCAGGTGAGATAATGCTTACAAACGGTGCTGAAACGCACAGAGTAGAAGATACAATGGTTAGAATATGCTCAAAAGGAAAATTAAAGCTTGCCGAAAGTTTTGTAATACCTACAGTGATTGTCGCAACAATTTCAGATGAAAATAATAATCTGGTTACTGTCTCAAAAAGAATTAAAAGTAGAACAATCGATCTTAATAAAATCTCACTTGTAAATCAGTTTTCCCGCGATTTTCAAATCAAAGACTTCACTTACGATCAAGCAATTGAAATCTTGAATAAGATTAAAAATAAAAAAGGATATGCTTCTTATTTGCTACCATTTGCAGCAGCACTTGTGTGTTGTTTTTCCACAATTTTGTTTGGAGGAAAACTGAGAGATGCAATTTCAGCTTTTTTTGTAGGTTTTGTCACTCAAACCATTTTAAACTATACTAACTCTAAAAACTTTTCTTATTTTATTTCATACATCATTGGAGGGGCTATCACTGCTTTGATAGCTATTATCACAGTAAGTCTCAATATAGGTATTCACTTAGATAAAATAATTATTGGTTCTGTAATGATAATGACACCAGGTGTTGCAATTACTAACGCAATAAGAGATACTATTGCAGGTGATCTTTTATCTGGGGTTGCAAGAGGAGTTGAAGCTTTTTTAATAGCTGTGTTCATCGCAACAGGAGCCGGTATTGCGCTCAGTCTTTTTAGATAAACCTCAAAAGGAGGAAAAAATGTTGGAAAGAAGTTTGGTGTTTCAGCTAACTTCAGCGTTTATTGTAAGTTTTTCTTTTGCCATCCTTACAAACTCACCACGCAAAAGTCTGCTGTACTGTGGAATAAATGGAATGTGCGGCTGGCTTGTCAATTTACTTCTGTTGCAATTTGGGTTTTCTCAAATTCTTTCTGTTTTCTTCGCAGCACTCTCTATAAATGTGCTGTCAGAAATATTTGCAAGATTTCTCAAAAATCCTGTACCAATTTTTCTTATCCCGGGATTGATACCACTTGTGCCAGGAGCTGGCATGTATAATACAATGACAGCACTTCTCAAAAGCCAGTTTGAACTTGCTATTAAGACGGGCATGCAAACCCTTTTGATTGCAGGTTCAATTGCAGTGGCGATAATGATTGTAACGTCTTTTAACTGGGTGTTCAAGGCCTTTCAGAGAAAATCATAAGTTTAATTATAAATAAAAATAAAAGAAAGCATAAGCCACTTGCAAATGGTTTATGCTTTCTTTTATTTTGCTTTTCTTGAGTATGTTACGTTCAGTGCTTCTTTTCGTGAAAGTGAAAGTCTGCCAAGCTTGTCAATCCCTATTACCTTTACAAGCACCAAATCTCCAACTTTTACAACTTCGTCTACAGATTTTAATCTTCTCTCATCTAACTGAGATATATGCACAAGTCCTTCCTTGCCAGGATATATTTCAACAAATGCTCCATAAGATGCAGTTCTTGTCACCTTGCCAAGGAAAAACTGCCCAACTTCAATCTCGCGACCAATTCCCTCAATCATACTAATTGCCCTGTTACCAGAGATATCATCAGGTGCCGCAACAAATATTCTTCCATCGGGTTCTATATCAATCTTTACATTTGTCTCTGCGATGATTTTATTTATCATCTTTCCACCAGGTCCAATTATATCTCTAATTTTCTCAGGGTCAACTGTAGTTTTGAATATCTTTGGAGCATAAGGTGAAAGCTCGCTTCTTGGTTTGTCAATTACAGTTTGCATAAAATCCAAAATTTTAAGCCTTGCTTCTCTTGCCTGGTAGAGTGCTTTTTCGATAATTTCTTTTGTAAGTCCATGGATTTTTATGTCAAGCTGAATGGCAGTAATACCTTCTCGGGTCCCTGCCACTTTAAAGTCCATATCTCCAAAGAAGTCTTCTATACCTTGAATGTCAGTAAGTAAAATAAAACTGCCGTCGTCTTTTGTAATAAGGCCGATAGAAATTCCTGCAACCGGAGCTTTGATTGGCACACCAGCATCCATAAGTGCAAGAGTACTACCACATACACTTGCCTGTGACGTTGAACCGTTAGATGTCAAAACCTCAGATACAAGTCGAATGGTGTAAGGAAATTCATCTTCTGAAGGAATAACAGGTTCAAGAGCCCTTTCAGCTAATGCGCCATGTCCTATCTCTCTTCTTCCAGGACCTCTTACAGGTTTTGATTCACCTGTAGAAAATGGCGGAAAGTTATAATGATGCATATACCTTTTTGCCTCTTCTTCTTCAAGACCATCTAAAAATTGCATCTCACCTTTTGTACCAAGAGTTGCCACTGTCAAGACCTGAGTGTAACCTCTTTTGAACAGCGCTGAACCATGTGTTCTTGGCAGAATACCAATCTCAGCATAAAGAGGTCTTATCTCGTCGAATTTTCTGCCATCAGGGCGTTTCCCTTCCTCTGCAATCATCTTTCTGACAATCTCTTTTTCAAGGCTATAAAGAGCATCATCTACAAGTAAAAGAGTTTCTTCTGTCTCACCTTCAAAAGCCTTGAATACTTCCTCTTTGAGCTCATCAAGCTTTTTATCCCTCTCAATCTTGTCAGGTATCTGCACATACTGGTAAACCTTGTCGTATGCAATCTCACGTACCTTTTGTTTTATATCTTCTGGCACAATCCTCTTTTGATATTCCATTTTCGGCTTGCCAACTTCTCTTACTATTCCCTCAATGAATTCAACAATCTTCTTTATCTCTTCCTGTGCCCTCATTATAGCCTCAAGCATTATGTCTTCTGAAACTTCTTTCGCACCAGCTTCTATCATCATTACCCTATCTTTTGTTCCTGATACAACAAGATGAAGTTTGCTCACTTCTCTTTCTTTTGCGGTCGGATTTATGACAATTTTATCGTCCACATACCCAACAAGCACTGAACCAGTCGGACCTTCAAATGGTATATCAGAGATTGACAGTGCAACAGATGAACCAAGCATTGCAAGGACATCCGGTGGATTGTCAGGGTCAACTGACAGTACTGTGGCTATAACAGAGACATCATGATAAAAATCCTTTGGGAAAAGCGGTCTTATAGGTCTGTCAATTAATCTTGCAGAAAGAATCGCTTTTTCGGACGGTTTACCTTCTCTTTTTATAAATCCACCTGGAATTTTACCAACAGAGTACAGCCTCTCTTCATAGTCAACTGTAAGAGGGAAAAAGTTTATACCTTCTCTGGGCTTTTCAGAAGCACATGCAGTGACAAGTACTGCCGTATCACCATATCTTGCAAGCACAGCCCCGTTTGCTAAAAGAGCGTATTTTCCAATCTCAAAGCTTAGCTCTCTTCCAGCAAGCTCCATTTTATAAATTTTACTCTCCAATCCCTACCACCTCTTTCTAAAATAATGGAGCGGAATAATACCGCTCCACTTATTCTGCCAATTATTTTCTCAGTCCTAATTTCTCTATAAGCTCACGATACCTGTTGATATCATAATTTTTAAGATAATTGAGAAGTTTTCTTCTCTGCCCTACCATCTTCAAAAGTCCTCTTCTTGAATGAAAATCCTTTTTGTGAGCCTGAAGGTGTTCGTTGAGCCTGTTAATTCTTTCTGTCAAAAGCGCAATTTGTACCTCTGGAGAACCAGTGTCAGATTCATGGAGCTGATACTTTTTAATAATTTCTTCCTTCTGTTGTTTTGTGAGCATATCTTTACACCTCCCTTTCCTCTAAAAATGCCTGAATCTTTGTCAAAGGCTGGGAGCATCCTCTGACAATGACTCAGGTTAGCACATAGCATATTGTAGCAAAAATCTTCGCTTATGTCTATATACTTGCTTTGCAAAATAAAGCTTTTACATATTCAACATCTTGCGTTATTTGGTTTTTAAGTTCATCTATATTTGAAAATTTTTTCTCTTCACGCACAAAATCGATAAATTCTATTTTAACTCGCTTGCCATACATGTCCTTATCAACACCCAATACGTGTGTCTCTATCTTTATATTTTCTGAGGCTGAAACAGTGGGGTTTGTCCCCACATTGGTTATGGAAAGATACCTCTTATCATCAATAATTGTATTTGTGACATATACACCTTTTTTTGGTACTATCTTTTCTTTATCAAATTTTATGTTAATGGTTGGAAAACCCATCTTTTTCCCCAACCTGTTACCTCTTTTTACAGTACCACTAATGAAAAAGTGAAAGCCAAGCATGCAGTTCGCAAGTTTTATATTCCCCTCAAGTATTAACCTTCGGATAAGCGTGCTGCTCACAATGTGCTCTTGGTACATCACCGGGTCAATCACTATACACTTTCGGCCAAACTGGTAAAGTTTTTCACACAGATACCTGCTATCTCCCTCTGCCATGTATCCGAACGTAAAGTCATACCCTACAACTACCACTGATACATTTAACTTATCAATTAGAATTTCCTCAATAAACCTATCTTTATCCATCTGCATTATCTTTTTATTAAATTCTATAAAATACACATCATCTATGCCATAATTTCTGAAAAATTCTAATCTTTCCTCGTTCGTAAGTATATACTTTGTATCAAAACCAAGAAGGTTGTCGGGATGATTTTTAAAAGTAAAAACAACTTTCTTTTTTCCATTGGCATTTGCATTTAAAACCTCAAACAACTTTTTATGACCTATATGAAAGCCGTCAAAAAATCCAAGCGCAACAGCCGGGGTATCTTCCCTTTTCGCCACCATTTCATAAACATTCATCTGTAGTTTCCACCTTTAAAATATATTTAAACACATCATTTTCTCGTTTGTATATAAAGACAACCTTATCAACCCAAATTTTATAAAAGTCTGCAAATACAGTGTCAATATCTATAATATCTTCTATGTCCTGGTTTACGAGTGGATTCCCATTTAAAATCTTCTTATATGTTTTTCTGCCTACTTTTATCTCATTTTTAAATAGCCTACATACAGGAATTATACTTTCTGCCCTGATATCGCTCAAAGTAACTGCATCTTTCAAATCAAAAAAACCGCTTCTTATCCTTCTTAGCTCAGAAAGCAGACCCACAGTAGAAAGATTTTCTGCAATCTTTTCTGCCAAACTTCTTATATATGTTCCATGGCTGCACTGAACTTTAAATTCAAGATACGGATATGAAAAGTTGATTATCTCTATATTATATATGATACTCTTCACCTTTGGAATTTCAATATTTATTCCTTTTCGCGCATACTCATAGAGTTTTCTGCCATTGAGTTTCTTTGCAGAAAAAATTGGAACCTTAAGTTCGATTTCTCCTTTTAAAATTTTAAAGCATTCTTCTATCTCCTTTTCTTCAACAATTACACTATTCTTTTCTTTGATTTTACCAGTTATATCAAGCGTGTCAGTCCTTATGCCAAACTGCATTGTTGCTATATATGTTTTTTCCTGGCTTGTAAAGAAAGAAGAAAGCTTTGTAGCCTCCCCCAGCAAAATGACCAAAAGCCCTGTTGCAAACGGGTCGAGCGTTCCTGCATGCCCAGCTTTCACGTTGAACACTTTTCTGACAAATTCAACAACATCATGTGAGGTAATTCCTACTGGTTTGTCAACAAGCAAAACTCCATTCATCTCAGATCACTTTTTAATCTTTTTAGTAGGTTTTCCTTTACAGCAGCTAAAGAAACGTTTCTACTTGAAAAACCAGCTGCCCTCAAATGCCCTCCTCCACCAAATTCCTTAGCAATCTGGGCACAGTCAATATAGTATTTCGACCTCAGACTCACCTTTATTTTGTCTTCTTCTTCAATAAATATTGCAGCTATTTCAACATCTTCAATGTTTCTTGCAAAATTTATAATGTTTTCTGTCTCATCTCGTGAGGCACCATTTTTCTTCAGCATCTCTTTTGTCACTGTCAAAAAAGCAATCTTGTTTCCCTCAAAAAGTTCTAATGTTTGCAAAACATCTTTCAAAAGATTAAACTTTGAAAGGCTCATCTCATCAAATACCTTGTTGATAATATACACAAAGTCAATTCCAGTGTTTATTAAATCACCTGCAATCTGATGGGTTATTGAAGTAGTGTTTGAATATTTAAATCCTCCTGTGTCGGTAAAAATACTTGTGTAAAGACAGGTTGCAATTTCTTTATCATTATCAATCCCCATAAGTTTGACAATCTGGTATATAATTTCACCTGTTGCAGCAGAGGAAGAATTTATATAAAACAGATCTCCTATCCCTTCGCTTGTCACATGGTGGTCTATATTTATTAGCTTTGAATAACAATTTTCAATGTTTTCAATTCCCGTCCTCTCAAGCTCACCTGTGTCAAGCAGGACAAGAACATCAAAATTTTCGTCAATTCTGTCTACCACCTCTATTTTTTCTGCTGCAGGCAAAAACCTCAAATTCTTTGGAACATTATTTTTCAAGAACATTCTTGCATTTTTACCTTTTCTTTTAAGTGCCATATAAAGCGCAAGCATTGAGCCGATACAATCCCCATCAGGATTCTCGTGCGATACAATAGCAATCGAATTTGATTCTAAAAGCTGCTGAATAATCTTACTCTCTATCAATTTTCTTCTTCACCTTCACTTTCCTCAATGTTTTCATCTTCTTTTGGAATATTAAGCTGATTCAAAATCTGGGAAATTCGTGCACCATACTCAATCGAGTCGTCCAGCTCAAATGTTATCTCTGGAGTAAATCTTAAGCTTATCCTTCTTGATATTTCTCTTCGAATATAAGGTTTTGCATTTTCTAACGCTTTCATTGTAGTTTCAACTTTTTCTTTGTCCTTGTCAAATATACTAACATAAACCTTTGCATGTCTCAAATCCTTGCTCATATTCACCTTTACTATGCTTATAAGTTCTGCACAAAGGCGAGGATCTTTGAGATCATGTTGAATTATATCGCTAAGTTCCTTTTTTATCTCTTCAGAAACCCTGTCTGACCTTTCAAATTGCATATTCTGCTCCCCTCACCTTTTTATAATTTAGTTTTCCACTTTCTGCATTTCATATGCTTCCACAATATCCCCTTCTTTTATATCGTTAAACTTCTCAAAGGTCATACCACATTCATACCCAGCTGCAACTTCTCTGACATCATCTTTAAAACGCTTGAGCGATGCAAGTTTCCCTTCATAAACAACAACACCGTCACGAATAATTCGCGCGTTTGCTGTCCTTGTTATCTTGCCGTCCAGAACATAACATCCTGCAATTGTGCCAACTGCAGATGATTTGAATATCTGTCTTACTTCTGCATGTCCTATTACTACTTCTTTGTAGACAGGCTCAAGCAGCCCTTTCATAGCAGCTTCAATGTCATTTATTACATCATAGATTATCCTATACATCCTCACATCAACCTTTTCTTTTTCAGCAAGTGACATTGCACCAACCTCTGGTCTGACATTAAATCCTATTATAATAGCGTCCGATGCAGAAGCCAAAGTAACATCCGATTCAGTGATAGCACCAACCGCGGCATGTATGACCTTGACAGTAACCTTGTCGTTTGAAAGTCTTTCAACAGCAGATTTTAGTGCTTCCACCGACCCTTGAACGTCAGCTTTTATAATAACCCTTAGCTCTTTCAACTGGCCTTTTTGAATTCTTTCAAAAAGCTCATCAAGGGATATCTTTGTGCTTTGCATCTTTTCTTCTTTGAGCTTTTCCTGCCTTATCTGCGCAACCGTCTTTGCTGTCTTTTCGTCCTTCACACATACAAGCTCGTCACCTGCAATGGGCACATCTTCAAGCCCTAAAATCTCAACAGGCATGGAAGGACCTGCTTCCTTTATTCTCTGACCTTTGTCGTCCATCATTGCACGAATTCTTCCCCATGTGTTTCCAACAACAACATAATCCCCTACTTTTAGTGTTCCTTTTTGAATCAAAACTGTTGCAACAGGTCCTCTACCTTTATCAAGTTTTGCTTCAATTACCCTACCACGTGCAGGTCTGTTTGGATTTGCTTTGAGCTCCATAAGGTCTGCAACAAGCAAAATCATTTCAAGCAGATGGTCAATACCTATCTTTTTCTTTGCAGATACATTTACAAAGACTGTGTCTCCACCCCACTCTTCTGGAATAAGTCCATATTCTGATAGCTGTTGCTTTACTCTTTCAGGGTTTGCCTCTGGCTTATCAATTTTGTTTATTGCAACTATGATAGTAACATTTGCTGCTTTTGCGTGGTTGATAGCTTCTACCGTCTGTGGCATAACACCATCATCAGCTGCAACAACAAGTACTGCTATATCAGTGACCTGAGCACCTCTTGCCCTCATCGCAGTAAACGCTTCATGCCCAGGCGTGTCTAAAAATGTTATCTTTCTGCCGTTTATCTCAACAACAGATGCACCTATATGCTGTGTAATTCCACCCGCTTCTTTTTCTGTTACATTAGTTTTTCTTATAGCATCAAGTAAGGATGTCTTTCCATGGTCAACGTGACCCATTACAACCACAACAGGCGGTCGTGGAACAAGGCTTTCTGACGGGTCTTCCTGGTCCTCTAAAAGAATCTCTTCTTCAGTTTTTATAATCTCTTTTTCTACTTTAAATCCATAGTCTTCTGCTATTAAAGATGCAATATCAAAGTCTATCTCTTGATTGATATTTGCCATCACACCAAGCATTATTAGCTTTTTGATAATCTCTGCCGCAGGTTTTCCTATCAAGTTTGCAAACTCGCCAACCACAATCTTTTCTGGTATCTTTATTACCTCTTCTTTTTTCTCCTCCTGAGCTGGCTTTGTCTGTAATTTCAAAACCTCTTTTTGCTCTTTCGACTTCTTCTTAAGTTTTTCTTTTCTCCCGCGTCTGACATGCTTTTCTTGCAAGTATTCTTCTTCTAAAAGAGTATCTTCAACTTCTCTGTCAACCTTTTCAAGTTCTTCTCTGCCTAATATCACTTCTTCATGATGTTCTTCCTCAATAGCAAAAGTTTGTTTTTTGTGTTTTGGAGCCTTTTCCTGCTTCTGTTTTGCTTGAGCCTTATCCTGAAATTTCTTCTCTATTTTCTGTTCCTTCGCGACCTCGTATTTTGGTTTAGAAACCTGTTTTTTTTCTACTTCCTGCTTGGGTTCAATCTCTATAGTTTTCCTACTCTCTTGCACTGTTGTTTTGTCTCTTGCCCCAGACTTTACTGGTTTATCTTCTTTTTTATATCTCTCTTCTTTCTGTCTTTCATCTCGTAGCTGTCTACTTTTTTCTTTTTCTTCTACCTTTCTTTCATGACGAGGCTTTTCATCAAACTTTCGAGGTTTTCTGTCTTCTATTTTTTGCCTCTTTTCTTGAACCTGTTGATCCTTTGAAACATTTCTTCTTTCTGCTCTTCTTTCAGCTTGTTGTTTGTCCTTCTCTTGCAAAATATATTCAAGTACAAGATTTATATCATTCTCTTCAAGAGCACTCATATGATTTTTGTGTTCAATGTTTAACTTATTAAGTACATCCATTAAATCTTTATTTTGCATGTCAAGAAGCTTTGCAAATTCATATATCCTAAGCTTATTAGTCATTCCCACACCTCCGCATCAAAGCTTTTTACTGCCAATTTTTTAAAAATTCTTCAAGCTTTTCATAAAAATCTTTTGAAATATTCACTTTTAGCGATTTTTCTAATCCTTTTTTCTTCATAGCAAGTTTTAAACATTCTAAATCTTTACAAATATATGCTCCTCTTCCTGGCATTTTCTGTTTTGAGTCAATAAAAATTTCTTTATCTGTTCTGACAATTCTCAAAAGCTCTTTTTTAGGTTTTATACTCATACAGCCAACACATTTTCTATGAGGAATAAACTCTTGCACATTTTCACCCCAATCAATCTTTACCCTTTATATCTATTTTCCAACCAGTAAGTTTTGCTGCAAGCCGAGCGTTTTGTCCACCCTTGCCAATCGCAAGAGACAATTGGCTGTTTGGAACAAGGACAAATGCCTTTTTTTCAATTAAATTTAAATCAATATGGACGACCTCCGCAGGGCTGAGTGCATTCTTTATAAATTCCCCAATGTCACTACTCCATTTTACAATGTCAATTTTCTCACCATTCAAATGCTTTAGCACATTCTGAATTCGTATCCCCTTTTCACCTATACAAGCTCCAACAGGATCAACTTTTAAGCTGTTAGAATAAACTGCTACCTTTGACCTTGACCCTGCCTCTCTTGCAATTGCTTTTATTTCAATTATACCCTCTTGTATCTCAGGCACTTCATTCTCCATAAGCCTTTTTATTAAATTTGGATGAGTTCTTGAAAGATAAACAATAGGTTCTTTTTCTTTGGGAGGAATTTTAACATCAACAAGATAAAATTTCATCAATGTCCCTGGTTTGTACTCTTCACCGGGTATTTGCTCCTCCATTGGAAGTATTGCTTCAACCTTCCCACCTTCAATTTCTACAATAACATTCTTTTTATCAATCCTCTGTATAATACCTGTAACTATATTATCAATCTTTGAAGAATAATCTTCAAATATGATGCTCCTCTTTTTTTCTCTTATCTTGCCTATAACTGTCTGCCTGACTGTCATTGCCGCCTTTCTGCTAAACTGGGAAATGGGAATCTCTATTGCTACAATATCACCAATTTTATATCTCTTATCAATTTTTTGTGCATCCTCAAGTGAAATTTCATTTTTTCTATCTTTTACATTTTCGACAACTTTTCTGTATTCATAAATTTTTACACTTCCCTTTTCTGGATCAATGGAAACTTTAACGTTAGAAAGATTTTTGTCTTTTATTCCTTTTACCTGCTTATAAGCTGTCAAAAGAGCTGATTCTAAAACTGAGTATACATAATCCTTTTCAATCTTATACTCTCTTTCAAGCTCATCAATTGCCGAAAACAGCTCCTGAAAATCAAGAGTTTGCTCTTTTTTGGGCATCTTTCAAAAATCCCCCTTTTCATTTTTAGTTAGAATCTTATTGCAAGCTTTACCTTTTTTATATTTTCAATAGGTATAACTATCTTCTCTTTATCCACAATCAAAATTAAAGATTTTTCATTCTTCTCCACAAGCTCTCCTGTAATCCTTGTACGGTTCAAAAAAGGCTGATTCAAAAATACATCAACAACTTTTCCCTTGTTTCTTATAAAATCCCTGTCAGTGACAAGTGGCCTGTCAACACCCGGTGATGAAACCTCTAAATAATAGCTAAATGGAATAGGGTCAACAATGTCAAGCTTTTCAGAAAGTTCTTCACTGACAAGCTGACAGTCATCTATTGTAATCCCGCCGGGTTTATCTATATACACTCTCAAAAAATGACTTTTTCCTTCCTTTTTAAATTCAATATCCACCAGGTCAAAACCATACCTTTCTAATATAGGCTTTACAAGCTCTTCCACTTTCTTTGTTATCTTTGACATGAGAAATACTCTTCTCCCTTCTATTAAAACTTTTTACTACCTAAAACTCCATAAACAATATTAAAGAGTGGGGGATACCCACTCTCATGCTAATTTACTTTATGTCAGCAACTCTGATTATAAATATTATACCACCTTAATTTTATTTTAACAAGAAGTGCAAAAATTATTACCTCAAACTCTGGACCTTACTTCTCAAAACTTCAATAGATTTTGAAACATCACCACTGTCAAATACATATGAACCTGCAACTATCACGTTTGCACCTGCGTTTACACAATCAATAATGGTCTCTTCATTAATACCACCGTCAACTTCTATCTCAAACGAAAGTCCTTCCTTTTCTCTGAGGTTTGCCAACATTTCAATCTTTTTTAGGGTATATGGTATAAATTTTTGTCCTCCATATCCAGGATTTACAGTCATAACTAAAACCATATCAACAATTTCAAGAACATTTTCTATCATGTATACAGGCGTTGCAGGATTTAGCGCAACACTTGCTTTTTTGCCAAAACTTTTTATTTTACTGATGAGGGCATCCAAGTGGTAGGTTACCTCTGCGTGAACTGTAATATTATCAGCACCGCTTTGGACAAATTTTTCAATATGCTTTTCAGGATGTAAAACCATTAGATGTACATCAAAAAAAAGTGTTGAATTTTTTCTGAGACTGCTTACCACGGGAGCACCAATTGTGATATTGTCTACAAAGTTTCCATCCATAACATCTATATGGACCAAATCAGCTTTAGCTAACTCAAGTTTTTTAAGTTCATTTTTCAAATCTGCAAAATTAGAAGATAAAATAGACGGCGCAATCTTTATCTGCAACTTTTAATCCTCTCCTTTAATCGTACTCTTTTTGTGCAGGAAGTTGCATAAATATCTGTTTGTACCTCTCATACCTTTCAAAATTTATTTTTTTCTCGGTAACTGCAGCTTTTACCAGACATTCTGGTTCAAATATGTGGTTGCACCCT
Organism: Caldicellulosiruptor bescii DSM 6725; assembly: GCF_000022325.1. Lineage (NCBI taxonomy): Bacteria > Bacillati > Bacillota > Caldicellulosiruptorales > Caldicellulosiruptoraceae > Caldicellulosiruptor > Caldicellulosiruptor bescii. The sequence goes on along the minus strand of NC_012034.1, from coordinate 1,141,748 downwards.
GGAAACTTGCACCCTTCAAAATCATAAAATTCCGGGTAATAATATTTTAGCTCATGTCTTAAAAGTCCTATTATCTCAATTGAACTAAAACCTGGCGTGTCTGCAATGTATGTATCCTCCCCTGCACGCAAAAGTTCTACTACCCTTGTTGTATGTCTTCCTCTTTCAATTTTTTTAGAAATTTCACCCACTTTCAAGTTAGCTCCTGGAATTAGACAGTTTAGTATAGAACTTTTCCCTACACCAGACTGCCCAGCAAAAACTGAAATCCTTCCTTGAATATAATTTTTGAGTTTATCAATGCCTTCTCCAGTCTTTGCAGACACACCTATTACATCAAATACACTGTACTGTTGCTTTATCATCTCAAATGTCTTTCCATCATCTAAATCAATTTTATTTACGCAAATTACAGGCTTTACCTTTTCCTTTAATACATTCACTAAAAGTTTATCCAGTGCGATTAAAGATACCTCTGGCGACACTGATGCTACCACTACTATGGCAATATCCACATTTGCAATTGGTGGACGGATTAGCTGATTTTTTCTTGGTAGAATCTTATCAATAATATATGAACCTTTGCTTTTCTCTACGATAACAACGTTGTCGCCCACAAGCGGAGTGATATCATCCTTTCTAAAAACTCCTCGTGCCCTACATTCATATATATTTCCATCATGGTCATATACATAATAAAAACCAGCAATTAGTTTTCCAATTACTCCATTTATATGCATAGCTATTCCACCGTCTCCTCTGTTGATAATTGGTCGTTTATATACATCCTAATTGTAGATTGTCCAGTGATAGGAATTTTAACCTGTAAAGGAGTCTCTTCTTTTTTTACTATTCTATCAAATACAATGCTCTCATTTCCGTTTGAACTTACCACTATTTTAACATTTGCTTCATTTAAATCAGAAGGTAAAATTACTGTTTTTATAATAATCTTTGTTGTAGTTTTTGTCTCAACCTTTTTGGTCACTATTAAATCAACAGTGCTTCCTTTTACAACCTGCTGCCCGTAAGATGGTGATTGACTGATAACAATATCAGACTCTCTATCTGTGACCTCTTTATAAGTAACGTTACCGACGTTAAGTCCGATTTTTAGTAAAACATCCTTGGCATCAACTATATTCATTCCTGTTACATCTGGAACTAATACTTTTTCTATTTTGGGACCCAAACTTACAGTCAAAATTACAGTACCATTTTTTTCTATAAGCTGGTTTGCAGAAGGCTGTTGATCAATAACTGTGTCCACTGGCTTGTCAGAATAATCTTTCTTTATCTCAACACTCAAACCATTGTTATCAAGCTCTATCTGAGCATCTTTGATATTGAGCCCAACCACATCAGGAACTTTGACCATTTCCGGTCCTTTGCTAACTATTAGCTTGACAGTAGTATCTTTTTTTACTTTAATACCTGCAGCAGGGTCTTGATTGATGACTGTACCTTTCTCAGCCGGGTCGTTTTGCTCTTCAACCGAATATTTTAGTCCCAGCTCATCAAGTTTTGCCTTTGCATCATCAATTGAAAAACCTACAAGGTCTGGCATTGTAATGTCATTTTCTTGATAAGTCAAGCTTTTCCCAATAGCATTATAAAATATTAGCCAGCCTATTGCAACAATAATAAGGGCAGTTAAAATCCCTGCTACAACATAAATCCAATCTTTTCTTTTTTCTTTTGACTCTTTTTTTGGGTCTACTGGGGTATTATCTGATTTTATCTTTTCAAACTGAAACTGTTTGGTAGCAGCATTTTCATGCGACTCTATCTTGACAAAATCACCGTCTGGTTCAATAAGCGAATTTTTCAAATCTTGAATCATCTCACTGGCTGATTGATACCTCAGCAAAATATCCTTTTGCATTGCCTTCAAAATTATTGCTTCTAAACTTTTTGGTATATTGGGATTATAAAGTGTAGGTTTTATTGGCTGTTCTTGCAGGTGTTTTAGCGCAATAGAAATCGGAGTATCTCCATCAAATGGCAAAACTCCTGTCACCATTTCATAAAGAACAACTCCAAGAGAGTACAGGTCAGACCTGCTGTCCACATATCCTCCTCTTGCCTGTTCTGGTGAAAAATAGTGAACAGAGCCAATGGTGATATTTGTATTTATAATGGTGCCTGTTGAAACTGCTCGTGCAATACCAAAGTCTGTTACTTTGACAATCCCATTTTCATCAATCAAGATATTTTGAGGTTTTATATCTCTGTGCACAATACCTTTTTTATGGGCATGGTCCAAAGCTCTTAAAACCTGTATAGCAATGGTTGTTGCATCTTTTGGACTGAGCCTACCAGTTTCTTTCATAAACTCTTTTAGAGTTTTGCCATTTACATATTCCATAACTATGTAGTACATCCCGTCCTGCTCACCAACATCATAGATTGATACAATGTTGGGATGCGAAAGAGATGCTGCTGCCAGCGCTTCTGTTCTGAACCGTTGCAAAAATTCCTCGTCTGTTGCAAACTCCGACCTTAAAACTTTTATGGCAACATATCTATTCAAAATTGCATCTTTGGCTTTGTACACAACCGACATTCCACCGCTTCCTAACTTCTCCTCAACTTTGTATCTGTTTCCTATTATAAACTCATCCATGAACAATCATCACCCTCACAAAATCTCTTTTTTCTTATACCAAGAGATAGACAATTGTTATATTGTCAATACCACCTGCCTCAAGAGCTTTTTCAATTAATTTCTTACCTACATCATAAAAATCATTTTTCTTAAATATTTCGTGAATTTGGGTATCAAAAACCATGTTGGTCAGTCCATCTGTACACATCAAAAAGCAATAATCCTTATTTTGCTCGCGTTCAATTTCGTAAAGATCAACTTCTAATTCTTCTTCTATTCCAATTGCTCTTGTTATGATGTTTTTCTTGGGATGAGTATAAATTTCCTCTTTTGTAATTTTTCCATCTTTAAACATCTCATAAACCAGAGAATGGTCCTCTGTAATTTGTCTAATTTCATTGTTATCTATAATGTAGACTCTTGAATCTCCGATGTTGCTCACAAGTATCTTATCCTTGTAGCAAAATAGTCCCGCTAAAGTGGTCCCCATTCCATACAAAAGGGGATTTTTTATCTGATGGTTTATAATCTTTTGATTTGCATACCTGTAAGCTTCTTTTATGATCTCTTTCAGAGAATATTTTAACATTTTCTGATTTAGTAATATATAGTCAAGTACATACTGGCAGGCAAAGCTGCTTGCCACCTCACCTGCACTGTGTCCACCCATACCATCAGCTATTAAAAAAACATTCAATCCATCTTCTCCTTTGTAAACAATATAATAATCCTCATTGTTTGTCCTTATATTTCCTTTTTCTGTGAGAGCAACGTATTTCACATACTTCATCCCCTAATTCCCTTATATGTTAAAATATCGTTTTCTCAGCTGTCCACACGCTGCAGATATACTGCTGCCAAGCTCTCTTCTAATTGTAACATTAATTTGATATGATTTTAAGGTTTCAAAAAATACTTTTATTTTTTCTTTTGAAGGTCTTCTAAACCCTTTTTCTTCAACTGGGTTAACAGGTATCAAATTTACATGTACAAGCTTACCTTTTAGCATCTTGCCAAGCTCTTGAGCACATTCAATAGAATCATTTACCCCATCTATCAGGGCGTACTCAAAAGTAACTCTTCTATTAGTCCTTTTAATGTAGTAATCAACTGCTTTCATAATATCTTCAACAGGATACTTTTTGTTTATCGGAACAAGCTTGTCTCTCAGGCTATTATTTGGGGCATGCAGAGATATTGCAAGGTTTACTTGTTTTGGAAAATCACAGAGCCTATAAATTCCTTCAACTATGCCAACTGTGGAAATGGTGATATGCCTTGCCCCTATGTTTTTCCCCTCTTTTGAGTTTATTATCTCAATAAATTTAAACACATTTTCAATGTTGTCAAATGGCTCGCCACTTCCCATCAGAACCACATTTGTTATTCTTTTGCCTGTAAAGTTTTCTACGTTGATTATCTGGTCAACCATCTCCCCTGCCGAAAGGTTTCTTACAAATCCGCCTATGGCAGAGGCACAAAACCTGCAGTTCATTTTGCATCCAACTTGTGTTGAGACGCATATTGCATTCCCATACCGATAAGGTAAAAACACACTTTCAACTCCATTTTTATCGCAAAGTTCAAACAGGAATTTTATACTCTCTCCATCACTTTGATGTTTCAAAATCTGTAAAGAGTTTATCAAAAACTCATCCTCAATCTTTTCTCGAAGTTCGAGTGGTAGATTGGTAAACTGCATTACATCAGTAGCATTTTTCTTGTAAAGCCACTCAAAAATCTGGCTTGTTCTAAAAGGTTTTTCACCAATATTTTCGAGCCACTTTTTTAGCTCATCAAACGTCAAATCTTTTATAAGCCTTTTCATCTTCCCTATCTTTCGCCCTCTTTTCTAAGTTTAGCTATAAAAAATCCATCACATTCAAACTCATCGGGAAAAATAGTAGTTAGGGATACCAACGAAAAATCTTTGTGCTTCTCTAAAAACTCTATAACTGTTTCTTCATTTTCTTTTTTCCCAAGCGTACATGTAGAATAAAAAAGTATTCCTCCTCTTTTTAGGTAACCTGCTGAATTGTCAAGTATTCTTACCTGCAGTTCATGAAGATTCTCAATGTCCTGATAACTTTTATTCCATTTGATATCAGGCTTTTTCCTAATTGCGCCAAAACCAGTACATGGAAGGTCGGCAATCACAATGTCAAATTTTTCGGCAAAATCAGGGTTAAAAACCTCAGCGTTACTTTTTGCAACAATGATATTATCAAAACCAAGCCGCAAAATGTTTTCTCGCAATATATCAAGCTTATGTTCGTTTATATCACATGCAACAACAAACCCATCTATAACCTCTGCGCAGTTAAAAGTCTTTCCACCTGGTGCGGCACACAGGTCTATCACTTTCTTTGCTCTTTTAAAATCTTCTTGGTTAAACTTTACAACAAGAGAAGATGCCAAATCCTGAAAATAGAAATAGCCTTCCTTATAAAGTTCTGTTTCCTTTATGTTGCCCTTCAAAATAAGGACTATTTCATTGTTACGAGAATTAATCTCATACTTAAATCCGTTTTTCTCAAGCTCTTGTGTTAATGTATTTACATTGGTTTTTTTAGTATTTATCTTTATACTCTGAGGAGGTTTTGTATTTAAAAATTCTAAAATTTTTATAGTTTTTTCAAGTCCATAACTCTCTTCTAAATAATCTATTAAAAATCTGGGATAAGAAAGCTTTATTGATAAATAACTTTTATAGTCCACGTCCTTAATTCTTTCCAATGACTCTTCTATTTGATTTTTGTTTCTGATTATATTTCTCAAAATTGCATTCACAAAAGCCTTTAAATGTGGATTTATTTTGCTTGCAACCTCACATGCCTCATTTACTGTTGCATACTCTGGAATCTTTTCAAGAAAAAGAAGTTCATATGTGGCAACCCTTAAAATGTTTAATATCCTTTTATCCTTTACTCCTTTTTTAGCAACAAAATTAATATAGTAGTCAATAAGGCTTTTGTATCTCAAAACACCATGAACAAGCTCAACAAACAAAGCCCTGTCCTTTTCATTTTTTAACTTTTGATGGAATTTCTCCATCAAAGAGTCCATGCCAGAAAACTTTTTCTTTTCAACCTCAAACAGTAAAAGAAAAGCAGCTTCTCTCGTATTAATCTTTAATCATCCCTTCTTCGTTGAACTAAACTAAGATAATATAATAACTGAAGTATTGCAACAGATACCGCTGCAACATATGTCATAGCAGCCGCACCAAGCACTTTCTTTACTGCTATCTCCTCGTCAGGAAGTATAACGCCTGATACTTTTAACGCCTCTACAGCTCTTTTGCTGGCATTTAATTCAACAGGCAGTGTAATCAAGGTAAACACAACTGCTAAACTGAAAAGCAAAATTCCAAGATTTATAAATATATCTCCATTCTTCAGTAAAAGCCCTATCAAAATAAGCGGAAAAGCCAAATTCGACCCTATATTCACAACAGGTACCATGGCAGTTCTAAGAGCCAGCCACGGATATTTTTGGTAGTGCTGAATGGCATGCCCTGCCTCATGTGCAGCAACTCCAACTGCAGCAACAGAATTGGAATCAAAAACCCCCTGTGATAGTCTGAGCACTCTAAATCGCGGGTCGTAATGGTCTGTCAAAAGTCCCGGTACATATTCTACTCTGACATCATAAATACCGTTGGACCACAGTATATTTTTGGCAACCTCGGCACCTGTCAGCCCTGAAAATGTTCTGACTCTGGAATACTTTGAAAAAACCATCTGGACCCTCATTTGGGCTATAAGAGATATCAAAAATGCAGGAATAGCAAACACAAGATACAAAGGGTCAAAATAGTAAAACACTTTTCATCCTCTCCCCTGATTTTAGGCTAAAACATCTCCTTTTTTTATTTTATACCCATTGACAAAGTCTCTTGCTCCAATCTTTTTTCCACCTTCAAGCTGAAGAAGTTTAAGTCTTATCAGTCCATCTCTAACTTTTATTATAATGCTGCTGTCATCTATCTCAACTACAGTACCATTTGGTACATTACTATTAATATTGTCTTTATTATCCTGAGCAATTTCAATATCGTGAATTTTTAAAAGTTTTCCTTTGAAAGTTGTGAAAATTCCTGGCCATATTTTAAGAGCTCTAAATCTATTATAAATTTCCTTCGCACTCATATTCCAGTCAATATTTCCTTCTTCCTTTTTGATAGGTGGGGCATATGTTGCTCTGCTGTGGTCCTGTTTTACAGGAGTTATATTTTCGATATTCCTCAAAGTTTCAATTAAAAGCTGGCTACCCACTTCTGCAAGCTTTTTTGAAAGTGTTAAAATGTCATCATCATTTTCAATTTTAACTTTTTTCTGAAGAAGAATATCTCCTGTGTCTAATCCCTCGTCCATTTTCATAATGGTAATACCTGTATATTCCTTTCCATCCATAAGTACTCTTTGAATTGGTGCAGCTCCTCTGTACTCTGGTAAAAGGGAAGCATGAACATTTATGCAGCCATACTTGGGTATCTCAAGCACTTCTTTGGGAAGAATTTTCCCATATGCAACAACTACGATTGTATCAGGATTTATTTCTTTTAGAAGTTCAAAAAACTCCTCGTTATTCTTTAGCTTTTCTGGTTGAACAACATCTTTTCCAACCTTTTGAGCAAACTCCTTGACAGCTGGTGCTGTCAATATTCTTTTTCTCCCAACAGGTTTGTCAGGTTGGGTCACAACAAGTTTTAAATTGACAAAAGGCTCTTGAATCAGTTTTTGCAAAATATCAACTGCAAAATCTGGTGTTCCCATAAACACAATGTCCAATTCACTTTCCCCTTTCTAAAACCCAAGCAATTTATTCTAAATCCATCTTATCGCCTCTTGAGCGCCTTTGCTCGATCTCCTCTTCAGATACAAATCGTATAACCTTGTCAACAAACAAAATACCATCAAGATGATCTATCTCATGACACACAGCCCTTGCTAAAAGCCCCTCTGCTTCAAGTCTAAACTCATTTCCAAACCTATCCTGAGCTTTTACTACCACTTTCTGTGGTCTTTCCACCTCACCCCACACGTTTGGGACAGAAAGACAACCTTCTACATCCACAGCACTTCCTTCTACTTGTTCTATTTCGGGATTGACAAGTTCAATTGCTCCTTCTCCTATATCAATCACAACTGCTCTTTTGAGTACTCCCACCTGCGGCGCTGCAAGACCAATGCCGTTTGCTTCATACATGGTGTCTTTCATATCGTCAAGAAGCTGGCAAAGTCGCTGGTCAAATTTCTCAACAACCTTCGATTTTTTGCGCAGTATCTCATCTTCATATGTTCTTATCTTTCTCAGTGCCATTTGTCTAAATTTAAACCCTCCTGTTTTTTAAAGTGTATCCAAAGGATTTACGTCGATGATAAGCGACGCGTTACTATAATTATATCTTTCTTTGATTAGATTTGCTATACTAATCATCTGCCCAGCTCTTTTGAACTTTACCAATATGTGATACCTGTACTGGTTTTCTATTTTAAAGATGGGATTTTCACTTGGACCATAAATTTTCATGTCATTCTCCATTTCATTCTCCTTGAGCAAAGCATATACATGCTCTATTCCTCTTTTTGCCATATTCTCTTCCCTTGCTACTGTAACAAAGTTAACTACATAAGAATACGGTGGATATACCATCATTTTTCTCAGTTTCATTTCCTGGGCATAAAAGCTTTCATAGTCGTGCTTTGAAGCAAACACAATGCTGTAATCTTCAGGGTTAAAAGTTTGAATTATAACTTTTCCTGGTTTTTCCCTGCCAGACCTTCCTGCAACCTGTGTAAGCAGTTGAAATGTTCTTTCTCTGCTCCTAAAATCTGGCATGTTCAAAAGAATATCTGCATCTATCACACCCACCAAGGTCAAGTCAGGAAAGTGCAAACCTTTTGCAATCATCTGCGTACCAACAAGAATATCTGCCTCTTTTTCCCTGAACTTTTTCACAATCTGTTCTGTCGCATCTTTTTTTGAAGTTGTATCACTGTCCATACGCAAAACCCTTGCATCTTTAAAGTACGCTTTTATCTCTTCCTCTATCTTCTGGGTGCCACTACCATATTGTCTGACATACCTGCTGTTACATTTTGTACACACACCTTTATATTCCTCTTTATACCCGCAGTAGTGACATTTCAAATACCCCTCTTTGTGGTATGTAAGTGAAATACTGCAGTTTTTACACATATAAACGTAGCCACACTCACGGCATATAACAATTGGAGAATAACCTCTCCTGTTTAAAAAAAGGAGAACCTGCTCCCCTTTTTTCAAGTTGTTCTCTATTTCACTAAGTAAAAGCCTGCTAAAAATGGACTTGTTACCTTCTAAGATTTCTTTTTTCATATCAACAATCAAAACTTCTGGCAGGGTCTTGTTTATTCTATTTTTCAATGTACAAAGAGAATACTTTCCTTTTTTAGCATAATAATAATGCTCAATAGATGGAGTTGCAGAGCCAAGTATAATGGGTATATTATTAATTTTAGCTCTCATCTGGGCAACCTCAACAGCATTTATCCGCGGCGATTTTTCAGATTTATAGCTTGGTTCATGCTCTTCATCGACAATTATAAGACCAAGGTTCTTGACAGGGGCAAAAACTGCTGATCGCGGACCAATCACCACAACCGCCTCTTTGTTTCTGGCAGCAAGCCAACTATTTAGCCTGTCTATACTTTTCATTTTGCTGTGATATACTAAAACCTTGTTGCCTATTCTACTTTGAACATTTTCTATCATCTGTGGTGTGAGTGAGATTTCTGGTACCATAAATATGACACTCTTGCCTTTTTCAATTACATATTGTATCGCTCTTATATAAACCTCTGTTTTCCCACTTCCTGTGACTCCAAATAAGAGAATATTTCTGTATCCTCCTTCATCAAACGCAGAGATTATATTATTTAGGGCTTTGTTCTGTTCTTCAGTTAAATTAAACTCTGGTTCTACCCGCGGCAGATTTTTCTCAGTATTTTCTCTTGTATCAAAATTCTTTAAATCAAACTCCAAAAGCCCTTCCAAAAAGAGTTTTACTATTTTTTCTTTGTTCTCTTTCACAAGCTTTGAATTTATGCTTACAGGTTTTTTCAAAATACTTTCATACAGTTCTTTTAGATCATCATCTAAGTTCTTATTTTCTTCACACTTTTTTGCACAGATATTATATATCTGTTTGCTGCTCACAAAAGGAGGTATAACAAGTGACAAAGCCTCACCCAAATTCAACGCATAGTAATTTTTCATTGAAAAAGCAAGTTCTATCTGTTCCTTTGAAACAATTGAAAACTTATCAATTACAGCAAGCACGCACTTTATCTTATTTTCCTCTATATCAGTAGTTTGCTTTATCCCAACAACAAGCCCTTCCACAATTCTATTTGAAACTCCAAAGCTTACATACACTCTTTTCCCTATCTCAATGCTATTTTCAAGATGTGTTGGTACCAAATAATCAAATACCTTATCAACATTGGCGTCCTGGTAGTTAATACAAACCTGAGCTATCATCTTAAAACCCAAACTCCATCCATTAAAAATTATTACCTCTGCTACATTTTGCAGAGGTAAGTCACTACATGGTCGAAAATCCTTTTAGCAACTTCACTTTTGCTCATTTTCGGAAGATTTTCTACCTTTTCTTTTGATATGAGTGTTACAATGTTTGTATCAACATCAAAACCTGCACCCTCTTCAAGCACATTGTTTGCAACAATCAAATCAGCATTTTTTGCTTCTAATTTCTTTTGAGAGTTCTCTAAAACATTCTCTGTCTCTGCTGAAAACCCCACGATTACTTGATTCGGTTTTTTATTCTCTCCCACAAACTTTAAGATATCTGGATTTTTAACAAGTTCAATAGTAAGTTCATCCTTGTTTTCCTTTTTAATCTTGTTTTGGCTCGTAGTTTTAGGTCTATAATCTGCCACAGCTGCAGAAAAGATTAGTATATCGTACTGCTCGTAAATCTCTTTTACCTTCTGATACATCTGAGAAGCTGTTTGCACGTGTATAATTTCTATGTCAGCATAGGTGTTGATACTCACTGGACCTGAGACGACTGTAACTTGAGCTCCTCTTTTGTATGCCTCTTCAGCTAAGGCATAACCCATTTTGCCAGATGATCTGTTTGAAATAAACCTGATAGGGTCTAAATATTCCCTTGTAGGTCCTGCAGTAATGAGAACTTTCTTTCCTGCCAAGTCTTGACTGCAAAGAAGCTTTTCTATCTCAATCAATATTTTTTGATTTTCTGGATATCTTCCCTTGCCATACACACCGCAAGCCAAAAACCCTGATTCAGGCTCGACAAAGTTTATCCCAATCGATTTTAGCTTGTGAATATTTTGCTTCACAATAGCATTTTCGAACATGTTTGAATTCATTGCAGGCACAATTAGCACAGGTTTGTCAAATGCCAAAAACGTTGTGGTCAGCAAATCATCAGCAATACCATTTGCAAATTTCCCAATTATATTTGCAGTTGCAGGAGCCACCACAAGAATATCTGCCCATGTTGTAAGAGAGATATGTTCTATATCGTAGAAATATTCGCTCTCAAAAGTGTCTGTATAAACCTTGTTCTGAGAAAGAGTTTGCAGTGTCAAAGGAGTTATAAACTTTTGGGCATTTTTTGTCATTATTACCTTTACGTTTGCTTCATTTTTCTTTAAAAGTCTTATAAGCTCGCATACCTTGTATGCTGCTATCCCACCGCATATTCCTATTAATACGTTTTTATTTTTTAATCTCATTCTTTTTCACCGGCTTTACGTACTTGTAAGAAATCTTCCCAGAAGCAACTTCATTTACTGCCATTGTAACATACTTGTCAGAGTTAAAATTGGTAATATCAACCTTTTTTTGTGCCTGCTGAAGAAGTTGTCTTGCTCTTTTTGCAACAAGTACAGAAAGTGTGTATTTATTGTCCACATACTTTAAAAGCTCGTCAAGCCCTGGTCGCAAAAGCATTCTTCATTCACTCCTTCAAAAAACTTTGTATATCAAATCTCCTACTCTTTAGTTTCTCAACTTCAATAATCTTTTGTATCTTTTCAGCAGCATCATCCACATTATCATTTATAACACAATAGTCATACTCTGGCACAAGTTTTATCTCGTTCTTGGCAATCTCAAGCCTTGCTCTTATTTCATCTTCCGACTCAGTGCCTCTTTTTACAAGTCTTTTGTAAAGCTCTTCTATGGATGGTGGCAGTAAAAATATCAGTACTGCATCCGAAAATACTTTTTTAATCTGAAGTGCTCCTTTTGTTTCAATCTCCAAAATTACATCATAGCCTTTTCCCAATGCTTCAAAGACAAAGTCTTTGGGCGTACCATAATAGTTATTGTTATACTCAGCATATTCTAAAAATCTTTCATTTTTAATCTCTTCTTCAAATTGCTCGCGCGAGACAAAAAAATAATTCACACCCTCTTTTTCCCCTGGCCTTGGCTTTCTTGTTGTTTTGGAAATTGAAAGTTTAATATTGGGATTTTTTTCAAGAAGCCTTCCAACAACTGTACCCTTTCCAGTCCCTGCTGGCCCTGAAATCACAATCAAAAGTCCTTCTCTCATTTTTTGTCATCCTCATCTTCAACTTCAATGTCTTCTTCTTCAAACTCTTCTTCAGGTTCTATAATTCTGTGTGCTACAGTCTCAGGCTGAACAGAAGAAAGTATTACATAGTCAGCGTCAGTTATTATTACCGCTCTCGTTCTTCTGCCATATGTGGCATCAATCAACATACCTCTTTCTCTTGCTTCCTGGATTATTCTCTTTATAGGTGCTGAATCAGGACTTACTATTGCTATCAGCCTGTTCGCTGAAACTATGTTACCAAACCCAATATTTATCAGTTTTATATTACCGCTATTGCTCAAAACAAACTCACCTCTATTCAATATTTTGAACTTGTTCACGGATTTTTTCAAGCTCATCTTTAAGACTTACAACACATTGGGAGATTTCAAAAATAGTAGATTTAGCGCCAATTGTATTTGTCTCTCTGTTCATCTCTTGAACTATAAAGTCAAGTTTTTTGCCAATACTTCCTCCAGCTTCTAAACACTCAGCAAACTGACTTATATGACTCTTAAGCCTCACAAGCTCTTCTGTTATATCACTTTTGTCAGCAAACAGTGTTATCTCCAGCATAAGTCTGTTTTCATCAATGTTTTTTAAATCGAAATATTCGCTTACCCGTTTGTAAAGTTTTTCTCTGTAATTTTCAACTAAATCCTTTGAATACTCTTCTATTCTACTCACCAAAGCTCTGATGGTTTCTAATCTCATCAGAATATCCTTTTTAAGATTTTCACCTTCTATCTTTTTCATTTTATCTAAATTTTGAAGTGCCTCTTCAATACAATCCAAAAGCTCAGACTTTACAGTACTGATGTCAAGTTCTTCAGTCTCAATCACAAGGGCATCTGGAAGTTTTATAAAAGTCGAAAGGCTAAAATCGTCCTGAATTTCCGAAAAGTTTTCCCTAACCCTATTTATTGCTTCCAAGTACTGCTTCATTATCCCTATGTTAGGAATAATCCTGTAGTCTTTTTCGCTGAAGCTTTTAAAACTAATATATATATCAACCTTTCCACGGCAAATATATTGCGAAACAACATTTTTTATCTCATTTTCAAATTTGATAAACTCTTTAGGCATCTTCAAGTTTATTTCTAAGTATCTGTGGTTTACACTTCTTATGTCAACGCTGTATTCCCTCTCATTTATTATTCTTTTACATCCACCGTAACCCGTCATACTTTTAATCATGATAATGCAACCAATCCTTTCAATGTTATTGTAAAAAAATCTTTATTCGAAGAAAAATAAAAACTCCTACTTGACTACTATCTATTTTAAAGTATTTTTACCCATAAAATCAAGAAAGGGTTATAATATTAGATGAAGTAAAATATACTTTTGAAAAGCAAGGTGAAGTTAAAAATGATAATAGGCCTTGATGTTGGTGGTACAACCATCGACACAGTGGCAATAGAAAACGGAAAAGTTGTTGCATTTAAAAAATTCGAACGTGGTAGAAGTTTAATAGACTCTGTATTAGAAAGTTTAAACCAGTTTATATCTAAAGAGATAATTTCGAACCTTGAAAGAATAACACTCAGTACAACCGTTACTACAAACGCAATAGTTCAAAATAATTTAGATAAGGTTGGAATGATAATAGAAAACGGTATTGGATCAAATCCTGAATTTTTGATGTGTGGTGATATGAATTTTTTGGCAGATGGATATATAAATAACAGAGGCATAGAGGTAAAACCAGTAAATATCGAAAGCGTAAAGAACGCTTTGCATAGCTTTAAACAAGAAGGTATAGAAAACTTGGGCATTGTTGGCAAGTTCTCTGTTCGAAATCCACAGCATGAACTTGCTGTGTATGAGGCAGCTAAAGAATACAACTTTAAATTTATGTCAGTTGGCTACAAACTTTCTGGCAAACTCAACTTTCCCCGAAGAGTTTTTTCCACATACTTGAACTGTGCAGTCCACAGTACATTTAACATGTTTTATAAAAGTATTTTAACATTTTCACAAGAAAGAAAAATTCCTCTTGAGAAGATATTTATTCAAAAGCCAGATGGGGGAATTGTAAATTTGCAAAATATTGAAAATTTTCCGATATTCTCTATTCTCTCAGGTCCAGCTGCATCTGCTCAAGGCGGATTTGTCTTATCTAATTTTGCAAAAAATGCAGTCATAATTGACATTGGTGGAACAACAACTGACATTGCGTTCTTGTCAAACGGTAATCTTGTTCTTGAACCATATGGAGCAAAAATTGGAAAGTATCCTACTTTGGTAAGATCAATATATTCACGTTCTGTGGGGCTGGGGGCTGAAAGTATTGTTAAAATAGTAGATAATACAATTAAGATAGGACCAGAAACAAAAAGATGGTATGAACAGGACAAAAATGAGTTTGCTACTTTGCATGATGTTCTTCAATTTTCAAGTTCACACTCTGAAAGTCCTGTAAATGTTCGTTTAAAGTCTTTATCTTCTCAGCTGAATATGAGCCAAGAAGACTTTTGTAAATTAGTGATAAGCAGGGCAGTAGCAATGATAGAAGAAAAATTGAAAGAGGGAATTGAGTACATCAATAATCTTCCAGTTTATACCATAAATAAGCTATTGTATGGAGAAAAATTCGCACCTCAGAAGATAATTCTAATTGGTGGACCAGCTCAGCTTTTAAAACCTTATTTAGAGAACAAGTTTAAAATAAAAGTTGAAGTTCCGAAATATTACATGGTTGCAAACGCAATTGGTTGTGCGATCGGCTCAATCTCAAAAGAGTACAACTTAGTTGCAGACACTATCCAAGGCAAAATGATAATTCCAGAGCTAAATATATATCATAATATTCCTGCAGATTTTACTATTGACCAGGCAAAGAAGGTTTTAATTGAAAAGGTCTTAGAGTGCAGAGAAGCTAAAAATCAAGACGATATAGAGATTGTAGATGAAAGTTCATTTAATATGATAAGAAATTTTAGATTCTGTGGAAGAATGATTAGAATTAAAGCTCAGTTAAAACCCAAGCTTTTAAATTTGAGAGATTGATTTTTTAGGAAGTGAGACAAGATGTTAAAAGCAAAAAATAGTTTAGGACTCATACTCTTTCCTGCCTTTGACTGGAGAATTTCTCCAACGCATCCTGAAAGAGAAGAAAGACTTTTGTATACAATTGACCAGATAGAAGAAGAGGGACTTTTTGACTATGAAAATATAAAAATTTACAATCCTGAAATGATTGACTCAAAATATATAGAGATGACCCATTTTTGCATTCCTACTATTTCTTCAATTGTTACCGTATCTCACAAGATAGCTGCAGGCTCAGCAATAACTATTGCTAAAAAGGTTCTGTCAAAGGAAGTAGAGAAAGGCTTTGCTCTTATTCGACCACCCGG
This sequence comes from Caldicellulosiruptor bescii DSM 6725, assembly GCF_000022325.1. Classification (NCBI taxonomy): domain Bacteria; kingdom Bacillati; phylum Bacillota; order Caldicellulosiruptorales; family Caldicellulosiruptoraceae; genus Caldicellulosiruptor; species Caldicellulosiruptor bescii. Next base: position 1,126,180 of record NC_012034.1, on the reverse strand, counting down.
CCATCATGCACACAGAGTAACATATGGCGACAGAGGATTTTGTATTATAAACAATGAGGCGATAATGGTGGAATATTTAAGAAAAGAATATAAAATTAAAAAGATAGCAATAATAGACACTGACTGTCATCATGGTGATGGAACACAGGATATCTTTTGGAACGACAAAGATGTCTTGTTTATTTCTCTGCACCAAGATGGCACAACCCTATATCCCGGCACTGGTTTTACTGACGAAATAGGGGGACCATCAGCAATTGGTTATACTTTGAATCTGCCCTTGCCACCGTATACATCTGATGATGGCTTTTTATATTGCTTAGACAATCTTATCATCCCTGTTTTAGAAGAATTTAAGCCTGATATCATAATAAACTCAGCAGGGCAGGACAACCATTATTCTGACCCACTAACAAACATGAACTTTTCAGCACAAGGATACGCAAAACTCACAGAAAAGTTAAGTCCAAATATTTCTGTTTTAGAAGGCGGGTATTCTATTGAAAGTGCTCTTCCTTACGTCAATTTAGGTATAATATTTGCACTTGCAGGTATTGATTATTCAAACATAAAAGAACCTGATTACAATCCTGAAAGACTTAAACAGTCTCAAAGAACAACTGATTATATCAAACGGCTTTGTGAACATGTATACAGTATATGGAAATCAAAAGAAGAAAGAGAATACAAAATCAAAATGGCAAATCAAGATTATTATGTCAGAAAAAAATCCATTTATTATGACACAATGGGATTCAGAGAAAATCAGCTTGAAAAAATAAAGAACTGCAAAAAATGCTCAGGTCTAATATTAATAGACTCTCTTTGTTTGGGATATAGGGTTTTAGCCATAGTAATTCCACACGACGCATGTAATGACTGCGAAAATGAAGGTCACAAGCTCTTTGAAAATACTGAGGTTGGAGACTATTCTCATATACTTTTGCAGGATAAAAAGAGTTTTGAGTTTTTTAGAAGAACCTCATAAAACTTATATTGTTTGTCTTACTTTAAAAGATATTTCTCTTTTCTCTCTTTTAATTTCTCACCATTTATGAGCACCAAGCTGCCCTGCTTGAATTTTAGTTTTTTGGCTAAGTATTCGCATTTTATTTTCAAAAGATAAAAAACATTGGGTTGAACATCTTCAAAGTCATCCACAGTCTCAAAGTTTGCCTGCCCTTTTGAAATAATCACATCAGCAGTAGATATAAGATTTTTGAGTTGCTCAGAAATAAAGTCTTTTGGAACTCCCAAAAGCCCTGCTCCGCTCTCAACAACATTTGCTATTCTGCTCATAGAAACTTCCTCTGCATCTTCTAACGTAGCATCGTTAAGTACGGGCTTAGACTTCACAATGTAATAAACATTTTTTCCCATTTTATTTAAAATTTCTACCAATACCTTATCAAACACAATCTCACCTGCATTATCACCGACAATCACTACATCTTTTGCCTTCTCAATCTTTTCCTTTAATAGAGGATAGTCATCAATCCAAAATCCAAAATCAAACGCGTGTTCTAATTCCTTATCAATATCAAAATCTCTCTGAATCCCCAAGTCAATAACATTGCCTGCAACAGAAACTTTCAACGCTTCATAAAGAGTATCATCAGCTGTTTGTACCTTTTCTTTCACTCTTGGATACAGTTCAAGTGCCAATTTGTTTGAAGATTTTTTCGCTTCATAATATGGGTCTGGATTATTTATATACTCATATGTTTTTAGCAATACAAGTGAAGAGTTATACGCTGGTGAGTCAGAAGGCTCCAAAGTTTTTATGAAATCCATGAGATTATAGAGCACTTCTATCTTTTTTTCATCGGGAACTTTTATCATCTCCATACATGAAACTGCCTGTTTTAGGTAGCAGTGAATGCAATCAACAAGGCTCTTCAATTAAAAGCTCACTCCCTTTGAAGTTAAATTCTTTAGCCAAGATACAAAATAAAGTATTAATAACTCTTGATTTGTTGTCAAGAAGAATATTATAATTGTATATGACATATATGTCATACGCGCTCCATTAGCTCAGTGGCAGAGCAGTCGATTCGTAATCGACCGGTCGGGGGTTCGAATCCCCCATGGAGCTCCAAGAAAATCAAGGGATTTGAGGATAGGTAAAATATAACAAGTGCGTTTTCTACAGCTACCTTACAGCTACCCGAGAAACTGTAAAATTTTAGGGTAACTACTCCACTTTCTTAGGAGTGGTTACCCTTTGTTTTTATATTCTCAAATAAACTGTTTAATTTCATTGCAGCAGCTTTCTTTATCTCAGGCATAACATGAGAATAAATATTGAGGGTTGTAGAAATATCTTTGTGTCCTAAAAGCTCTTGAACAACTTTGGGATGTTCATTTGCTTCTAAAAGCCTTGTTGCATATGTGTGTCTTAATGCATGAAAATTGACACTCTTGTCAAGTCCCGCTTTTTCTCTAATTCTGTAAAAAAGCCTTTCAAAATTTCTTGGGTCAATTGGGGTACCAAGCTCTGTTGCAAATACTAAATCGTTATCTTCATAAAGCGCTCCAGCTTTCAGTTTTTCTTCTAACTGTTTTTTTCTGTGCTGTTTTAACTCTTCAATTATTACTGGTGGCAAAGGCACTATTCTTTTACCTGCTTCTGTTTTAGGTTCTTGAAAAGCAAGTGCAGTCTTTTTAGAATTGCCTCCATCAAAAATCCTTACACGCTGTAAAGACCGTCTAACTTCAATGTATCCATCCTTGAAATTGACATCTTTCCAGCGCAAAGCTAAAAGTTCACCAATTCTAAGTCCACTTGCTAACTCAACAAGAAACGCAGTTTTTAATCTTTCCCCTTCCAAAGCTGCAATAAATCTTTGTTGTTCTTCTAAACTTAGTATCCTTATCTCTCTTTTTGGCTTGCCTTTTGGTAAAGTGGTTGCCTCTGAAACATTTCTGTTGACAAGTCCATTCTTTAAAGCTTGGTCTAAAGCTGAATGCAAAACAGTATGAATCTGCTTAATTGTACTTATACTCAAACCTTCTTGATATTTGGCATTATACAAAGCTTGAAGATGTTCAGGTCTCAAATCTTTTAACTTATAATGACCAATGGCAGGATTTATATGTCTTTCTATATAGCACAAATAATCTTTGAACGTTGAAGGTCGCAATGTCTGCTTTTTATATTCCCAAAGCCATGTGTTAAGCCAATCTTTCAACGTTGTCTTTGCAGGGTCAACATATACTCCATTGGCTAAGTCATTTAGTGTCTTTGCTATCTTTTCAGCAACCTCTTGTCTTGTCTTGCCATAGAAATACTGCCGCTTTTGTCTGCCGTTTTCATCTCTTCCTATGGTGATTTGACCGCACCAGAGCCCATCTTTTCTTTTGTATATGCTGCCTTCATTATTCCCTCTCTTTTTTGTTTTGGTAGGCATTTTATAACACCTCTTTGATTTGCGCAAAGTCTATCATAAGGTCTTCAAAAAGAGAAACTTTTATTTTGTCATTAAAAGTGTAGACTTTTGGATATGAATATCCAGTCTCTGGACGATATACATACACAAAAATGTTTTGTTCATATGGATTAACAATCCAATATTCTTTGACTCCAAATTGAGTGTAAAGATTAAGTTTTCGAATATAATCATGTGCAGGATTATTTTGTGACACAACCTCAATTATCATCTCAGGAACTCCAACACAGC